>DBVT01000104.1:0-140 GCA_002308775.1 Mageeibacillus sp. UBA1257
AAGATCGATTTTTCCACGGGCAGCATCAGTAAAACGATACCCGCAGTAAGGACGCACGTGCCGATGATTATCATTTTACGGTCGCCCAGTTTGTTCATGAAAAATCCGCCTATGAACCGTCCGAAAGTGAGGCCGATGCA
>DBVT01000104.1:154-285 GCA_002308775.1 Mageeibacillus sp. UBA1257
GCAAAGCCTGCCGCGATCTTCGGGTCCGCGTTTTTAACCTCGACGAGATAAGTGCTTGCCCAGTACATCGCTGTCGCCTCTGCCGCGCAATATGCGAAAAATCCGGTCAGAAGGAAGGGGACGCCTTTGAT
>DBVT01000104.1:292-4613 GCA_002308775.1 Mageeibacillus sp. UBA1257
TTAAGCGCTCCGGTGATGCCGATGCTTTTCGATCTTATTTCTTCCTTTTTCTGATTACGCTTCCACAGAGGCAGCGTAAAAAGAAGTATCAAACATATGACGAACTGGATCATCCCAACGATCCTGTAGCCGTTGTTCCAAACGGACGTTTTAAGCGCGTAACGCATGAAAAAAGGGCTGATGATCGTGCCGACGCCCCAGAAGCAGTGAAGCCAGCTCATATGGCGAGAAGTATAATGAAGGGCGACATAATTGTTCAACGCCGCGTCAATGGATCCGGCTCCCAGACCGTAAGGCACGGAAAAAACGATGAGCATCAGGAAGCTTTTCGAAAACGAAAAACCCAGAAGAGCAACAGCTGTCAAGAATACACTTGCGACCGTTACGATCTGCGTGCTGAACTTCCTCGTAAGTCTGTCTGAAAAGACACTTGAGATTATCGTGCAGCCCGAGATCACCATCGAAATTATACCCATGTGAGAGACGGGTACGCCGAGAGCTTCGTGCATCACGGGCCAACCGGCTCCCAAAAGAGAATCGGGCAGTCCGAGGCTTACGAAAGCGAGATAAATGATGATCAGCAGTGCGGTATACATGAGTTTGCGTTTCCTTTTATTATTGCCGATCGTCTCCGAACAGGCCGTACGGCAGATATTATACACGAAAAAGGACAAAAATTGAACGGTAACAGCGCAGATCCGGCTTGAAAACTGTTCCATTTTTGACGCGGATATGATAGAATAATCAATTACCGGTTCTTTACCGATTTTTTTGGGAAAAATCGAAAGGAGTGCTGAGAATGTCTATTGAGAAGAAATTTTTCGGAAAACTGAGCGACGGGCGTGAAGTGACAGCTTTCACCATGAAGGCGGAATGCGGAGTGTCTGTCACGGTGATGGATCTCGGAGCGACGATGGTGTCTTTGAACGTTCCTGACAAAAACGGAGAGCTTAAGGACATAGTATGCGGATACGATTCTCCTGAGGAATATATTAAAAACGACGGATATACGGGGGCCACTGTCGGAAGGTACGCAAACAGGATCGACAAGGGACATTTTACTCTCGACGGGAAGGATTACGAGATCTCAAAAAACGAGGACGGCAAGAGGACGCTTCACGGCGGATTTTGCGGATTCGACAAAAAGATCTGGCGCTCGGAAGCGGGACAGTGCGGATGCGGAGCGGACAGGATCAAGTTTTATTATACTTCCGAAGACGGAGAAGAGGGCTTTCCCGGGAATGTCGACGTGACTGTCGTCTACAGGCTTTCCGCTGACGGGGAACTCGCGATAAGATATTTGGCCGAGGCTGACAAAATGACGCCGATGGCGCTTACAAACCATTCGTATTTTAACCTGGACGGGTATGAAAAGCAGGACATTTCGAGGCAGCTTCTGACGATCAACGCAAACAGATTCATGGGCATAGACGACGAATCCATAAGCACGGAATTTTTTGACGTGCAGGATACGCCTTTCGATTTCAGAAAAGAAAAGCAGATCGGCAAGGCGCTTTTTACAAATTATGAGCACGTTATGATCCCCGGCGGCATCGATCACAGCTTCGATATAGACGGAACAGGCGGTAAAATGCTCTGGAAACACGACATACCGCTCGTAAAGTCAGTCACTATGAGATCGAAAGAGACAGGGATCGTCATGGATATATACACAGACGCACCGGCCATGCAGGTATATTCGGGCAACCATATGGGAGGCGTGAAATACAAGGGCGGCGTCGAAGCGAAGAAGCAGGGAGCGATCTGCTTTGAACCGGGATATTTTCCGAATTCGCCTAACAGAACGGATGTCCCGAGCTGCATTTTCGGACCGGACAGACCTTACAGTTCAACGACGGTATACAAATTCAGCGTAAAATAAAATCGAAACGATCGAACCTGATATCTTAGTAATGGCTGAGAATGATTTTTCGAACAGCATACTTTCCGAGACCGTGCGAGTCGAAAAGGGTATCGACTACCTTAAGAAACTGATCGACGGCGGCGAGGAGATAAATGCGGACTCTCTGAAAACGATAACGGAGCGTCTTATCGGCATACAGAAAAATTCCCAGCAGCGCGAAGTCGAAGAGGAACGCCAGCGTAAAACTCTCCAGAGAAACGAAGCTCTCAGAAGGACTGAGAACGAGATAAAAAATATCCTCGACTCTCAAACGGACGAAGACGAAAACGGTTCTTCGGACAGATCGTTTGAGATGCCCGAGGAGATCGCGGCGGCAGCCAGAAGGGGCACGTCAGCCGAAAAGAGCGACGAAGAGGAAGAGCTTCCGTTCGAATTTTCCGGATCAATCGTCAGCGGGAACATTTTACGAAACAGAAGGTCGTACGGTGCTGTCACATGGCTCGAAAGGGAGAAGAAAAAAGCTCGCGTTGAAGCGGAAAGGATCGAAAAGATCAAAGAGCGCGTCCTTCCCGAAGGCTGGAAAAACAGATACGCAGAAGACGAAAAAGTGCTTAAAACACACGCCGGCAACAGCTCGGACGGCCTTGTTATGTCGCTTTCATCGCTCGGAAGAGTGGATATCGAATACATTTCATCGATAACCGGCAGGACGGTCAACGAAGTCATAGACGATCTTTCGGGCTCGATCTACCAGGATCCGGAGACGTGGGAAGAATGTTTTTACAAGGGCTGGGAAACGGCAGATGAATACCTCTCGGGCAATCTGAGCATGAAATTAAAGGCCGCCGAAGAGGCAGACAGAAAGTACAACGGCTATTTCGACAGAAACGTTCAGGCTCTTAAAAAGAACATGAAAAGGTCTCCCGGAGCAGATGAAATATACGTCGCTCTCGGATCTCCCTGGGTCCCTTCGGACGTCATCGATTCGTTCATTCAGTACCTTCTCGGACCGAATTACTATTCGAGGACAGTCGCGGGAAGAGTCAGGCACGACCTTTTAACAGGCACGTGGGAGATACCGGAAAAGACGAGATACACCGGCAACGCGCTCTCATATACGAAATACGGAACATACAGGATGGAAGCGCTTCACATAATCGAGAGGACGCTCAATATGAAACCCGTGGCGGTAAAAGACGTCGAGGACGATTTTACCAACAATTCGGGAGTCAGGTATGTGCTGAACAAGGCGGAAACGGTGCTGGCGCTGGAAAAACAGGAGATCATCAAAAGAGAATTCAGACAGTGGATCTGGAGCGACGAAAAGAGAAAAGCGCGCCTCGAAAAAATATACAGCGAAAAATACGGAAGCATCAAAAAGAGAGTATACGACGGAACATTTCTGCGTTTTCCGGGCATGAATCCGGAGATCGAGATATATCAGTACCAGAAGGACGCGATCGCGAGGATCCTGCTTTCCAAAAACACTTTGCTTGCTCACGACGTCGGTTCAGGTAAAACATATATCATGGTTGCCGCCGCTATGGAGCTGAAAAGAATAGGCCTTTCGAAGAAAAATATGATCGTCGTTCCGAACAATATCGTAGGACAGTGGAAGAACATTTTCCTCTCTCTTTATCCGAACGCGAGGCTTTTGTGCATCGAGCCGAAACTTTTTACACCGGCTAAGAGGAGAGCTGTGCTGGAAGATATCAGGGACAACGATTACGACGCGATAATAATGGCTTACAGCTGCTTCGACCTGATACCGATGTCGAAGGATTGGTATTTTTACAAGCTGGAAGAGGAAAAGCGCAAGATCAGAAAGCTTGACAGAGTGGAATACATCACCCACGGCATCAGAACGCTCTCAAAGCAGATAAACAAAGAATACACGGAGCTTATGAAGAGAGAGGAGAGTAAAAAGGCCTCCCTCTATTTCGACGAACTGGGAGTCACAAGGCTTTTCGTGGACGAGGCGCACAACTACAAGAACGTGCCTGTCGACACGAAGGTCGAAAATATAAGGGGGATCAAGAGCACAGGCTCCGCGAAATGCGCGCTCATGATGGACAAGGTACACTATATCCAGACTAAAAACGGCGGCGGAGGAGTCGTAATGGCCACCGGCACTCCGATAACAAACTCTCTGACGGACGCGTACGTGATGCAGAAATACCTGCAGCCTGATGAACTCGAAGCGCTCGATCTGCAGAGCTTTGACAGCTGGATCGGAATGTTCGCGGAAAAGACGACAGATTTTGAAATAGACGTAGACACGAGCAATTACAGGCTTTCGACTCGTTTTACAAGGTTCCACAATCTGCCTGAACTGACGGCACTGCTCTCGTCCGTTTCAGACTTCCATATCATGCACAACTCGGAGGATCTGCCCGAATTCAAAGGCTACAATGACATAGTCATAGGCAAATCGCCCGCGCTCGCAGCTTACCTTTT
>DBVT01000104.1:4671-5967 GCA_002308775.1 Mageeibacillus sp. UBA1257
ACTGACGGAAGAAAAGCCGCTCTGGACGTGAGACTTGTTATGGAGGATGAGCTTTTTAACGACAAACTGAAGGTCGCGAGATGTGTCGATGTGGTTTGCGATATTTACAAAAAAACAGAATCTTTCAAAGGAACGCAGCTTATATTCTGCGACATTTCCGTGCCGAAGCAGGCGTTCAACATTTACGACGAAATGAAGAGGCTACTCAAGGAAAAGGGCATTCCGGAGAAAGAGATAGCCTATATTTACGACGCGGAAACTGACGCCGAGAGGGAAAAACTCTTCGATAAAATGAGGAAGGGCATCATAAGGATACTTCTCGGTTCAACGCTGAAGCTCGGACTGGGCGTCAATGTGCAGGACAAGTTGTTCGCGCTGCACCACCTCGACGTGCCGTGGAGACCGGCCGATATGGTCCAGAGAGAAGGCAGGATAATCAGGCAGGGCAATACGAACAAGGAAGTTTTCATCTACAGATATATAACTTCGGGCAGTTTTGACGCGTATTCATGGCAGCTTCTCGAGACAAAACAGCAGTTCATCACATCTCTCCTTTCTGGTTCGCTCAACCAGAGAAGCGGCTCCGACGTGGATGACACTGTACTCAACTATGCCGAAGTTAAGGCTCTCGCCGTAGGCAACCCTCTGATCAAAAAGAGAGTCATGCTCATCAACGAATACAACAGGCTTTCGAATCTTCGTAAAAAGCATGGAGACATGAGCGCCGCGATGTCCCAGGAACTCGCCGATCTGCCCGGTCTCATCAAGGAGCAGCGCACGCTTCTGAACAACTGCAAAAAGGACCTCGAAGTTTACAATACGAGTTTTAAAGACTATTCCCAGGATGAGCGACGCTCGATCAGAAACACGATCGCCGAGGGCCTCGAAAACAACGAACTCTCCGAAACAGAGCGTAAAATTGCCGAATATTGCGGATTCGACGTCGTCCTGCCCTCAAATATGGTAAAAGAGAAGCCTTTCGTCTGGCTCAGGAAAAACGGCTCCTACTTCGTCGAAATGGGAGAAAAGGACAGGGGCATCCTCGTACGCCTCGACAATTTCTTCGAGAGTCTCAACGATCGCCGTAAGCGTCTCCAGAAAAAAACAGACGACCTGCTTCTTCGCAAGCGCCGCCTGACAGAGGAACTTTCCGAAAAACGAGACTATACGGCAGAGATCGAAAACATTAAAAAGCAAATTATAGAGACGGACAGGGAATTGGGATTGAAAAGATAAAGGCTGCGCCACGACACTTTTTCGAAACTGTCGGCAGGCTGCGTCACAACAAATTTTCAA
>DBVT01000122.1:0-36454 GCA_002308775.1 Mageeibacillus sp. UBA1257
ATTCAACAGCGGAGAATACACGCTGAGCGAGAGATGCGTATCGCTTCGCGACGACGTTGTAAACATAAAAACAGAAGCCGAAGCGACTTCGATGCAGGAATATTTCTGGAGAAGATACGGAAGGGTAAAGTTCGGAGAGCTTCATCCCGAAAACAGATCGAACATACTCGTTCATGCCGCGGAAGTCGAATCCATAATTGAGAATTCGTCTGCGTATATCGACCCGAGGGAGCTGATCGTCGGATACAATTTCGGCGACGGACCGTATTGGGGATACAGCGGCAACAGAGAGCGCGACGACGATCTTATGCGCAAAAACGGTTTTACGCAGGAGCAGATCGACTGGATGTTCGATACGACCGTCAAGGACTGCGGCTACGATTATTGGCCTGCTCCCGTATTCGGAAAAGAAATAGATGATCTCGCGGGAGAAATGACAGTAATGCATTCCGCGCATCAGTGGAATCTCACAAACAACCACAGCGTAATAGGTTATCAAAAAATAGTCGAAAAAGGCTTCTCCGGAATGCTCGATTACGTAAACGAATACGCTGAGAAAAACGGCGACAGCGATTTTTACGAGGCGCTCAGAATTGTCTGCAGAGCAGGGATGAAGCTTGGCAAAAAATACGCGGAAAAAGCGCGCGAAATGGGGAGAGAAGACATCGCGACCGTCTGCGACAGAGTCCCCGAATCAGGCGCGAGAAACTTGAGAGAGGCGATCCAGGCGTTATGGTTCGCTCATATAGTGAACACTTGGGAGGACGGAATAAACGCAAATTCCGTGGGACATCTCGACTGGATACTCTTCCCGTATTACAAACACGATATCGATGAAGGACTGATCACTAAGCAGGACGCTTTTGAACTGATCTGCTGCCTGTGGCTCAAGCTCTACAGGGATTATGACGTCCAGCAGTCGTGCGTCGGAGGCCGCGACGAAAACGGAAAGTCTCTTGTGAACGAGTTGTCATATATGATGCTCGAAGCGACGGAAAAACTCGATTTCGTACGCTGCATCTCCGTCAGATTAGACAAAAACACGGACAGGGAATTCGTTAAGAAGGCCCTTCAGGTCGTCGGCAGAGTTCAAAAGGGAGTTCCTTTCTTCTTTAACGACGACGTCATGATACCGGCTCTCGAAAGCGGAGGGATCTCACACAAAGACGCCTGCGAATACACTGCGATCGGCTGCGTCGAAACTGTCATTCCGGGCAAATCAAACCCGCATGCCGTCAATTCGAGAATAAACGTGCTGAAAGCTCTCGAATACCTCGTGAGAGACGAAAGCATACTGAAATACGGCGATTTTGACAGCCTTTTTACCGCAGTTAAAGAAAAAATCGACGATTTCACAGTAAAAACCGCAGAGATGATCAAACTCGCAAAGCCTTCGTCAGATCACAACAATCCGTGCCCGGTAAAATCTCTCCTTACCGAAGGATGTGTCGAACGCGGAAAAGATTTTAACGATTCAGGCGCAAAATACGACTATTACCACGTGATGCTCATGGGCGTTCCGAACCTCGCGGATTCTCTTGCCGCGATAAAGACGCTCGTATACGACAAAAAACTCTATACGATGGAGCAGCTCGTCTTCCAGCTTAAAAACAACTGGCCGGACGAGGCGATGAGACTCGATTTCGTGAACAAATCGCCCAAATACGGAAACGATATAAAAAGTGTGGACGACATCGCGGGAGAGATCATAGAGTTCTCGTGCTGCTGCATGGACAGGGAATCAGAGAGGACCGGACTCAGGATGCACGCGCAGCCTTTTACCTATCTGTGGATGATAGAGCACGGAGCGAAATGTATGGCTTCCGCAGACGGAAGGCGAGACGGCGAAATACTCGCATACAGCCTGTCGCCTATGCAGGGAAGGGACAGAGAAGGACTTACCGCCCTTATGAATTCGATATCCTCGCTTCCGACAAAGCACACTCCGGGAACGACTTCAGCTATAGTGGAGATCGATCCGAAACTTTTCTCGGAGGAGAATATAGACTGTCTGACAGATATACTCATGACTTCCGCTGCTAAGGGCATATCGAATGTTCAGTTCAACACTGTCAGCCTTGAAACGCTGCTTGACGCCCAGGCTCATCCCGAAAGGCATATGAATCTTGCCGTCAGAGTCTCCGGCTTCAGCCAGAAATTCAATCTCATAGGCAAACCTCTGCAGGACCACATAATCGCCAGAACGAAACACGCCTGCATCTGATGCAAGTTAATGTAAAAAGTTATGAAGGGCACAATTTTCAGCATCGTAAGAAGTTCCGTACACGACGGGCCGGGTATAAGGACCGTCGTGTATTTTAAAGGTTGCACTCTGAGATGCGCATGGTGCCACAATCCGGAAGGGTTGAAAACGAAAAAGGAAATACTTTTTTACCGGGACAAGTGCATAGGATGCGGCAGGTGCGGTGATATTTGCCCGGAATGTCATACGGAAGAAGGATTTGTCAGATACAGGTGCAGGTCGTGCGGAAGATGCGCCGAAGCGTGTCCCGCCGAAGCGCTCGTTTTATCGGGAAAGGAATATGCCCCGGAAGAGCTTTTTTCGATCATAGAGAAGGACAGAAAATTTTTTGAGACATCCGGAGGAGGCGTCACATTCTCGGGAGGAGAGTGCTTCGTACAGGCCGATTTTCTTCACGAGATCGCGTCTTTGTGCCGCTCCGAAGGAATAAAAACCATGTGCGAGACGGCCCTTTATTACAGCTACGATCCGCAAAGCGAACACAACAAAAAGTGCCTTAACATCGCCGTGAACGATATGGACGAGATGTTCTGCGATCTTAAAATAATGGATCCCGGGCTTCACAAAAAATATACGGGAGCATCGAACGAAACCATTCTCTTCAACCTGAAATATCTGTCTGAACACAGGGACAATATAACTGTCAGGATCCCGTTGATCCCGGGCATCAGCGACACGGACGACAACCTCGAAAGATCGGCAGAATATATATCTTCCTGCGGCCGGGGCATCAAGCGCGTCGAACTGTTAAAATTCAACGAGCTGGCAGGCAGCAAGTATGGGCCTCTTGGCCTCGATTTTACACCGGATTTCAGGACTGAAGCCCAAAATGAGGCATTTTTACGCGAAAAACAGAAAAAATTCGACGATATATTGATTTCACGCAAAAAATAGAGTATCATAATATCAATCAATAATCAGCCGCAGAGACGCGGCGTTAAGGAGGAAACAATATGGCATTTTGTTCAAATTGCGGAGCTTTCATAGCGGAAGGCGCAAAATTCTGCGAAAACTGCGGCACACCTGTAGCGGCGGCTAAAGCGGCAGAAAAAGTTGAAGAAGTTAAAGAGGAAGCTCAGGAAGCGGCTGAGCAGGCACAGCAGGTCGTCTACGCGACTCCCGTTGTTCCCGTTGCACCCGTGACTCAGGAAGCTGCTCCTGCAAAGGCACCTGTAAACACCACACCCGCGCTGGTGATGGGCATCCTCGCGATGATATTCTGCGAGGCCGGCATTCTCGGAATAATTTTCGGAGCCATCGCCATCAGTAAGGCTAAACAGGCCGGAGATGCTATCGACGGAAAGGGCAAGGCAGGAAAGATACTCGGAACGATCGGTCTTGTCATCGGTATCATTATGACAGTGGTCTGGATCATTTACGCAATAGTCTTCGCTGTGGTCGGCGGCGGACTTCTTTCCCAGTATCTAAACAATCTGTGATCGCCAAAAGATAAAATGTAACTTCAAATACCGATCCCCGCGCCGGAAAGCGCGGGGATTTGTTTTCTTTGATTTCTTGACATCGCGCCGCTTTAGTTATATTATATACTTTGTATGCGTATTACACGGCGGCATTTTACCGAAGAGAAAACGCATCAGTCGAAAACAGGAGCTGAAAAGTTTGAAATATAAGCTGAAACAGGCGTATTTGATACCCATAGATGTTATAGAGATAGCGGTTTGCTACGCTCTTGCCGTTTTGATACGACTCGAGCAGATCCCGGGATTCAAGGATGTCCCGCAGGAAAATGTAAAGCTTGTCTGGCAGGCTGTCTTCAGCTGGCCGGCGCTCGTTATACCCGCGATATACGTGATAATATTTTTCTTCGCTGATATGTATGCCTTTTTATTAAAGCATGCGACTTTGGGCGATACGTTAAAATGTGCGCTGGCAAATGTTGCCGCGGCCGCTTTGTCGTTTTTGTACAACGCATTTTTGATGTCCAAAATGACTTCGAACTCGCAGATCATCCCGAGGGGAGTCGTGATAATCGCGAGCATACTGATACTGCTTGCGACAGTCGCGACGAGGATAATCCCGAGAGTCGCGGATGAGATGTCTCACTCGTTTGAGAAGAAAAACAGCGCTAAAACGCACAGAATAATAATTTACGGAGCGGGATTCGAAGGAAGAACTCTCGCTGCGGATTTTAAAAACGGCAAGGCGAGAAAGAACAATCTCGTAGTCGGTTTTATCGACAACAACAATCAGAAAATACAGTCCAAACTGCTCGGAATAAAAGTCTATTCCGCATCGCAGGATCTGGAAAAACTCGTCAAGGATCTCGGAGCTGATACGATAATCATAGCGATACCGTCACTTTCTCCGTCAGATCTTTCCTCGATCATCGATAAATGCAAGCACACGGGATGCATACTGAAAATACTCCCGTCCATCTCCGATATGGTCGAAAACGCGAATATCGAGGCTTCAAAGCTGAGAGACGTAAGTATAGACGATATTTTACACAGAAAAGAGACGCATATAGACATAGACAGCATCTGCCAGTATCTGGAGGGAGAGACTGTTCTGGTGACGGGCGCGGGCGGTTCGATAGGTTCGGAACTCTGCCGCAGGATCCTGCATTACAAGCCTGCGAGACTCGTGCTTTTCGATATCTACGAGAACAATGTTTATGATCTCGAATTCGAACTGAGACAGATGAAAACAGAGACGGAACTTATTTCCTACATCGGATCCGTCAGGGATTACAAGAGGCTTGATGCTATTTTCAAAAAGGAAAATCCCCAGGTCGTCTTCCACGCGGCAGCTCACAAGCACGTTCCGCTGATGGAGAACAGCCCCGGTGAAGCGGTAAAGAACAACGTTTTCGGCACATACAACCTCGCTAAAGCCGCTGATGCGAACCATGTTAAAACGTTCGTCTTCATTTCCACGGACAAGGCAGTCAACCCGACAAACGTGATGGGCGCCACAAAGAGAATGTGCGAGATGATCATCACTGCCATGGATAAAGTGAGCGAAACGAGATACGTGGCTGTCAGATTCGGAAATGTTCTGGGAAGCAACGGAAGCGTCGTACCGCTTTTCAAGAAGCAGATAGCCGCGATGGGGCCTGTTACGGTCACACATCCCGATATAATAAGATATTTTATGACCATCCCTGAAGCGGCGAGGCTCGTCGTTCAGGCAGGCGCAATGGCAAAAGGCGGAGAAATATTCATACTCGACATGGGCGATCCCGTAAAGATCGACGATCTCGCGAGAGATATGATCAGGCTTTCAGGCTACACTCCCGATGTCGATATCAAGATAGAATACACAGGACTGAGGCCTGGCGAAAAGCTTTACGAAGAGCTCATGCAGGCAGAAGAGGGAACGACGAAATCGTCTCACGACGGCATTTTCATCGCAAAACCAGAGACATATACGATGGAACAGGTCGAAGAGAAACTGTCCGTCCTTCGCGACGCCGTTGGCAAAGATGACGAAACGGTGGTAAAATGTTTAGCGGAGGTCGTGCCCACTTTCCATCCCGAAAAAGCCGGAGCGCACGGCAAATAACAACAAAAGAAAAAGAAGAGAAGAGCAGTCAAAATGAAAGTAAAAGGTTCCGTAATCGCATTATTGATCTCATCTGTGCTGGTGATAGGCATAGGTGCGGCATATTTTACCTATGGGATGCCGTTTTTGAACTTTATGTACAATAAACTCCCGAACGGAAAGGCACAGGGCGTTTATGTTGTTGAAAAAGGCTCGCCGCTGATAGATATGTCCTCATACAGAAAAAACGAGAACGAACCTCAGCCTACATACGTGCCTTCATCCACGCCCGAGCCTGAACAGCTGGGAAAATTCGGCGACCTCAGAGAACAGGCATACGTTGACTTTGCGCTTTCGCCGAACGCGAGAAACGTCCTGGTCATCGGCGCAGACGAATCGGCCGGACTCACCGACTCGATATTCATAGTGAGCATCGACCAGTCCGCCAATACGATCAAAATAATATCCATCCCCAGAGACACATACGTGGTATACGATGAAAAGATCGTTTCTGCTCTTCAAAAAATAGGCTGGTACGAAAACAAGGGGATCCAGAAACTCAATATAGCAAAACTCATAGGCTCGGACGTCATCAATTTCAAGGGCGGCGAGTTTGACAACAGAGGTATAAACTTCCTTTGCGAGGTCATAGAGCAGATGCTCGGAGATTCGTTCCATATAGACGACTATGTTTACGTCGATTTTGACGGTTTTATGGATATGGTGAAGATATTCGGAGGCATCTGGCTCACCGTGGATGAAAATATATACAATCAGTACGGCCAGTTGCTCGTTCCAAAGGGCAGAAACTATCTGTCACCCAAGGAAGCGCTCTTTTACGTAAGAACGAGGAAACGTTTCGACAGCGAGGGCAACAACCTCGGAAGCGCGGGTGACAGCTACAGAAAAGAACTGCAGGTCGAATTCATCAAGGAAATGATCACACAGTACGTGACGAAGGAAAATATATCCAAAGCGTCGGAAATACTGACGTCTCTTCGCGGAAGCGTTTATCACAGCATCAGCACGATGGACAAGCTGTCGTATTACACTAAGCTCGCGACGGAGTATACAAACAAGAAATATTTTGTCGACTTTATGGTCATCACAGGCGTTGAGATAGATCCTTTCGGAGACGGCGCCTCATATGTGCAGATCATAAAGTGATAAATACAGCGGAAAGCGCAACAACCAACTGACTGGAGGAAGCACAATGATTGAGATCAAAAATCTCGTAAAAAGATACGGACAGATCAATGCCGTTGACGACATTAGTTTTACCGTACCTGACGGGGAGATACTCGGCTTTCTGGGACCTAACGGAGCGGGAAAATCGACGACGATGAATATGATCACCGGATACCTGCCGCCGACTGCGGGAACTGTTTTAGTCGAAGGATATGACATCATGGAAAAGCCGAAGGAGGTCAAGAGAAGGATCGGATATCTTCCGGAACTGCCGCCCCTTTACGGCGATATGACGGTTGGTGAATATCTCGAATTCATCTGCGAACTCAAGGACGTCGACAAAAAGATCAGACGCTCCCAACTCGACGACATCATGTATCTCGTAAAAATAGGAGACATGAAAGGCAGACTCGTCAAAAACCTCTCGAAAGGATACAGACAGAGAGTCGGTTTTGCTGAAGCGATGGTCGGAAATCCGAAGATAATGATCCTCGACGAGCCCACGATAGGTCTCGACCCGAAGCAGATAGTTGAAATAAGAAAACTGATCGCTGCTCTCGGAAAGGAACACACAGTTATCCTGAGCACGCACATACTCTCCGAAGTAAGCGCCGTCTGCTCGTCAGTCGTCATCATAAACAAAGGTAAAATAGCCGCATCCGGAAATGTCGCGGATTTTGCGGGAACAGGCACCGGAAAGGTCACATCGTTCCACATCACGATCGCGGGACCGAAGGCAGAATGCAGCAACATTTTACGTCAGGTAAGAGGAGTTAAGAACGCTGAACTGCTGAGAACGTCAGGGGAACTTTCGATGTTCAAAGTGGAATCGAGAACAGATACGGATGTCAGAAAAGAAGTGTTCAAAGCGCTTGCGGACGCCGGATATCCGATAATGGAGATCAGGGCGGATTCGAAGACGCTCGAAGAGACGTTCATTGAGATAACGTCAAAAGACAACGCGGAGAGGGGGATATGATATATGAAAACGATCTTTAAGAGAGAATTGAACGCATATTTCCGCTCGCCCGTGGCATATTGCGTAATAGGATTCTTCATGATAATCACCGGTTATTTCTTCTGGAGAGTCAATATCATAGCCGGCAGCGTCGAATTCGAGGCGACACTTTCAGGCCTTACGACTTACCTCGTTTTCCTCTGTCCGGTCATCACGATGAAGCTTCTCGCTGATGAGAAGAAAAACGGAACGGAAGTTCTTCTGCGTACCACGCCTATATCTTTCTGGCAGATAGTCCTCGGAAAATTCTTCGCGGCGTTTGTGGTGCTCTTCATCATGGTCGCCCTCACGCTCGTATATCCGATAATAATGTCAATAATAGTGGGAACATCAGGCACAGTTCCGTGGCTCGCTATCATAGGCGGCTACCTCGCGTTCACACTGATGGGAGCTTCGTTCCTTTCGATAGGTATGCTGACGTCCTCGATGACAGAGAACCAGATAGTCGCTGCTGTATCGGGCATCGTTTTACTGCTCGCAATGCTGTACACTCAACAGGTCGGCGCTGTAGTCGGCGGCACCTGGGGCAAGATACTCATCTGGATATCTCTTTCGTCCAGATATAACGATTTTGCGGCCGGAGCATTCAATATAGCTTCGCTGATATTCTACATCGTATTCACGGCAGTCATCCTCTTCGTGACGATCATGAATATGGAACGCAAACGCTGGAACTGATAAGGAGGTGCTCTTAAAATGAAAAACGCTAACGAACAAAAAGAAAAAAGACACCTTTCCGACAAGACCAAGAGAACGTTCAAGTTCGGTACAAATGCGATAGTGCTCACGATAGTCGTGGTAGTTGTCGCAGTGCTTTTTACAGTACTTATGGAGAAGCTGCCGATGACGCTCGATTTTACGTCAGAGAAGCTGTATTCGATATCTGACATTTCGAAAAACATGCTGGACAAACTTGAAAAGGACGGAAACAAGAAGGTCGAAATGACTGTCCTGCTCGACAGAACAAAGGCCGAATCCAACGCATATTCTACAGATTACGATATCTCAAACGTCGTTAAGGTCCTCGATATCTACGACAGATACGACTGCATCGATGTAAAATACGTAGATCCGAACAAGAACCCTTCAGTCGTAACTGACGTTCTCGGAGCTCTCATTGAAAAAGACGGAGTGATCAATACACAGATCTCGACTCTCGTCTCTGACTGCGGCGAAGGCGACGTGATAGTAAAATGCGGCGACAAGGCGAAGATAGTTTCGATATCGGAAATGTTTGCCACAAAAGCTGATACCACATACGGATTCGATTATGTTTCGGGAGTTCAGGTGGAGACAGTCATCACCGCGGCCGTTTTACACGTCACGCAGGAAAGCGCTCCGGCGATCTATTTCTCGACCGGATACGGCGAGCGCTCGATGTCGAAATTCTCTGTGCTCACATTCGACCTCGAATTCATGGGTTATTCGGTCAGCGAGATCGATCTGACTAAGGAAAGTGTCCCGAGCGACGCGGCGATATTGTTCTTCATGGGACCCAAACAGGATCTCTCCGCAAGGGCTACAGAGCAGCTCGAGGAATGGTTCGCCAATTCAAGAGGCAGCGCCGTATTCATGATGGATACGGATAATGCCGGGACTGATCTTCCGAACTTCAATTATATTTTCAATCTGTTCGGGCTGAGAATAAACAATGATATCGTAAAGGAAGCCAGCAGCAAGAGCATCGCGGGCAACACATACGCATTCAAAACGACGACTATCACACAGGGCGCTTTCGGAACGATCCCGAACACGGAAGTGACTGTCGAAAACTCGAGGAGCATTTCTCTGGTCGACGACGGAATACAGAGATGCGATTCTTATCCGCTCGTACAGACCACACGCGACGCAAAAACGATCTCGATCCCCGGAGGAAAGGAATCGGGAGAGAGCATCCAGACGGTCATGGCGTCAGGCGAATACTTCGGCGGAACGACTGAAGCGAAGATAATCCTTTCGGGCTCCAGCGAGAACGTTGTCGACCATTATCAGTACGGCAACAGGATGTCGGGGCTGCTTCTCAAAGCGGTGAACTGGATGTACGAATCGACTCTTGAAAATGAAGCCACGGAGATAGACGCCAAGATCTACAATACAACGACAGTGTCAGTCACCGAAAAGCAGAGCAGATGGATAGCGATCGGCTGCATAATCGTTTATCCTCTGATCATACTCAGCTGCGGTCTGGTCGTCTGGCTTAAGAGGAGACATCTATGAAACAATATAAAGTTACGATCATCGCCGTTATCGTCCTGATAGTAGCTGTCGCGGCGTTTCTGGTGGTAAAAAATGTGGTAGTGAAAAACGATCCGACGCCCACGGATTCGCCCGATGATTACGTCGACCAGACTGTCACGCTTTGCGCCTTTTTACCCAAAAACGTCACGAAGATCACCTTCCACAACGAAGAAGAACTTGTCGTGGTAAGGCTGAGCGAGGATTCCTGGACGTGTACTTCTCATCCGGAAATAGAAGTATATGACACGGCTGTGCAGGATATTTTAACTATATTCGGATCGCTGAACGGACTGCTGATCATGGACGGCTCCAAGGAGCAGATAGACTACGGCAAATTCGGTCTTGGAGAGGAAAACGATCCGAAATGGACGAGCGTTTTACTCGAAGACGGAACGACATACAAAGTATTCTTGGGAGTCAACAACCTTTCGGGAAGCAGAACTTATGCCAAAGTTGACGGCGAGGATAAGGTGTATTCGATCAGCTCGACATACAGCGACGATCTTATCGCGACGCGCGCGGATCTGATTTATCTGTATCCGTTCAAATTCGCGGATAAGACGAAGGTAAACTCGATCAAAATGTACAAAAAAGGCGAAATTTCATTCGCTGCGACAGCCGATTTCTCCGGAGAAGAGAAAACCTGGGTCCTTTCAGAACCTGTTAAGAGAGGCGGAGAAAGATCGAATATCAACACTCTTGTTGATTCGCTGACGAATATAAAAATAAGCGAGATAGTCGAATCAGGCTGCAAGGATTTCGCAAAATACGGACTCGACAATCCGGATACGAGATATGTCATGTCAGACTCGACAGGACTTGTAAAGACTGTTTCCGTAGGCAACAAGACGTCAAATGAGAAGATGTTTTACTGCGTATTCAATGACGGAAGTGACGTTTACACAGTTGAGACCGGTTATTTCGCATACAAAGACACGAATCTGCTCTCGTTCATGGACGTAAACGCGTTTCTGGAGACATATACGAATCTTTCTCACGTGGATATTTATATCAACGACGATGAGGGAGAGTCGAACTACACGATGGATATCAAGATCACCGAAACTACCAGAACGGACGAGAACGGAAACGAGATCAAGGATATTTCCGGTAATCCGGTCGTAGACCAGGAAGAAGAGCTCAGATTCAACGGCAATGTGGTTGAAGGCGAAACTCAGACCGACCTGTTCAGAAAGGTCACTACATCGATCTATATGATCAGGCTGATCGCTCTCGAACTCGATCAGGGCGAGGTAGGCAAGACACTCCTCAAGATCACTTATACGAGGACGGACGGATCGCAGGTCATCGTCGAGTGCAGGGAAAGAGACGATACGACGATGTACATCTACGTGAACGACGAGTACACCGGCGGATATTGTAAAAAGAGCAGGATCTCCTCTCAAGAGATCGAATACAGCATCAGAAACACGACAAAAAATCTTCTGGCAGAGATGGGTGCTTGATAATGGCGGAAGAAAACGGCAGCAACGTATACGAGTTTCCGAATAATGATAACGCAGAAACAGGCCGCAGTGGCGCGGGCGCTTTTTTGCGCTCGAAAAAAGGTATCGTACTCATCATATGTTTAGCCGTTTTGATCGTCGCTATCATCGCCGCCGCGATCATTATATATAATGTAAAAAAGTCTAAAATAGTCGAAAACAACGATCCGGATGTGACTATGCTCGAATACCCGACGTCAGCGAAAGACGCGTGCTTCGGCATACTGGGAGACACATATGTGATCGTTTCGGACAGCGCTGTGACGGGCCTTTCAAAAGAGGGCGTCTGGAAATGGAACTATGAAGGAACGTTCTCCGAGAGCATAGTTAATATATGCGGCGAGAGAGCGGTCGTTCTGCAGAGCGGTAAAAACGATATGATACTTTTTACGGAGAGCGGATTTGAGAAGAGGACGAGCGTTGAAGGAAAGGTGCTCGGAGCAGGCTCATCGGGATCAAAGCTTTTCGTGACCTTCGCGTATGAAAACGGAGAATACGGAGTATCCGTATACGATACGGCGAACGACAGTATGCTGATGTATACAAGAAAATATTCTTCCGCGTATATGATGTCAGCGAGCATGTCTTCTTCGGGATCGATAATATGCGCTTCGGGCGCAAACCGCGACAGCTCCGGCGCGTCGTCAGTCCTCTCGTTCATAAGGAACTCCGACGGAGAAGTCTACGCGACCGAAACGGAAGAGGGAACGCTTTATCCGATCGTCCGTATGTCGGGAGACACGGTATTTGCCGCCAATACGGACACGTTGAAACTGATAAAAAGAATGCCCTCTGCCACCACTCAAAGCGACAAGAAGAAGACTGTCTGGGAAAGAAACGGAGCGGCTGAATATCTGATATCGATTGCCGCATCGAAGAGCGGAGCAGCTGCCGTAAGGGACAAGATCCAGACGGTGAGTTCCGACAGCATCGCGACATTTTACTCGCAGGACGGGGAAGTCATATCCGAGAGAAGGCTGGAAATGAAGGCGGAATACGTGAGATCCGCAGGAGACAGATATCTGATCTGCTCCCGCGACTCGCTGATGATGTTCTCCTTGAAGGGAGAATGTCTCGGAAGATACGACGGCGCAGCCCTTATCAAATGCGCGGAGATACTCGATCCGCATACGGCTGTCGCAATGACGGACGCGGGATTGTATATAATAGATTTCGGAAAGTAGGTTTCAGGTATGTGGAAGAGCATAGTGCTTGACGCGGTCGTAGTCGCGATAATCGTAATTTCAACGATAGTCTCCGCCAAAAGAGGCTTCGTAAAAAGTCTCATCTCATCCGCATGGCTGATCATATCCATCGTGGGCGGCATTATTTTAAGACCGATTTTTTTCGCGATATACAAATCGATGGGGCTGCTTGACAAAATAACAGCCGGAATAAGCAAAGAGGCGCTCAACATAAGCCAAAATATGGATGTCTCCGATGTGGACGGCTTGCTCGCCGAGATGAAGATCCCGGAAAACATTCAAAAGAAGATACTCGAGAAGATAGGCGATTCTTCAACGATGACTCTCGAAACATTCAGCGGAAAAGTGGGAGAGACGCTCGGCAGATTCACCGTTAACGCGATGGCTTTTCTTACCGGCTTTGCGATCGTCGCGATCGTGATAGTAATGATCATGCTCATTTCCAAAGCCGTTCTTAAAATGTCTCCCCTCGGAGGCGTCGACAGATTTTTCGGAGCTCTCCTCGGCATCGTGATATCGTGGACTGTCATATATCTGATCTGCGTCGCCGTGTTCGCCCTGGCCGGAGCGGGACATCTCAAAGGATTTGCGGAAGTTATAGCAAATTCGAAGATCACGTATTTCATATACAGATTCAACCCGGTCACGCTCCTCATTCTGAGATAACGCGCCGTAAACGGATGTGACATGGCTTTTTGCCCGAAAAGAGGGTAAAAAAGTCTTCAAAACTCAAAAATAATTTCAAAAAAACTGTTGACGAGTGCATTTTAATATGTTAAACTACACTTTGCGTCTTTTTGATGCGACACTACGACATATGCGGAGGTGTGAACAATGAGAGTAAATGTAACTCTTGCGTGCACAGAATGCAAAAGAAGAAATTACACGAGTAAGAAGAATAAGAAAAACGATCCTGACAGACTTGAAATGAGCAAATATTGCAAGTTCTGCAAGAAACATACCACTCACAGAGAGACTAAGTAATCGGGAAGATTGCTCCGGCTGGGAACGTTTTAAGACAGTAGGGAGATAGAAATGGCAAACGCAGAGAAAAAAGAAAAAAAGAATATTTTCGTACGCGCGTGGTCAGCGATCCGTAAATTCTTCAAAGGAATATTTGGTGAGCTTGGAAAAGTCACATGGCCGACAAAGAAGGAACTCACTCAGAACACGATCTCGGTTATTTTGTTCTGCCTGTTAGTCGGTATTATCATCTGGGTCTCTGATTTCCTGCTCCAACTCTTAGTTGGTGTTATTTATAATGCATAAGGAGGAATGAGCGATGTATATCGAAGGTGCTTCCGACGAACCCTTGTGGTATGTCGTCCATACATTGACGAACTACGAAGATAAAGTTAAAGCAAGTCTTGAACGTGTCATCGAAAACAGAGGCATGCAGGACTATTTCTTTGGTATCATCATTCCTGTTCTTGAAGAGGTCAATGTAAAGGACGGAAAGGAAAGAGTAGTTCAGAAGAAAGTCTTTCCCGGCTATGTCCTCGTAAAAATGATCCTCACGGATGAAACATGGCTTCTTGTAAGAAATATACGCGGCGTGACGAGCTTCGTCGGCCCCGGCTCAAAACCCTCACCGCTTTCTGACAGAGAAGCACAGGCTTTGGGTATTGAAATTTCCGAAACCTTCGTCGATTACGAAGTCGGCGACCAGGTCAAAATCATTTCCGGACCTCTTGCAAACTTCAACGGAACAGTTGAAGCTATTATGCTCGAGAAGGAAAGAGTCAAGGTACTTGTGCCCATGTTCGGCAGAACGATCTCAGCCGAGCTTGAGTATTCACAAATACAAAAGATTTTCTAATTATTATTGGGAGGTGGCTTAAATGGCAAAGAAAGTAACAGCACTTGTCAAGCTGCAGATTCCGGCAGGAAAAGCAGCGCCGACACCACCGGTTGGACCAGCATTAGGACAGCACGGTCTTAATATCATGGGATTCTGTAAGGAATTCAACGAGAAGACGAAGGCTGACATGGGACTTATCATCCCTGTAGTTATCACAGTCTATTCCGATCGTACGTACACATTCATTACGAAGACTCCGCCGGCGGCAGTATTATTGAAGAAAGCATGCAAGATCGAAAGCGGATCGGGCAAACCGAACAGAGAAAAGGTCGCAAAGATCTCCAAAGCAGAGGTTATCAAGATAGCCGAGCAGAAGATGGAAGACCTCAACGCAGCATCGATCGAAGCAGCGGCGAGCATGATCGCGGGAACCGCGAGAAGTATGGGAATCGTCGTTGAAGACTGATAAAGGAGATTAAGGCTATGTTTAGAGGAAAGAAATATCAAGACAGCATAAAGTCGTATGAAAAATCCAAGCTTTACGATCCTGAAGAAGCATTCAAGACGCTCGTATCGTTCCCTCAGTCAAAATTCGACGCAACAGTAGAGATACACATCAGACTGGGCGTTGACTCGAGACACGCGGATCAGCAGGTCAGAGGCGCTATCGTGCTTCCGAACGGAACAGGTAAAGAAAAGAAGATACTCGTCATCGCAAAAGGCGACAGAGCAAAGGAAGCTGAAGAAGCAGGCGCTGATTTCGTCGGAGCGGAAGATATGATCACGAAGATCCAGCATGAGAACTGGTTCGGATTTGACGTAGTAGTCGCTACACCTGATATGATGGGTCTCGTAGGACGTCTCGGTAAAATCCTCGGTCCTAAAGGCTTGATGCCTAACCCGAAGGCCGGAACAGTTACGATGGATGTAAAGCGCGCTATCGAAGAGCTCAAAGCAGGTAAGATCGAATACAGGCTCGACAAGACGAACATCATCCACTGCCCGATCGGCAAAGTTTCATTCGGCGCAGACAAACTCATCGAAAACTACCGCACACTTTATGACGCAGTCCTGAAGGCAAAACCGGCGGCAGCAAAGGGCCAGTATATGAAGAGCATAGTAATCGCTTCTACAATGAGCCCCGGAATCAAGATTAACCCCGCAAAAGGTTAATATAGCTAAAAGCAAGTAAAAAAAATAAAGTTGGATTTGAATCGCCAAAGACAGCGGGCATTGTGTTTTAACAGACGCATGTAAGACCGGCCGAGGTTTTAATGAATTCACTGTGAACTCTTGAAACTTCCTGTGTCTTTGGGCACGGGGAGTTTTTTAAAAGGCTTTTCGTTTCAACTGCGAAAGGAGGTGTCCAAAGGATGCCAAGTAAGAAGATTTTACAAGTCAAAGAGGCAGAGGTAAGCGCTATCGCTGAAGAACTCAAAGGCGCAACGACCGTAGTATTGGTTGACGCAAGAGGTATCACCGTTGATCAGGATACTGAGATGCGTGTTGCTCTCCGTAAAGCGGGAGTCAAATACAAAGTCAGAAAGAATACGCTTACATCTCTCGCGGCAAAGCAGGCAGGTATCGAAGGATTGGATAAATATCTCGTAGGACCTACGGCAGTCGCGACAACATCGAGCTACTCTGACGCGGCGAGAATACTTTCTCAGATGTCAAAGAAGTTCGGAAAACTCACTATCAAGGGCGGTGTTCTTGATAACGAAGTAGTAGGACCTGAAGTGGTAGACACACTGGCCAAGATTCCTTCAAAGGAAGTTCTTATTTCTATGGTACTGGGTGGCTTCAATGCTCCTATAACGAAACTCGCAGTCGCACTCAACGCGATAGCGGAAAAGAAGGCGGAAGCGGAAGCTCAGGCGTGATCGCCGCATAGCTGAAACCTTTTACCACGGACAGCCGGAAAGACGGCAGCATGAATCAAAAAAATATCTAAATGGAGGAAATTATCATGGCAAGTGAAAAAATCACAAATCTTATTGAAGAAGTAAAATCATTGACAGTTCTCGAACTTAACGAACTCGTTAAGGCTCTCGAGGAAGAATTCGGCGTATCAGCAGCAGCTCCCGTTGGCGCAGTTGTCGGCGGCGCAGCTCCCGCAGAAGCAGCAGCTCCGGTTGAGCAGACAGAATTCGACGTAGTTCTGAAGAGCGCAGGCCCGAACAAGATGAACGTTATCAAACTCGTTAAAGAGATCACAGGCGCAGCTCTTATGGAAGCAAAAGCTATCGTTGACGGAGCACCCAAGACTCTCAAAGAGAAAGTTTCCAAAGAAGACGCAGAAGCTATCGAAGCGAAACTCAAGGAAGCAGGAGCAGAAGTCGAAGTCAAGTAATTTTTACCTGTCAACAAAGACTGATCAAGAAAGACCGGTACCCGAAAGGGCGCCGGTTTTTGCGTAAAAGGCGAAAAGGCAGCGAAAGCATCCGTATTATTCATTTTCCCGTCAAGTTGTGGTAAAATATATCCAAGACCTGACTGAAGTATAAAACGAAAGAAAAAAAGGGAAAAAGGTATTACTATGCAGCAATATATCGAAGTTTTAACAGAGCAGGAGATAAAAGACATCCTGGTAAAAAGAAAAGACGAAGCAAGACTGCCTGAGTTCACGGGAGAAAGACTGGACGCGGTGAAAAAAAGCGCGAGGATCGCAGGATATATCGAGTCTGTCCGAAAGTGCGCAGACGAATTCAGAAAAAGACACAATGAGAATCTGCCGTTTTCGAAATTCAAACTGTACGAGGAGAGCGGCAACAGGCTCGAAGCGGAAAACGAGTATTTCAGGACGAGGGTCAGGCTCGCCTGCTTTGCGATAATGGCGCTGATGTACGGGAGAAAAGAGGACATAAAAGAACTGAACGACGTGATATGGGCGATATGTGACGAATACACGTGGTGCCTGCCTGCTCATCTCGACGGAACGGGTCTCAAAACGCTCCAGTACGGAGACAATTTCAAGGTGGATCTTTTCCAGTCCGAAACGGCCTGCGCGCTTTGCGAAGCGGTGCATTTTTGCGGCGAATACATACATCCGATAGTAAAAGACAGAGCTTTGACGCTTGCGAGAGACAGAGTTGTCAGAGTGTACGAAAAAAACACGTACGGCTGGGAGAGATGGCGCACGAACTGGGCTGCGGTTTGCGGCGGATGCGTCGGAATGTCGGCGATCTACGAGGAAAAAGAAGGATATATAACTGTAGACGAGCTCGCGAATATACTGTACAGAACGCAGAGCACGATGCAGTTTTTCCTCGAGGGATTCCCGTCAGACGGAACGTGCAGCGAGGGAATAACATACTGGGAATACGGGTTCGGATATTTTACATATTACGCTGATGTTCTGATGCGCAGAACATGCGGTGATATAGACTATTTCAAGATCCCTCACGTAAAAAAGATAGCGGAGTTCCACCAAAAATGTTTTTTCCCGTCAGGCGCAAGAGTCAGTTTTTCAGACGCGGGAAAGGAAGACACGATCAATTACGCCCTTATATCGTACCTTTCGGACAAATACGAGAGCGTGAGTACGCCGAGAAGCTCATGCGGTGAGATGACATTCAGAGATTCCAGCAGCAGATTCGCGAGGGAGCTTCGGAACATCCTCTGGGACTCTCAAAAAGAAAAAAAGCAAGAAGAAGTGACTAAAATATATATCCTTCGCGATCTCTCGTGGTATATTGCTACGAGTGACGATGAGAAGATCGATTTTGCTGCGAAAGCGGGAAGAAACGACGAGGCTCACAACCATAACGACATAGGTTCGTTCCAGCTCCACAAAAACGGCAGCGAGATATTCGCGGAGCTCGGAGGAGGGGAATACACAAAAGAATATTTCAGTCCCGACAGGTACAACGTCTTCTGCTGTTGCTCGCGCGGCCACTCCGTTCCGATAATCGGAGGAAAGTATCAGGCGCCGGGCGGACAATTCAGAGCTTCGGAAGTGTCGATAGACGAGAACGGCATTTCGATGGACATGAAAGGAGCCTATAACGACGGTAATCTTGCGCATTTTTACAGAGCGTTTTACTTTGAAAAAGAAACAGGTGTTCTGAAAATAACAGATTCGTTCGAATTCGCTGAAAAGCCTGAGACGGTCTGCGAGAGGTTTATACTTTACACGGAGCCGGAGATCGGTAAAAATCGTGCGACTGTTTCTTCGGAGGGCAAAAAGGAAAAAATGACGCTGGAAGCCGCAGGAGAGGATTTCGACGTAAACGTCGAAAAAGTGACGCACAGCCTGCATAACGGAAGGAAAATACAGATATACTGTCTCGATTTTACCGTGAGAGACAAAAAAGCGATGAAAGGAAAATACGAGTTCACTGTAAGGTGACGCGATGACTGAAGAAGATAATATAATCGAAAAAGATGAAATAAACGAAACGCTGCTTCCGGAGGACGCAGCGGGCTCTTTCGTTGTGATCATCCCGGCTTACAATCCGGGAGAGGTCATGATCGAGTTTATTACAAAGCTTTTTTGTGCCGGATTTAAAAATATAGTGATCATCGACGACGGGAGTAAAGAGGAGAGCAGAGGGGTGATAAGCGACGCCGAATCATTCGGATGCAGAGTGGTCAGGCACGCCGTCAATCTCGGAAAGGGCAGATCCCTGAAGGACGCCCTGAACTATATCGCCCTTTATATGAGCGAATGCAAATACGGGATGGTTCTCGATTGCGAAGGAAGGCAGAATATAAAAAGCATAAATGAACTTGCAAATGCCCTGATTGAAAATCCGGATTCGCTCGTCCTTGCCTGCCGGAATTACAGAAGCAAAACGGTAAAATTCAAAAACGTTATTACAAACTTTTTTACAAGACTTGCAATGATACTTTTCTGCGGAATATCAGTTTATGACACAAAAACGACCTTCAGGGCGTTCTCGATCGAAACCGCAATGAAGTTTATAAATACTGCGGGAGAGAGATACGATTACGAAGTCAACGTCATACTCGAATCGAAGGCAAAAGAGGTAAAAATAAAAGAGATCAAGGTAGACGACAGCAATTTCGAGAACAAAAAGTCGCATTACAATCCTCTCAGAGACTCATTTAATCTGTATAAAATATTCCTTCGTTACGTGCTCGTCGCTCTCATTACGTACGGCGTGGACCTGGGTCTTTTCAGATTGCTGATGGAGTATCTTAAAATAATCTCCCCGATTTATTACACCGTGATCGATACGGTGATCGCGAGGGTTGTTTCATCATTTGTCGGATTCCTGATAAAAAGGAACAAAGTATTCAAAACGAAAGAGCACACCGCAGCAACCACGGCAAAATATTACATCGTAACGTTCGGACAGATGCTCGTATCGGCTATTTCAGTATGGCTCATCCAGAGGATATGGCACGTTGACGTCGTTGTCATAAAAATGATAGTTGACTTTATACTCTTCATAATCGGTTTTGTTCTGCAAAGAGAATGGGTCTTCAAGACGTACGGCAAAAAAACGAAGAAATGACGCTTTACAAAAGACGGGCTATAGTTTTTCTTTGGTAAGTTGCATAATTAAGTATTCAAAGTAAAAAGTAACTCCAAAGAAAAAGATATGATTTAATGTAGTTAACTAACAAACAATGATAAGCGGACATTTAAACTTGCAATTTAAACTTTTGAAAAAATATTTAAAAACCAGTTGCAGAATAATGAAAATATGTTATAATACTAATGGTATCGCTTAAATTTATCATTTGAAAGGCGAATTTACAGACCGGACGATGTTGTATGTTTGACAATTTTATTAAGGAGGTACCACTATGAAGAGACTATTTGCTGTTTTTATGGTTTTTTGCCTTGTATTTTGTATGCAGACACAGCCAACCGTTACCGCAACAAATAATGAGGAAGAAAACTTCAGTAGCGCACCTTGTGAAATTGCCGATGACATTGTATCAGAAATTGCAAGTGAAGATCAGAAAGAGATTTCCGATTCGGATAAGTTATTTGAATCGATCAGTAATGAGACGCATTTGCTCGATTACGTAGATGCAAAGCAGTTTGCAAGCAAGAAACATATTGCAAGAATAACGGAAAAAGAAGACCTTGATACGTACGTCTTTTTGAATGAAGACGGAACGAATACCATGTATTTGATGGCGGAAAAAGTAAAATATATTGCCGCTGACGGAAGTATTCATGAAAAAAATATAAAATTGATTTCCCGAGACGGAAAATATATAACGAGTGACAATAACACGGACGTTTCACTTTCGAAAGACAGCTGTGAAACAGAAGTGATTTTAGATAACAGCAGTTTAAAAATTACAGTACCCGGAGCAGTATGCGAAGGAATATTTGAAGAAGACGGTAATACGGTTACGTATAAGGACGTATTCGGTGCAGGAATCGATGTCAGATATACACCCACGTTATCGGGACTCAAGGAAGATATAATAATCGAAAGATATAACGGAATAAATGCATTTGAATTCAGGGCAGAGACTGATCTTTGCCTTTTTGAAGATGAATCAGGATACTATTTTGCGGAATATGAAACAGCCGGGCTGAAATTCAGAATCG
Organism: Mageeibacillus sp. UBA1257; assembly: GCA_002308775.1. Classification (GTDB taxonomy): domain Bacteria; phylum Bacillota; class Clostridia; order UBA1212; family UBA1257; genus UBA1257. The sequence continues at coordinate 21,264 of DBVT01000122.1, forward strand.
GAAGAATAATTGCATATGACGCCGTAGGCAATATCTCTTTAGGCGTTCTTGAATATGAATTAACAGACGGAGGATATTTAATAAGGGTAACAGCGGACAATGAATTTCTTTCATCAGCCGATACCGTTTATCCTGTCACCGTAGATCCGACTATCAACGTTTATGAAAGTACAGACGGCAGTTCGATTCAGGATGCCGCATTGTATTATATGGTCCCGGGAGCAAACTTAGGAAACATGACTGTTAACCCTCTCGGAACAAAAAATACCAATACCGGACTCGGAAGAACAGCAATGAGACTTTCAGGACTTGAGAACAATACCGTCTTTTCCGGTCTTAACTTAAATGAAATCAAACGCGCAACGCTTTACGTTAAAGGAAACGGAACATACAGCCCTACGCAGATAGTTTGTTATAAAATGCTGGGAGAGCAGACGTGGGGAGAATACACCGTAACGTACAGTAACGTAGGGACTGTAGACGGTCCCAGCGGCAGCAGAGCGTATATGTCGGAGTCTTACTGGACCAGAATTGATTTAAAGACAATAATGCAGATGTGGAAAGCCTCTAATTACAACTCCTATTGTTTGCTGCTCACGGCTGTCGATGAAGCAAATACTTATGCGGAGTTTTGCTCATCAAAGAACGGTACTACGTCATACAGACCGTACGTCACGATTGATTACGGAGATATTGTAATTGACAGGCTGTCATCGAGTTATAACGATCAAAGCATATACAGCACGTCTCTTCAAAAACGGATGAATTGTTACGGATATGCGATACAGGTGTATACTGATGAGTTGGTTGATACGTATATAGTGCCCGGATATACATTGCATTTAAATGAGGTATTGTATGACTATTATTTGCAGCAACCAGGTGAGTTTTCCACAACTCAAACCAATAACTTCGCGAGTCTTTTACTTACATATGGTGGGGCATATGCCAATGCGCCGTTTTCTGTGTATATTAATTTTGTTGAGTCAATGATGAAACGAGATTTTAGCAAATTACAATTAACAGATGGACTGGAATGGGACATAGAAGATTCTTCAGCAAATGAAACCGTCCCTGAAGGATACAGAAAAATTGCTTTGGTTGTCGGGAATAATAACGGCACTAACGAAAATGATTACCATTTTTACATGCGTCATGACGATGGGACCTGGAGCCATAAACGGGGCGATTATCCAAGGAGTGATAAATCAATAACAACAGATGTAAAAATAACGGATGCAAATATTGATGTTGTTGCAAAAGAGGAATATTATGCAGGTGGAGAAATAAGATATTATTTGATAAAAAAATCTGCAATAGTCGATTACTATCATTCGAATCATACGAACAGTCCAGCTACATTCTATGACTACGTACCCGGAGGAAACAAGATAGAAAAAAGTTTTCCAATTAACGGAATGTATAATTCGGTGAAAATTGATTATTATAATGATATTGACTTTTTCGTCTTTAAACCTTCAACGACAGGCAATTACGGTTTCAATACAGAATATACACTTGATGAAAACGGAAACAGTAGCAGCACACTTGACGTTAAATTGGCAATTTACGACAGTACGGGAACCCTTATGGCAAACAGTTCGAGTGCATACGGTGAAGCTTACGCCGGAGCGTGTTATCTAATTGCAAACAAAAACTATTTCATCAAATTCTGGACAGGGTCACGCCAAAAGTGCACGTCGAACCTGAGAATACAACAGTTGTACTAACTTAACTTTTGATTATTTTTTTGACAATTCATAAAAAAGGAAGGAGAAACATTATGAACACAAAAAGAATCACAATTATTTCAATCTGCGTATTGGTTGCATGTTTTGTTATGGCAGGGATTTTTGCATTCGCAGTCGCAAGCAACGATCAGTTTTTCAATGAAACCTTACCGAGCGAGCAAAAAAAACAGGAAGAGCCCGATTTGCCGTCAAAAGAAAACGTGAAACCGCTTTCTGAAGCACCGCAATATATTCAGGATATGATAAATACGTATTTTATCGATGCAGACGGAAATCTGCTTACTTCTCTCAAAACGGATGACTATTACAAAGATTGGGACGGCTACTACGAAAAGGTTCTTCGTGCATGCAGAAAACAATGGGATAAACTTACAGAAATGCAGCAGCAAAGCTACATAGACGAGTACCTTTTTAATTATTACAGTGTTCCAGATGGAGATACAGGTCTGTTTCGTTACGATGAAGAAAATAAACCGGATATGACAGATGAGGAGCTTCTCGAGCGTGTCATTCTGTTCTATGGCAAACTGGGATCATCTTACGTCGTCCGCATAAACAGAGTGATTAATGGAGAGTTAGAGAAATATAAACCCAGACCTGATATTGAAAAAATCAGAGAGTGGTTTGCATATACAATTGAAAGAACAGATCCGCAGGACATGGAAGATTATTTTTACCTTCTGTATTCATGTATTAACCTTTCTGCTTCAGTACCTGATTTCTGTTTAGGAAGCGGGATGCCATCTTCTATAATAGCACTTGATGATACGTTGACAAGGTTTTTGGTATGCGGCTATACAGGCAGACATCCTCTTTATTATGTATTTGATGAGACTTATGAACATCTTCATATTGAAGAACTTTGCCCCGAAGCAAATGCCTTTTTTAACTGGACTGATGAATCGGGAGATTATACGAAAGACGAATATACTGGATACGCGAAAGCCATGTATGAATGCTTTGGATAAGAAGCACAAAGCGGAGCGAACCGAATTTGATTATGTTAAAAAGCACTGTGTCTTGCAGTGCTTTTAATTTTATCTAAGGGGCAGATCGAACTTTTTTCGTTTGTTGGCAAATTGCAGTGAGCAAAAAGCATTGTTCAATATTTCAGCAGTTTTTTCTTGCCGAATACGTATTGACAACAATAACGGAAAACTGTAAAATCTAAAGCAATATCGATGTTTTTGACAGCTTTGAAAGGAGCAGATCATGAAAGTACTTGTATTATACACAACGGTGGACGGAAATACAGCGGCAGTCGCGAAGAGCATAGCAGACAGACTCGGCGCGGATATATCCAAGATCGTCAGAGTAAAGAAAGTTAAAGGGTACGGCTTTTTTAACAATCTCAAACTGAGGATGGAAGTATCGAGAAAGAAAAAGCCCGATATTTTCCCGTTCAAATGGGACCCGAGAGACTACGATCTGATATTCATAGGCACGCCTGTTTGGTACGATTCATACAACCCCGTATACAATACTCTTTTTAACGTGATCAAGATATATGACAGAAAGATAGCCCTGTTCTCGACAGGTGAGAAGCCCGAAGGAAAGGCGCTCAAAAAACTGGCTGCTGTTCTTGAGGATTCTGTGCTGCTCGGTACGTATCACTGCATAGAGCCTATCTGGGAAGACGATGAAAAGGAGACGGAGAGGATCCTTAACGAAGCTGCCGACTGGGCGAAGACCATATACGACGAAGCCGAGAAGATGAAAGAGGAAGAGGAATTCAAGAGAAGAAAGACGATATACAAATATTGATTTTCTGCTTTTGTTCCGCAACAAAAACAAAGGCTGGACCTTACGGAAAATGACGGAAAAACTTATTGAAAAATACGCCGAAATGAGGATCAAACCCTACAGAAAGGACAGTGAATACTCCTACACCTGTGGGGTTTTTCCGACTATCGAATTATTAAAAAGGAAACCGCAGTATGTGATACGCGTGGCGATGTCTTCGGAGAGCGATAAGAGCCGCGGAAGCGATATCGTCAGGGAGCTTGCGAAGGAGAACGGGATACCCGTGGTTACTGATGACAAAACCATCGAGCGTATCGCCGCGAAGGACAACTGTCTCTGCGCCGGGGTCTTTTTAAAATACGAAGAAGAGATCAGACAGGACACGGATCACATAGTCCTCGTGAACCCTTCGGATATGGGAAATATAGGGACGATAATAAGGACATCGTCAGCCTTCGGTTTTGAAGATCTCGCCGTTATCACTCCCGCGTGCGATATATTCGATCCTAAGGCCGTACGCGCCTCAATGGGAGCCCTTTTCGGCATCAGAGTAAAATTATTCGCTTCGTTCGAAGAGTACCTTAAAACGCCCCACAGAGGCTCACAGAGACATATCTATCCTTTCATGTTAAAAGGGGAAAAACTTACGAGGCAGATCGCTGACGAAGCTGTGGCGATGAGCAAAGAAGGGGAGCATTTTACGCTCGTGTTCGGAAACGAATCGAGAGGGCTGGACGATTCATATCTCGATATCGGAAGGCCGCTGCTGATACCCATCAGGGACACTGTGGATTCGCTCAACCTGCCTGTCGCGGTATCGATCGGAGAATATATGTTTTCAGCGAAGGGAGAGAAAAAATGACAGACACGCTCGCAAAGAAAATTCAGGACAAGTCTTCGCTCCTGGGGATATCTTCCGAAGAAGTCTCGCTTGCGAAGGCGCTTTTTGTAAACAGAAAATACGATTACAGGGGAGAAACAAGGCTGTTCATATGCGAAGGACTGTGGGCAGCTAAAAAGCTCGCGGAATCGAAGATCACAGTCACGCATTTCCTTTTCGATCCGGAGAAGGTGACGGACGAAGAGGAAGCGGACGTTTCGCTGATGCTCGATTACGCGGAGGAGTCTTTTACGGTATCGGCAAAGGTGTGCGCAAAGATCAGCGACAGGGACGGAGCGGATCACTGCTTCATAGTTGCCAGGCTTCCGGAATACAAACTCGAAGATATCAGGCTGTCTGACGAAGAGATTTCGATAGTTCTCGACGGACAGGAGCAGCCGGGCAACGTTGGCGCTATACTTAGGTCGCTGGACGGCGCCGGAGGATCGTTTGCCGTGATGACCAACAGGCGCGTAAAACTCACCCACAGCAGGCTGGTCAGAGCAAGTCTTGGAGCCGTTTTTACCATGAAAGTCGTTGAAGCAGACGCGGACGAACTCGCGAAATGGCTTGTTGACAATCATTTCAAAATAGTCGTGACGGATCTCAAAGCGACATATCCGTACTACGAGGCAGACTACAGCGGAAGGGTCGCGATAGTCGCCGGAAACGAATACAACGGCGTGTCCCCTCTTTGGAACACACTTCCCGGAGCGACACCCGTCATCATCCCGATGCTCGGAAAATGTGAATCCCTGAATGTCGGTTTTGCTTCAACTTTAGTCGCTTACGAAGCAGCCGTTCAGAAGATGCGAAAGAGGAGATGATTATATGAAAAAGAGGCTTTTTACCGTTTTTATGATCTTTTTTTTGATGTTTTGCATGATCTTGCCTTCATTCGGAGAGTTTAGCGTAACATACGGGTCGATCGAGGGAAACAACGTCCTGAGAGGCCAGACGATCGCGATCGCCGAGGTAAAAAACGAAGGAGACATCGATAAGATAATGGAGGGAAGAGTTCCGACCGTGGTCATCCTGCACATCGATTCTTCTTTGAACGTCACAGCAGGCGCAAAAGGAAAAGCCCTTACGGACGTGGACGCTGTCTTGAAAAAACTCGATCTTAAGATCATTCCGTGTTTTTACATAAGCGACAAAAAAACAGCTGACGCGATAGGCGACTACATCGAGACGAACAGGCTGAGGGACTGCTACCTGATGTCTTCCGATCCGGATCTGGTAAAAAAAGCCAGAGAATATTATTCGGCGGCAGGCGTGATCGACTACAGAAAAGCATCAAAAAAAGAACTTGAAAAACTGAATGTAAGAAACACGACTAACTCCAATCTCGCGAAGGTCGCCCTGCTTCCGGAGGATTATCCTTACGAGGATATCGACTGGCTGCAGAAGAGGATAATAAAAGTCTGGACGGTTTCGGACGGAACGGATGTTTCGCTCTATGACAGGATAATATCGGGAGCGGACGGAGTTTTGTGCGCGGATGAGGAAAAATTTTACGATACGATAGCGAAATTCGAGACGGATACTCTGCTGAGAGATCCTGTCATAATAGGGCACAGGGGTCAGCCTGCGACGAATCACGAAAACACTCTCTCGAGCGCGATCGCGGCTTATGAAGCGGGTGCGGACGCGATCGAATGCGACGTGTATTTCTCAAAAGACAAAGAGATAGTCATCATGCACGACTCAGATATCTCGAGGACGACGGACGGAACAGGTGAGATCTCGCGTTATACTGTCGAAGAACTTAAAAAGTTCAAAATGGACACGAATCCGTCTTTTGAGGACGATACGATACCTACATTGAGAGAATATTTCGAATATTTCAAAGACAAGGATATTATTCAGGTCATCGAGATAAAAGACGGCAACGCGAAGATCGTGGACGCTCTGAAGGAACTGATCGACGAATATAATATGTCCTCGAAAGTGAATTTTATATCTTTCAACGCAAACCAGATGAAACTCACCAGACAGAAAATGCCCGAGATATCCTCAGGCCTTTTAGTCGGTGTAACTGCGGCTCCCGATCTTTCGAAATACGGCACTAAAACGACGATGTTCAACCAGCTGGGACCTTCGAATCTATCCTATCATCCCAGCGTAGGCGCGATGACCGACGAGTTCATAAACTGGACGAAGGCCAGGAGCATACCGGTGTATGCCTGGACGATAGACGACTCGGCAACGTACGCGAGAGGATATCTCAATTTCGATTCCGTCACGACGAATTACACGCTCAAAACGTCAAATGTCGCGAGAGATATAGAGATCAGAGACATTTCCACGTTAAGATCTGACGGCGAAGGCAATTTTACCGTAGAGGGCGTTATGATCACGAGAAAGGGAGAAGAAAAGCAGGTAATATGCAATTGCGTGCCTCTCAGTGACTCTTCGTTATACACTGTTTCGAAGGACGGAAAGGTCGAACCGGCTGCGGAGGAAGAGGTCTATTTCGTTCCGTATTACAGATTCGGCCTGAACGAAGACGAGAAAAAAGAGATCGTCAGTTTTACGATGTACGCGAAGCCTTTTTCTCCGAACGCCAAGGCCGTGGAAGAAAAGAGCGTAAAATTCGACAGAAAGAAACTGGACATTTTACTCGTGGCAGCAGTGATTCTGTGCGCGGCATTTTTATCGACATATTTTGTTATGAGGAAGAGAAGAAAGAAAAAAGTTGAATAACGAAAATGTTTGATTTTGAAGACGAGCTTAAAAAACTGCCGGACAAGCCAGGAGTGTATATAATGAGAAACAGCGAAGACGCTGTTCTCTACGTCGGAAAAGCGGTCGTGCTGAAGAACAGGGTCCGCTCTTATTTCCGCGGCAGTCACTCCGAGAGGATCTCGAAAATGATCGAGCAGATCGATCATTTCGAATATATCGTCACGGACAGCGAGTACGAGGCGCTTTTACTCGAGTGCAGTCTGATAAAAAAACACAAGCCGAAATACAATGTACTGCTCAAGGACGACAAAAATTTTCCGTATATAAAACTCACGGTGAACGAGCCTTTTCCGAGACTTCTTCTGGCGAGAAAAGCCGACAAAGACGGAGCGAGATATTTCGGACCTTACCTCGGAGCCGAGACTGTATACAACGTGATCGACGCTGTGAGGAGGATATTTCCGACGAGGCTCTGCCGCAAAAAAATACCTCCCGAAGGAGGACACGACAGGGTATGCCTCAACTTTCACATCGGCCTTTGCACCGGTCCGTGCGGCGGAAAGATCACGAGAGAAGAATATATGGAGAACGTCGAGCACATAATCGCCCTTCTTTCCGGCAAAACCGAATCTACGGAAAAATATCTGAAGGAGAAAATGCTCGAGGCCTCCGAAAAGATGGAATTTGAGCTCGCCGCGACATACAGAGACAGACTCAAGGCAGTTGACTCTCTTAAAGAACGCCAAAAGATAGTTAAAACGTCCTCCGGCGACTGCGACATCATTGCCGTCGCGAAGAACGAAAACGACAGCTGCCTGCAGATCTTTTTCTTCAGAAACGGCAAGATCAGCGGCAGAGATTATTTTATTTTCGAAAATTCGGGCGAGCTTTCCGACTGGGAGATAATATCGTCTTTCATAACGCAATTTTACTCTGACGGGAGGCTGGTGCCGGGGAGCATACTGATAGAGTGCGAACCTGACGAAGAAGATGCCGCGCTGATCACAGAATGGCTGACAAAAGAGAGGGAGCACAAATGTACTCTCGTCTGCCCGCAAAAGGGAGAAAAAAAGCGTCTCGTCGAAATGGTAAAAAACAACGCGGTGATCACGCTCGAGAACTTCGAACTTTCGGGCCGTCAAAAGGCGAACGCGAAAAATATGACTCCGGACGCGCTGGCGGAAATACTGCATCTGGAAAAGACACCCGAAAGGATAGAAGCGTACGATATATCGAACCTGGGAGACAGTGAAATAGACGCGTCGATGGTCGTTTTTACCAACGGAGGACCGGACAGGAGCCAGTACAGACGCTTTAAGATGAAGACAGTCGAATCGAGAAACGACGTCGGAAGCGTCAAGGAGACGATCTCGAGGAGGCTTGCTCATCTGAAAGAAGGCGACGAGGAATTCGGCAAAAAACCTGATCTTATGATGATCGACGGAGGAAGAGGACAGGTGAACGCCGCTATAGAAGCGGTGAAGGAAGCCGGATTCGACATACCTGTCTGCGGAATGGTCAAGGACGGCCACCATAAAACAAGGGGCCTTTATTCTGCTGAAGGCGAATATCCTCTCCGCGACGACAGGGAGATGTGGCATTTCGTGAGCGCGATCCAAAACGAGGCTCACAGATTCGCGATAACTTACAACAGAAAGCTGACGGAGAAGAGATACAGGGATTCGGAACTCGACAATATACCGGGCGTAGGAGAGGCAAAGAGGCTGCTTCTGTACAGGTCACTGGGTTCGCTTCCGGCGATAAAGGCCGCGACAAAAGAGGAACTTGCAGGCGTGAAAGGCATCTCCGAAAGCCTTGCCGGGAGAATATACGACGCCCTGCACGCGGAGGATGGTAAAAAATGAGCGTATTTGTTATAAGCGATCTTCATTTATCGATAGGCGAAGACAAGCCGATGGACATTTTCGGGCCTGCCTGGGGCAATTATACTACCCTGATCGAGCAGAACTGGAAGTCGCTCGTCTCTGAAGACGACACCGTGATAATTCCGGGAGATATTTCCTGGGCGATGTCCACGGAGGAGGCGCATACAGATCTTGAATTTGTCAATTCTCTGCCCGGCAGGAAGATCCTTATGAAGGGCAACCACGAATACTGGTGGAATACAAAATCGAAGCTGAACGCTCTCCAGAGGAAACACGGTCTGGACACACTTTATTTTTTCCATAACGACGGTTTTTACCTCGAGGGAGGCGGCTTTTTGATGGCCGGAACGAGAGGCTGGATGGTGCCTGACGACAAGAACTTCAAAAAGGAAACAGACGCGTCGATATACAGAAGGGAAGCCATCAGGCTGGAAGCATCCATTAAAAAAGCAAAGGAAGACGCGTGTAAAAAGGGCGTCGATGGCGCTCCGCTCGTCGTTTTTCTCCATTATCCGCCTTTTTCTGCCGCAGGAGGAAGAAATACCTTCTGGGACATTCTGGATAAATATAACGTATCAAAAGTCTATTACGGGCACCTTCACGGCGCGTCGTGCGGCACAAAAAAACCGGCCGAAATGTCATTTCCGACTGAGTGCGTCTCAGCCGATCATCTTCGCTTCGTACCGGTAAAATTGGGAATCTGATCTTCCGTTATTTTTCTGTATCTGTATTTTCTTTTTCCTGCGTCTGGTGCGGCGTTCTCTTAAAGCCCTTGACGATCTTTTCCGTATGCTTTTTATCGGGGACGATCAGGTTTATCGCACCGGGAAGGACCTCTATGGTCGCGGGGATATTCTCAGCCTTTTCACCGTCGTAGTCCATCGGGAATGTATTGAAATCCTTCGAAAGGTCGGGAGAGACAGTGATCTTTTTGCCCGTAAGCATGAGGATGCGGGGATCGTCGACATGCATGCCTGTGGAGATCTTAGTGAGCAGCGGCATGACGTCGAGAGCGCCTACTTTCCTGACAAGAAAGAGATTGAACAGTCCGTCATTAATATACGCGCCGGGAGCGATCTTCGTAAAACCTCCGGCAGAAGTCGAATTCGATATCTCGAGCATAAAAGTATCCTCGTGGTAAATATCTCCGTCGCAGTCGATGATCAGAGGAGAAGTTTCCAAAGTCAGGCCGGTGAGATTTTTCGCGCCTTCAACAAGATAGGCGAGTCGTCCGAAGGCGTTTTTCTGCGTCACAGGCACTGTGTGAGCGACTGAAGACAAAAGCCCTCCTGCGACGACATTGAGAAAATAAGTCGCTTTATTCCTGTCTTTTGTATAAAACATTCCCACGTCGACAGGTTCTACTCTGAAGCTTTTTATCATCGAAACGACTGACGCAGAATCCTTCGGGAGGCTGAGGGAAGCGGCGAAATCGTTCGTCGTTCCGAAGGGGAGAATGGCGAGCGGGATCTTTGAACCGCTTTTTACGAGACCGTTCACGACTTCGTTGGCTGTTCCGTCGCCTCCGACAGAAACGACAAAGTCGCACTCCTCAGGATCAAGGGATGCGGCGATATTCGTGGCGTCGTATTTTCCCTGGGTCACGGAGATATTCAGGGAGGTCACCACATTTTCGGCGAGCAGCCTGTTGATGGTAAGATAGACAATATCTCTTGTGGCAGACAAACCCGATTGCGGGTTGATTATAAAGCATCCTTTCAAGGTATCACCCCATTATCATATAATATCGGTCGCATAAGGACCGTTTGTGCCGTAAATTTCAGAACAGCCTGCGAACGACCGTACCCGGATCGGAAATCGGTCTCGCTTCAAGCCTTGTCTTTCCGTTTTTCGCTCCCGTAGAATAGAAGCAGTATATCATACTGTCTGATACGTAAAGATCTGAGATGAACATTTTACCCTCCGGATCGTATGAGAGGAGAAGCTCCGCCGGGCCGCCTTTTTCGGACACCCTGTAGATGCCGTAGTCAGACATCCCTTTGTCAGTCGATACGTATCCCTCGTAATAGATATATCCGTTTTTGACGTAAAACGCCCCTGTCCCGGGCTCTATCCCTTCGACTTTCGAGGGCTTCTTACTTTCCAGATCTGTCAGATCGAAATAGTAGATCGCAAGTCCGTTGAGCTCTTTGTACGTAAAATACATCCTGTCTCCCTCGCACTGCAGAGTATACGCCTCGTCGATAAATATCGTATCTATGCTGGGCTCGCCGTTGTACTCTGTGAGATAGTGAATGCCTTTCCATGCGCCTGCGGAGAAAAATACGGTGCCTTTGTCAGATATTTCGATATCGTATCTCTCGAGATTCAGGTCCGTGGAGCAGTCGTAGAGGAGCACAGGCTCGCCTCCGTCAAGGCTGATATAATATATTCCGTCTCGTCCCGAATAATACAGTTTGTCTCCGTATACGGTCAGATTCGAAGCGGCCGTATCGTAAAACAGTTTCGCATTTTCGCCGTTCATGTCAGCCGCATAGATCGAACCGTCTTCCGTGTTTCTGTAGTAAAAATTCTTCCCGTCTGTCGCGAAATCCTTCGAATTAATGCCTTTTGCCTGTCCTGCCTCTGAAATGACGGAGCCGTTAACGTCCGCGATATATACGTCGTCATTTTCAGAAACGTTCTGGAAATAGAACCTTCCGTTTGACTCGAACATGCGCACTTTTGTGTCGAACTGGGGAGATCCGTAAACGTCGTTGTAGGCGATCTTTTCCGTCTTTTTGTCCCTGCTTAAAACGATCGCCGCGGTTATTCCCGCCGCGATCAGAACTATCGCAGCGATGACAGCGATCAATATGATGATCCGGGATCTTTTCTTCTTTTTGCCCTTTACAGAGGACTTTTTTTCGACTGTGCCGTCTTCGCAGCATGCGCCTTCTTCGCTGCCGTTTTCACAGTTTCCGGTTTCGCGCTCATCTTCGCCGTATGCGTATTCGTCGCTTCCGAGATCGAGCAGTTCATGGCTTGTATATGCGAGAAGACCGGGCTCATCTGAATTTATCAGATCCCAGACGTCCGGTACGCACTCCGGAAAGTTGTCCTTTATCGTCGCGGGTATATCAAGTTCTTTGTAAATGCCGTCGATGTTCTCGAGCTGCCTGATCGCGCTCCTGTATTCGCCTTTAAGATCCCCCGTCCTGTACCAGAGAAAAGACGCGAGATCCCTGTCGGAAAAACCAGTGAGATTGGAGAGGATGAGTATCTTGCCCCTGTCGCCGTCGAGCGAAGTTATCGAATCGATGAGGAGTTTTGAAAGATTGTCGAGAATGTGCTTTTCGCCCGTTTTTTTAATATCTTTATCGAGCAGGGCGTTCAGTGAAAGGTTTCTGGCGATCTCGAGCAGCCACTTTTCGCCGTCCATATCGGTCGTGTAGGAATAAGCGTATCTCCAGACCCTTTTGTATGTTTCGACCATGACCTCGCGGGCGAGCGATCTATCCTTGACATGCGTGATCGCGACAGCGTAAACTCTCGACTTTGTCAGCCTGTAAAGCTCCTTGTAATCATTCCTGTTGCCTCTTGAAATCCCAGTGAAAAGATAGTCCGAGTTCATCTCATCCGCTCCCGTAAAAAGGTCACATATAATCAGCTCTCAAGCGTAAAAAACGCCCGAAACAGCATGTCAGAATTATATACCAACTTCGTTGAAATAGCAAAAAGAAGCAGCTGAAACCGTATGGCGGGAGAACCGTCCGTACCGGTGCTTTTTGTTGACTTATTGCCTTTGACATAATATAATAGAAAAACAAGACCCCCGAAGGAGGAAAAAATGATATGAAAAAAGTGTTTAAGGTATTACTATTCACTCTCGCAGTGGCGCTTGTTATATCTGCTTTCTGCGCGCTGGGAGCGTTTGCCGACGAGACCGGTATAATCTCGATGGACAGCGACACGATAACACCCGTAGCTGCTCTCAAAGTTTCATTCGATATTCCCGAGGATCACGTGATCGATGAAAACGACTGGGTCGGAATCTACAGCGCGGACGCGGACATCGAAAGTATCGGGCCCGGTTCCGGCATAGGTATCTGGTGTTATCTCGGAACGAATACGTCTGACATGGGAGAATACACAGACAGGCACGTTGAGATCACTTTCGACTACACGACGAGTTATGCGGGCAACTGGCCTCTCGCTCCCGGAGAATATCAGGTCCTTCTGTTTTACGAGGGAGAATATGCAGTCGATGCTCATCACAGCTTCACGGTAGTTGACAAGATCATTTCGATGGACACGAGCATGGTGACGTCCGGCGACCCGATGACCGTAAAAATCAATCTCCCCGAAGACCACGCGTTGGCGGGAGACGACTGGATCGGTATTTACAAAAAAGAGATCGACAACAATAATGTGCAAAGCGGTTCCGGCATGGGCATATGGTGCTACCTCGGATCGAACACACAGTCTTACGGAACTCCGGAAAACCGCCAGTTCGAGCTCAAATTCGATGAAGAACTCAGCGTCACCGGCAACTGGCCGCTCGCTCCCGGAGACTACAAGTTCCTTCTTTTCTACAATGATTCGTACAAGGTCGCAGACTATTTTGAATTCACTGTAAAGGACAAGGCAGCCGAGGACAAGAAAGTCGTCTATATGGACAAGAACGAATTTTACCCGGGGGAAACGCTCGAGGTAAAGATCGATCTGCCGGAGGGGCACAGCCTTGAAAGCAAAGACTGGATAGGCATTTACAGCGCGGAAGTTGAAAATAATAACGTTTATGCCGGAGCAGGCATCGGAATGTGGTGCTACATCGGATCGAACACTCAGTCATTCGAACCGATGGAGAGCAGTCATCTGTTGGTCGAAGTGGACGAAGCTATAGCGACAGTGCCGGAAAACTGGCCGCTTGCGCCGGGAGAGTGGAAGGTATTTCTTTTCTACAATGATTCGTACACGGTCGCAGACTATTTCCAATTCACTGTAGTTGAAAAGCCTGCGACTCCTACGCCCGAGCCTACGGCGACTCCGGAGGCCACAGAAGCTCCGACAGATGATCCCGCGGACGCTCCGACTGCTGCTCCCACCGAAAAACCTGCAGAGAAAAAGGGCTGCGGTTCTGCAGTCGTATCATCTGCCCTGGTTGCCGCATCCGTTTTACTCGGAACGGCATTAATAGTGAGAAAGAAAGATAATGAATAAAAAAAGTTACGCGATAAAACTCTTTATTGCCTCATTATGCCTCGGACTGTGTTCGGGGCTCTTTTTTGCGTGTACGGGAGGCGGAGGGAATGTTGACAACACTCCCCGGCCTGTGCCCGCATATACTGAAGAAGAGGATGTTTACAACAACAGATCCAAAACGGAGGAGAGCAATCTCGCAGCGTTCGACGACCTCGGACGGGAAACTGTCTCCGCGGGTAAAATGCAGTCTGACAAGCAGGTGGGAATGTTTTATTTCCTGTGGATGGGAGCGCACGGGACGAATCTTTACGACAACACCGAGATACTGAAAAACGATCCCGAAGCATATGTTTCGGAGGAGGCCTGGACATCCGCCGGAGGAGGGTATGTCGGAGCGGCGCATTTCTGGGGCAGACCGCTGTTCGGATATTATTACGCCTGCGAGGAATGGGTCATCAGAAAGCATATACAGATGCTGGCGGACGCCGGAGTCGATTTTTTAGTCTTCGACACGACGAATTCAACGGGCAGTCCCTCGTCGGGAACTTATTTTCAAAACGGCGGAAACAACAATACGTACATCGAGGCAGCGCTCACTGTCGCCAAGACAGTAAAAGAATTTATGGACAGCGGAAGAGCAGCTCCGAAGATCGCATTTTACACGAATTCGAATTCCGGAAAAGCGATGGATGTGATATATGAGGAATTCTACAAGGCGCACGGGGAATACAAAGACACGTGGTACGAAATGGACGGAAAGCCGATGATCGTCGGAGTGACCGATTCCGCGAGTAAAAATGTGAAGGAGTTCTTCACTTTAAAGGAGTCTCAGTGGCCTTTTGCGCAGAAATCAGACAACGGATTCCCGTGGATGGAATTTCAGCGGCTGCTCACGGACGATTCTGTCTACGAGTTCAACGGGAGGAAGATCATGAGCGTTTCCGTTGCCCAGCACAATGTTACGTGCAGGATGAGCGCAGCAGCCTGGTACGGCGGACAGGACAGGACGAGGAGCTGGCACGACGGAGCAGTCGACAAGTCTGAAGGAGCCGTTTTGCGCGGTTACAATTTCGCTGAACAGTGGGAGTTTGCGATCGC
>DBVT01000122.1:36519-36749 GCA_002308775.1 Mageeibacillus sp. UBA1257
CTATGTTCAAAGGGGAGCCGATCACGTTTATAGACACCGCGACGATGGAGGCAAGCCGTGACATCGAGCCGATGAGCGGAGGATATGGGGACAACTACTACATGCAGCTCGTAAACTATATCGGCAAGTTCAAAAAGACATCCTCTAACGCTGAAAAGACTAACGGAACATTCAAGGAGATATCAGTCGAGGGGCCTTTCTCGCAGTGGGACGATGTCGAAACGTTTTAC
>DBVT01000122.1:36917-37641 GCA_002308775.1 Mageeibacillus sp. UBA1257
CGGAGAAAACAGGATGAACCTGTATATCCGCAAAGGCGATTCGGGTAAAATGTACGATTACGTTTTCGGCATGATCAAACCGTCGGAAGGCTTCGGAACACTCTCCGCATGCGCCGATGACGGGCTCTCCGCAGGGGAAAAAGTGACTGATGTCAGATACAGGATCAAAGACGATCTCGTTATGACAGCGATCCCTCTGGACGCTCTTAAACTGGATCCGAACGAGGTGCGTTTCACATTCAAGTGGTTCGACGGAGAGACGGTTGAGGATGTGTTTTCGTTTTACACGGGAGGGGATGCGGCGCCTTACGGAAGGCTCAATTATATCTACAACGGCTGAAAAAACCGTTGACAGTATAACCCCCGAAAGATATAATTTAATTAATTTATAACTCGTTGGAAAAGGAGATAATATTATGGCTAAAACTAAGGTCGGAATCATCGGATGCGGAGGCATTGCCAACGCAAAACATATGCCCGGACTCAAAGCATGTCCCGACGCTGAAATGGTCGCTTTTTGCGATATCGTCATCGAAAGAGCTGAAACCGCGGCGAAACAGTACGGAGTCCCCGGAGCAAAGGTTTATGAGGATTACAAAGAACTTTTAAAGGACGAATCGATCGAAGTCGTTCACGTCCTTACGCCGAACAGAGCGCACAGCTTTATCACTGTCGACGCGTTGAACGCGGGAAAACACGTAATGTGCGAAAAGCCGATGGCGAT
>DBVT01000092.1:0-4119 GCA_002308775.1 Mageeibacillus sp. UBA1257
GAAATCAATATTTGTTTGGAACGATTATTGACGCGCGAGGGCGATTGCATTGTGCTCCGTTGCGGATCCCGGCGGACTGTGAAAAGAGGAAAAAGTGATGATTAATAAAGAAGAAGCAAGAGTTGATGCTCTCGTTGCAATAGCAAACCTTGTTGGTTTGGACTACTTCAGAGCCCATATTGAAAAAGCGTGTGAGTCCTATCCTGCCGACGATTATGATGGTGTGGATTATGAATACTTTCTTGGCTTTGATGACATTGAAGATGAAAGCGATGTCTGGAAAGTATTTGCTCGGGTTTCAGTAAATCGAGAAACAAAAGAAGTAATTATTCTCGATTACAAAACACCTGACGGTCATAGAATGGACAATCCGATCAAACCGATTAGTTTTGCGTAAAGCAAAAAGCCATATCCGGGTGGGATTATCCTGCCCGGATGACGCTCCTGTGCGCCAAGCTTCTGCAAGATCGCGGATTCTTCATAAACGGTCTGGATCACGCGGTAAAAACACTGCACCCGAAAACAATCGTGGTTTACGGAACGGCACCCGACGCCATTTTTGGCAAGTATAAGAACGCCGTCGGCTTGCGGCAATCGTCCCGTGACAGAGTGACAAGAGTGCTCTATCTTGGAAGATGAAAACTTTTCGTGAATTTTGAAAAATGTATTGCAATTTGCAACACAAAATGCTATGCTATACATGAAATCTAATTAATGGAGGTAATAGTGATGGCAACTAAAACAGCTAATGTGACAGCCAGAGTGCAACCGGAGATCAAGGCACAGGCAGAAGCCGTGCTCGACAGGATCGGTATTCCCGTATCTGTGCTGATTGATACGTTATACAGACAGATCATTATGACAGGCGGTGTTCCGTATGCATTGTCTGTTCCGCGTATCACAACTCTCGACAGCATGAGTAAGGAACAGTTCGACGCAATGATGCAAAAGGGATATGATGAAGCTCAGGCTGGAATCGGTCTTTCGGTGGACGAAGCGTTCAAGAAAGTCCGTGAGGTCGTTTGAGTATGGAGTATTCTGTAAAACTGACACCGCATGCAATCGTACAGATCCAGGAGACGATTGCGTACATATCGAAAGTGTTGCTGGTACCTGAAACAGCAAGAGCATGGTCAGATTATCTGCAAAAGGAAATTGCCGGACTTAGCACGATGCCCGCAAGATTCTCTGCGGTTGACGAAGAACCGTGGAGATCCAGGGGATATCGCAAAATGCTGGTAAAAAACTTCATCGTCTATTACTATGCAGATGACGAAACCAAGACGGTTTGGGTAACGGCAGTTGTATACGGACGGCGTGACCAGCTGAACGTTCTGAAGGATATGCCGTAATAAGCATATTCGATGCAGATTCAATTATTGAATAAGCACACAGCCATGGGAAACCGTGGCTGTTGTCATACATAAACACATTGATGAAAACTCCTCCTTTGCGATCTCATTGTACCGCAAGGGAGGAGTTCTGTAAATTATGCGATTCTTTCGTTCTGATCCGTGGAGGAAAAATGCGCTCAGGTGCCGTAAATACTTGATTTTATTGGGGATTAGTCAAATCCGTTATCTCCACTCGGACCATTGGTTGACAATTTGTCATCGTAAACGTTTCAACCTTTTTACTCATTTCTCATACTGTTATCATGTCTTTTATCGCGGAAAATTTGCCTTCTTTTATCCCCGGGACTTTCATGAGATCCTCTGTCGTTTTAAATTTCCCGTGTTCGTTTCTGTAATCGATGATCTTTTTTGCGGATGACTCGCCTATCCCGGGAAGCGTTGTCAAAAGGGCGAGATCGGCGGTGTTTATGTTGATTTTTTCGTCAACAGAAGCTTCTCCGGGATAATTCGAACCGTTCACTCCTTCGCGGATCACAAAAGATTTGTCCTCGTCGTTCACAGAAGGGATCCTGACCATCATTCCGTTGTAAAGGCTTGCGGCGAGATTGATATGCTCCCTGTCGGCGTCCTCGGTGAGACCCCCCGCCATCTGGACGACTTTGTTCAGTACCTCGCTTGCAGGGACATTGTAAACGCCGGGATTCTTTACACAGCCGATGATATATACAGAGACTCCGTCTGTCGTTTTTACGTCTTCATCATTCGCGTTTTCCTTTGTCTGTCCTGTCTGCGAAGTCGTAAGCGGAACGAGCTTTTTCGGCTCGTCCGTTTCTTTCTTGTCTCTGTTTTTCATACAGCTCCCGACGATTATCGCGCACAGAACAGCCGCCGCTATGATCACATAAACGGCTTTCCCCGGTATCGTAAAAAGTTTTCCGAATATTCGAAATCTCAGAAAATCACCGCAGAACGCTCATCTGGATTGGGCATTTTACCCGTATGAGCTTCCCGCGGCAATAAGATAAATCTTTTTTTGTTAAAAATAAACTGTGAGGTCATTTCCCGAAACAGTATTTTCGGAAATATTTCCCGAACTGTTTTTATCAGGCGCGGAAGGGACGAATCTGACCTTTTTTACACCGTATTTTGATTCCAAAGCCTTTGAATTGCACTTTTTGTTGCCCGTGAACGTCGAGATCATATTTGACGGAACGACTATTGTCAAAGTGTCCGCCTTAAAATTTTCGGAAATATCTCGTTTTTCCCTTATGACTTTGTCGATTTTGGGTATCAGCTCGTCAATTAAAATATTCGACCGCACCATGTCGCCGAAAGCAGGATGATACGGACCGCCCGCGACGTCTTTGTCCTCGCACATGTTCTCCGACGAGTGAAGACCGGTTCGTATGACTTTTATCCCTGCGTCTTCGTACATACGCGTCAGCTTGGCGCAAAGGCATACTGCGTCTTCGAGGCGCATCGGCGTGTATTTTCCGAGCAGCATCATTTTGTGGAGAGCTGTATTTTTTATCACTATCGTGGGATATATCCTGACGATCGCAGGTCCCAGGGCGATTATTTTTTCAGCCGTTTCGATATCCTGCTCCTCTGTGGAACCGGGAAGACCGGGCATCGTCTGAAGTCCCAGGATAAAGCCTTTTTCTTTTATCATTCGGGAACTTTTTACCGTGTCAGAGACTTTATGGCCTCTTCCGGAAAGGGCCAGCACTTTGTCGTCCATGGACTGCGCTCCCAGCTCGATCGTGGAAACTCCGAATCTTTTCAGTCTTTCCAGCACCTCTTCGTCTATCGCGTCAGGTCTTGTCGACAGCCTCAATGAATCGATGAAGGCGCTTTTATTGCCTGATTTTTTTACATACGGGAATACGAGCCTCAGAAAATGCTCCTGCTGCTCCACCGGAATCGCTGTAAAACTCCCGCCGAAAAACGCGAGCTGTATCTCGTCGTAATTTTCAGATATTTTTTTGTAATTTTCGATTTGGGTTATGATCTCCTCATCCGTCGGAAGATCCTGCGCGCCGCTTATCGATCTTTGATTGCAGAAAACGCAATCGTGCGGGCACCCCAGATGAGGTATGAAAACGGGTATTATCAGCATTTTTTCTCACCGTTTTCGATGTATTTTTCGTAATATTCCTTCGCTGCCGCCTGCTCGGCGTCCTGTTTCGTTTTACCTTTGCCTTCGGCAGTTTTTCCGTCCAGAGTCACGCGGTAGATGTATTTTTTGTCGTGATCGGGACCTTCTTCGCCTATTATTTCGTATTGTTCCTTTGTTCCGTGAGACGCGGCATATTCCTGGAGATTCGTCTTGCGGTCCGTTTCCATGAATGTTTTCAGATGCTTTTCGACTTCGCCTGCCATTTTACTTTTGACATAGTTGATAGCAGCTTCCGGGCCTCCGTCCATATACACCGCTCCTACGATGCTCTCAAACACGTCAGAAAGTATCGAGGGCTTTTTGTTGCCTCCCTGCCTGCTTTCACCGACTCCGAGCCTTATATATTTGTCTATCGAGATCCTGAGAGCAAGCTCCGCCAGAGTTTCCTCACGGACGAGATCCGCTCTCAGTTTCGTCAGTTTCCCCTCGGGAAAATCTTCAAACGCGTTATAGATATCTGTGCTTACAACGACAGAAACGACTGAATCTCCGAGGAATTCCAGTCGTTGATAACTGTCTGTATGGTGCTCATTCGCGTACGACGTGTGAGTCAGCGCCGTTTCAAGAAGCTTTTTGTTCTTGAAT
>DBVT01000092.1:4227-14875 GCA_002308775.1 Mageeibacillus sp. UBA1257
TTCATCGCGTCTCCGACCGTTACGATCTTTTCAGCTTCCGCATCGGGGATCTTTACGTCGAATTCCTGCTCGAGAGCCATAACGAGCTCAACGATATCGAGTGAATCAGCGTTGAGATCATCGATGAATGATGCCTCGGGAGTTACCGCGCTCTCCGATACACCCAGTTTGTCTGCTACGATTGCTTTGATTTTTTCCAGCATTGTTCTAACAACTCCTTTTTAAACTTCTTTTGTTTGATTCCTGACCTTTTTGAGGTCTGCCATTTCTCTGCCGAGCGATTCAATGAATCGTATCTCGGCCAGTTTTTGCGCTCTGAGTACTACGTACTTGATCGTTTTTTCAGTTGAATTACCGTGTGTCTTCAGCACCAGACCCTTGATCCCAAGTATCGGAGCGCCTCCGTTCACATCCGTGTCCATCACATGCTTGAATTCCGTAAGCCTTTTCTTCAGCATTGCTCCGGCAACCTTCGTAAAAAGGCTTTCCGTCATTATCTCTTTCATCTCTTTGAACAGATATTTTGCCGTTCCTTCCACGACCTTCAGGCACACATTGCCCGTGAATCCGTCTGAAAGTAAAATATCCGCTCTGGCGTCAAATATCTCTTTTCCTTCGATATTGCCCACAAAATTCATTCCCGATCTCTTCAGCAGTTTGAACGCTTCCCTGACTTCTTCGGAGCCTTTTTCCTCTTCGGTCCCTATGTTAAGAAGTCCGATCCTCGGATCCTCTATCCCCATCGCCGCTCTCGCGTAGTTTCTGCCCAGATGGGCGAATTGAAGATAGTATTCCGGTCTGCATGCCGTGTTGAGTCCGGCATCAAGCAGCAGGAATTTGCCTTTTGTGGACGGTATTATCGCGCCTAGCGCAGGTCTTTCGACGCCCTCCATTCTTTTTACGATCAATACAGCTCCAGTGAGAAGCGCTCCGCTGTTGCCCGCCGATATAAATGCGTCACCCTCTCCCTCAACGAGCAGGTTAAAACCTCTCACCATCGATGAGTCTGTTTTGTTTTTGATCGCTTTCGTCGGAACATCCTCATAATCTATAACTTCTGTCGTGGCGCATATGTGAAGTCTCTCTTTGTCATACTCGAGTGTGCTTAAAACGCCTTCAATCACTTTTTGATCGCCCAAAAGAGTGACATCAAAGCCCTTCGCTTCTGCAAGCGAAGAAACAGCGCCTCTTATCATAACTTCAGGCCCGTTTTCAGAGCCCATCACGTCAACAAGTATATTCATCAGGATTTCCTTTTTCGTTGCTCGCGGGGCGGTTTCCCGACCTCGCAAAGGATATTATACGAATTGGGCGACCTCTTGTCAAGATTCCGGGCTTCGCAGACGATTGCACGCGGTATGCGACCCTTTGCAAACATCCTTCATTTCTGTATAATATATGCGAGATTTTACATTTCAAGGAGACAAATACATGCCTGTTTTCGTCAAAGTTTTACTCATAATTCTTGCCGTACTCGCAGGGCTTTTCATCATTTATGTTGTCGTTGGAAGCATTTATTTTTTCAATTTCGCAACAAACAACAGGAAAGCCAAAAAGAAGAAGGACAACGATTCGGGAGGTTCAAAAGTAGCCGATACGCTCATAAAAATGTTCCCGAGTCTTCTCGATACGCCCGATTTTATTCTGGAAAGGCGCAACGAATTCGCTGCAATGCCTTATGAGCAGATGGAGATAAAAAGCTATGACGGGATCACTTTGAGGGCAAAATATTACGCGTGCGAAAACTCTGAGAAGACAGTCATCTGCATGCACGGCTTCAAGAGCGCCGGATATATCGACTACGGACCCGTCGTTCCCTTCTGGCACGGAATCGGTTATAACGTGCTCCTTCCCGATCAGCGCTCATGCGGGATGAGCGACGGAAAATATGTCACATTCGGCGCGAAGGAGCAGATCGACTGCAAGGATTGGGCTGAATTTGTGTCTTTGAAACTGTGCCCCGGCGGAAAGATCGTTTTGCTCGGGACGTCGATGGGCGGCGCCACGGTCATGCTTGCGTCAAGCCTTCCCGGTCTTCCCGAAAATGTCATCGGCGTGATCTCCGACTGCGGTTATTCTTCCGCTTCTGAAATAGTAAAACACATCGCGAGGTCAAAGTTTCACATTATACCTTTTCCCCTTTATCAGGTCACAGACCTTTTGAACAGGATCATCGCAAAGTATTCGTTTGAAGACGCCGCCCCTGTCAAATCACTGAAGCGCACGAACCTGCCTTTCCTCTTTATTCACGGAGAAGCTGACGATTTTGTGCCGTTTTATATGGAAAAAATTTGTTTTGACGCGTGTGCGTCAGAAAAAAAGAAGTGCGTGTCTTTCCCGAGAGCAAGTCACGCACATTCGTTATATACAGACCCTAAAAAATATGAGGCTGAAGTGAAAGAGTTTTTACTCAGTTGCGAGGCCGAATAGTATCCTGTCGCCTGCGGGGCAATGACCTGCGCCGCCGAGAACATTGAACGTATTAATAGTAAAACTGCCCTTTCCGTACGCGTATTCTCCGAGGTTTACGCCCGCGTGGTATTTTCCTTCGTTGATCCCTGTGACCCATTCGAAATTGCCCACTGCGAAGAACATGGCGTCGCATCTCGAAGGCATCGTATCAGAGAGCACGCAGATGTGAGGGTACGCGCCGCAGTAATAGTCCCATTCCGCAAAACCTTTTTTGACATTTTTGGTTATCTCCGTGTCTTTAACGATCACGTCCTTGTGATAGACCCATGCGGGATAGCCGAGGATCATCTTGTGTTCAAGTGGCATTGCGGGCGCCGCGGGTTGTGAATCGTCAAATGTAAGCGGATCGAGATATATCACTTTTGCGCCTCTCTTTGAAGCGTTCATGAGTTTTTGCGCGAGTTTCAGCGCCTTATCCTTCGGAAGCGGTCCGACAAGGATCTTCTTGCCCGCGAGGTTGTCAGGATCCTTCAGATCTTCCTTCGAGATCTCCGTTGTTTCCACATTGACAGACCTCAGATACTCTCTTGCGTTTTCCGGCAGGTAAAAACTGAGCACATTCGAGCTCTTTGTCACTTTTATTCTCTCGCTCACGTAAAATGTTCTGACTGAAGCGTCAGGCGCGCCTCCGTTTTTAAGATAAGCTTTGAAGCGGTATCTGCCTTCCGGAACGTTCAGGACGACTTTTTCGTCAAACACTCTGAAAGCGAGCTCTGGATATCCTTCTTTTCCGTATATCGGAAGAGTGAATTTTCTCTCCCACTTCTTTATCGGGGTGCCCTGTTCGTTAGTCAGGGCAAATACCGCCGTGTATTCTCCGTCTCTCAAAACGTCTTCGTTTGCGAGCACCGCCTCGAGTTCGATCTCTTCGTCGCTGTAAACGTTTCCTTTTGATACGAACAGGCACCAGCGCAGCTTCGAAAAACCGTCTCTGAAAGCATCATAGTGTCCCGGTTTGAAATTCCTGAAAAGAGTAATAGGTCCCTCTCCCGTTATGCAGTGATCGAGCAGTCCCGTCACATTGTAACCGCAGCATCTCGGATTCGATCTCACGATATCGAAGCTTATCCTTCTCTCGTGTGCGTTGTGTCTCAATGAATCCTGCAGGAAGTCCTCAGGCTCTGCGTATACGTCATAGCAGTTGTATTTTTTGAAATCCTCAAGATACGCCTCCCTTATCTCATTTATTACAAGATAATCGGGGTTTTTAACGTCGATCCCGTGCATCTGGAACTCTTTGCAAGATGTTAAAACGTCCTCCTGGCTTCCCACGCCGAACTCGGAAATGAACACGGGGCCTCTCAGGTCGTGTCCCGCGACTCTGTTCAGAGAGCCTTTTGACGTATCGAGCGGAACTCCCATATAGTTGTGAACGTCTCCGGCGCTCTTTCCGTCCGGGATCCCTTCATCGCCCCACTGACACTCCCATTCCGTTTTACCCGGGTTCGCGAACGAACCGAGCATATAATCCTTCTGATAATCTTTCTGCGGCACCGTGAGGTCGAATCTTCCGCTTGAGAATATGACAAGTCTCGTGTCGTCGAACTTTCTGAGCGTAGGTAAAAATCCCTTCGCGGCATAGAATGAATCTCCGACATTCGTCTCGTTCAACAGTCCGATTATCGTCATGCACGGATGATTTCTGTCCCTTTTTATCATCGAGCAATACGAATCGTAATAAAGGTCCTTCGCTCTGGGAGAATCTCCGAGATACCACGAAGCCATCGTCTCCTGGTAAACCATAAGTCCGAGCGAGTCGCAATAGTCAAGCTGCTCCGGTGTCGCCGCTGTCGCTATGAATCTTATACAGTTAAAACCTGCTGCTTTCGCAAGTCTGAGATCGTCATACTGCATCCCCGGGATCGCTGCGAGAGTGACTCCTATGGGGAAGTTGTTACCTGTATGTGCGCTTTTTAAGAATATCCTCTTGCCGTTGAGGAAGAAAAAACCGTCCTTGACTATGAATTCTCTGAAACCGGTCGTTATCTCCGCTTCCATCTCTCTGCCGTCGGAAAGCGCAGCTCTGACTACATACCTGTACAGATTCGGCTCTTCGACTGACCAGAGCAGCGGGTCCTCCACGGTAAAATCGATCTCGCACGTTCCCTCTCCCTGAGGCACTTCTTTTTTCTCTCTGAAGACTTTGCAGGGTTTGAGCGCAGATCTTTCGAATATTTCTATCGAATATTCGGCATCGAGTTTTTTTCTGTGATTTTTGGTAGAAACGAACAGTTTGACGTCTCCCGTATGCATATCGTTTTTCGCGTAGACGTCTGTGATATATGTGTCTTCGAGGCAGCTCAAGGTGACCGGAAGTGTGATACCGCCGCCGTTGTAAGATGCGCCTGCTCTGAATTTGTCCTCTTCTATATTTCTCCTCGGGATCTTCTTTCTCTCGAGTCCGTCTATCACTTTTCCGCACGGAGGATTGATCACCCTAACGGCTATGAGGACCTCTTTTTTGCCTTTGAATTTGTCTGTCACATCGATCTCGAAAGGCTTTTCGGGTCCTTCATTGGAATAGACCTTCACTCCGTCTACATATGTGTCGCTGTAGTAATCGACAGCGCCGAAAGAGAGGATGATCCTCTTGTTTTTAACACCGTAAAAAGGATTGTTCGTCTTCTTGTAGTACCAGACTACGCCGTGATAATCGTAAAGGACCTGCTGAATGATCCCGGGCACAGGAACCGGCAGTGCATCGGAACGGACAGCGGCCGCATAACCTTGTTCTCTTCCCACATTTTCGGGATCGGGTGATATCAGCCAACCGTCGTTGAAATTCAAACTATCGCGCATTTTTTGCCTCCTGAAAGAGTTCTTTATGCGCCTATTATAACAATAACAACTGCCTTTCGCAAGAAGTTACATTTCGTCTTTTTTGAATAGATCTTTGTTTTTCACGAAGTATTCGCAACCCGAATAGATCGTCATAATGACTGAGAAAACGAGTATTATATTGCCTGCCCAGAAGAGGACAGTGGAGATCGTCCGGATCACCGGGACAGACGGGAACGAATCTCTCGCCGCCCATGCTGTTAAAAGCGTTATCAGCGCGATACACTGCGTCAGCGTCTTGAGTTTGCCCGATTTGCCCGCAGCTATTACTTTTCCCCTGCTTGCCGCGATCAGCCTCATTCCCGTTACCGCGAATTCGCGAGTCAGAACGATCATCGTAGCCCAGATATAGTATTTGCTTACGAGCGTAAGCGATAAAAGCGCGACTGTCACGAGGAGCTTGTCAGCGATGGGATCGAGGAACTTTCCGAAGTCGGTGACGATGTTTCTCTTTCTGGCGATCTTTCCGTCGAGCATATCTGTCAGGGAAGCGACAACAAAGATCACGAGCGCGAAAATGAGCTTGTAATCTGTAACGAATCCCAGATAAGGCATGAAATCCGGAAACGGAAAAGCAAAAAACATATATACAGGTATCATTATTATTCTTGCGAGCGTGATTCTGTTAGGAAGATTCATAAAATCTTATCTCCTCAAGTGTTGATATTTTACGTGCTAATTTTGCCACAAACGGCCTCTCCTGTCAAATCGTACTCGTCCGCGAGGAGTATTCTTACCTGCACTGTCTGACCTGTTTCAAGCGGCTCTCTGCTCGTAAAATACACATATCCGTCGACCTCCGGCGCCTCCGCATACGTTCTGCCATAATAGAATATCCCGTCGTCCGAAACACCCTCTACGAGCGCATCGTAAGTCTTTCCCACTCTTTCGAGGTTCTTTTCATACGATATTTTCTGTTGGATAGCCATGAGCTCGTTGTATCTTCTCTCTTTTGTGCTCTTCCTGATCTGACCCTTCATTTTGGCGGCTTCGGTGCCTTCCTCTTTCGAATATTCGAATATTCCCGCCCTGTCGAATCTGAATTCCGAAAGGAAGTTTTTGAGCTCTTCAAAATCTTTTTCTGTCTCTCCGGGGAAGCCAGTCATCAGCGTCGTTCTGATGATCACATCAGGTATTTCCTCTCTGAACCTGTTGAATATCTTTTTTATCTCTTCAGCTCTTCCCCTTCTGTTCATCGCGCGTAAAACGTCGTCCGAAATATGCTGGACCGGAAGATCCACATAATGGAGGATATTCTTACTCGTTTTGAGAGTGTCTATGAGCTCCGCGGTGATCTCATCGGGATAAAGATACATAACTCTCAATTTGCACATACCATCCATATCGTCAAGCTTTTTGAGGAGCATCGGGAGGGACGGTTTGCCGTATATGTCGCGGCCGTATCTCGATGTGTCCTGTGCGATGACTGTTATCTCTTTCACGCCCTGATCGAGAAGCATTCTCGCTTCGCGTAAAATGTCCTCCACGGTTCTGCTCCTGAACGGTCCTCTTATGCTCGGAATCGCGCAGTAGCTGCATTTGTTGTCGCAGCCTTCGCAGATCTTCAGATATGCGCTTCCCTTCGGCGTGGATAGTACTCTGTCGGCATTGAGATAATCAAGCGGAAAATTTTCTTTCAGGTTGATATATTTCCTGCCGGCGAGTGTCTCTTCGACTGCTTCGGCGACTTTGTCGTACTGTCCGATACCGATTATTCCGTCAACTTCGGGGATGCTCTCTTCGATCTCTTTGCCGTATCTTTCGGCGAGGCAACCCGTTACTATGAGACTCTTGAGTTTGTCTTTTTTTCTCGCGGCTGCCTCAAGGATCGCGTTGATCGCCTCTTCCTTCGCGCTCTCTATAAACGCGCACGTGTTGACTATTATAACTTCAGCTTCAGCTTCGTCAGACGTTATTTCGTATTTTTCTTTCAGCGCTCCGAGTATTATTTCCGCGTCGACCCGGTTCTTCGCGCAGCCCAGGGAGATCATACCTATCTTAATCATAATCGTCACCCTCCGAAATGTTTTCCGTATTTACAAGTTCTTTGATCAGTTCGAAATCGAAACCCTTCGAACCAAGGTACGAGGCGAGTTTCTGCGCCTTCTTCATCGCTTCTTTTTTGCTGTTAAAATTCTCTTTTTTGCCCGTTTGAAGCTCTTTTTTCTTCTGTTTCTCTTCTTTTTCCCTCTTTTTGAGCGCTTTTTGAGCTGTCTGCCTGTCGTCTGTTTCAAGGTATTCTATCGCATATTCGACAGCCTCTTCCGGCAGGCCTTTTATTTTTCCCTGAAGCCTTATCATATTGAGGGCGTACAGTTTCTCCTCCGCGCATTTTCTGACGAATGAGACGGCATATCTTTTGTCGTCTATATATTGCTCCTCCGAAAGTCTCTCGATCGCTCTTTCTCTGGGCTCCTCCGGGATCTCTTTCGCAATTGCCTTTCTGATCTCTCCGGATGTCTTCCTTGATTTAAGCGCCTCCCTTAGTCCCTGTGAAAATGCCCTGTCCTCGTAAACGCTGTCCATGAGCGATTCAAACGACCTCGAAAGCCCGTTCTCAATGTCGAAAAGGGAATATTTGTAAAATTCATCATACGAAAAGAACAGCTGCTCTCCGTTCCCGAAGGTCACGAGGCAGCCATCCTCTTTCTGCTCATATGCTTTTATTTCACATTTTTCTTCCATCACTCGCTTTATTTTTCTTCCGCAGAGTTGTCGCCTTCTTCAACGTTGTCGCCGAATCCGAGCTTGTCTCTGATCGTAAGATCTATCTCTTCCGTTACGATCGGATTGTCGATAAGGTACTGCTTCGCGTTTTCTCTTCCCTGACCGATACGTGATCCTTTGTACGAAAACCACGCGCCGCTCTTTTCGATGATCTCAAGCTGTGTGGCGACATCGAGGATCGATCCTTCTCTCGAAATACCTTTTCCGTAAATGATATCGAATTCCGTCTCCTTGAAAGGCGGTGCGACTTTGTTCTTTACAACTTTCGCTTTCGTCCTGTTGCCCACCACTTCGGAGCCGTTTTTGATCGCTTCGATCCTTCTGACATCTATTCTCACCGAAGCGTAAAATTTAAGCGCTCTGCCGCCCGTCGTTACTTCCGGATTTCCAAACATGACGCCGATCTTTTCTCTCAGCTGGTTGATGAATATGGCGATCGTATTCGATTTGCCGATGATTCCCGAAAGCTTGCGCAGTGCCTGCGACATAAGCCTCGCCTGAAGGCCCATATGCTGGTCTCCCATCTCACCGGCGATCTCAGCCTTTGGAACGAGAGCTGCGACTGAGTCTATGACGATAACGTCTATGGCTCCGCTTCTCACGAGCGCTTCCGCGATCTCCAGCGCCTGCTCTCCGGTGTCGGGCTGTGAAACTATCAGATTGTCTATATCAACTCCGAGATTTTTGGCGTAGACCGGATCGAGCGCGTGCTCAACATCTATGAAAGCAGCTTCTCCGCCTCTCTTCTGGGCTTCTGCGATAACGTGGAGAGCGAGTGTCGTCTTACCTGAGGATTCCGGTCCGAAGATCTCGATTATCCTGCCTCTCGGGAGGCCGCCCGTTCCGAGCGCTATATCGAGTCCCAGAGAACCCGTCGGGATGACGTCCACTTTCATATGAGCGTTCTCTCCGAGTTTCATGACCGTACCCTGTCCGTACTGTTTTTCTATCTGAAGCATCGCGGCTTCTATCGCCTTTTTCTTCTCGTCATTCTTAACGTTTTCCATTTCTTCCTCCTGGTTTTTCTCTTTTGATCTAACTTTCCCCCGCGAAATTTTATCGAACATAAGTTCCCTTATATGATACTATACGCGGCAATGTATGTCAAATATTTTCTTCTTTTTTGACCTCATTTTCGAAAATACTTCCCTCGAGCATCTCAAGATCGCCCGGTTCAGTCACTTTCATATTCGAAAACGCTCCCTGAACAGTCACGACTTTGCCTCCCATGAATTTTACAAGGCCTGTATCGTCAGTGATATCGGGGACAAATTCCCCTCTTTTTTTCTTTTCTTCGTAGTTGTCGTGCGCCTCTTTTATCTTCCCCAGGTAAAATGTCTGCGGCGTCTGAAGTGCCACGACATTGTCTCTTCTGACATCCTCTCCGAGCGTTCCCGATTCTGACACGCACATGGTGTCCCTGCATTTTATCGCAGTGCACGCGGCGCCGGTCTTCTTAACTCCTTCAAGGTTGGCTGAAATTATCTTATCAGTAACGCCCGGTCTTGCCGCGTCGTGAAGGAGGACGACCGTATCGGGAGCGTATCTTACATAAAGGGTGTCGATTGCGTTTTTCGAAGATTCTCGCCTCGTTTTCCCCGGTAAAATGTATCCCAGAAATTTGTCTTTGCAGTATTTTTCTGTTATTTCGGTGAACTTTTCACGCCACGAAGGATCGCAGACGACGCAGATCCCGTCGATATCTTTGTGCTCGGAAAATGCTTTCAGCGAATATGCGGCGAGCGGGATGCCCCGCAAGAGCGCGAACTGTTTGGGATACGAAAGGCGCATTCTCTCGCCTCTTCCGCCTGCCATTATAACAGCGATATTCATGCCTTTTCGCACCTCCCCGCGCATTTTACCGAAAGCGCTTTAGTTGATAGACGTATTATACCAAAAAGTTGAAGTTTTCTCAATTTCGTGCTAATATTCAAATCGACCCTTTTCAAGGAGGTTTTTTTATGAAAACATCATACAACAGTCATTTTTCACATAAAATATATGCCCTTCTCGCTCTTTTGCTCGCATCGGTGATGCTTGTATGCGGATGCTCGACGGAAAAGCCCGATACGCCCGACAGAACCGGGGCGCCTGAGACTACCGCGACAGCTGCACCAACCGAAGCTCCGACAGACGCTCCGAAGGTTACGCCTACGGAAGCTCCTGCAAATATTCCGACGGACGAACCCACCGCTGCTCCGACAGATGCCGCGACTGCGACTCCTACGGAAGCTCCGACGAATACGCCGTCTCCGTCACCCACGCCCGCGCCGACGCCCACACCTGCTCCGACGCCTGAGCCTACACACACGCCTGCACCCGCGCCAACGGATGAGCCGATCACTCCCGTATTGATCATTCCCGGGATACTCGGAAGCGAGATCGAAAACGACGGAGTCACTGTTTGGCCGATAATTGATACGACTCTCGATTTTACGAGTATGACTGCGCAGGAGCAGTCGTCAATTTTGATCACGGCATTTACAAACGTTTCGATGCTTACGCTGAACGAAGATATGACTGAAAACGTGCCTCTCGATGCGGTCGCGTATACGCCTGTTACTAAGGCTCTCGACAAGGGCCGGAACATCGGAACGCTCGATACGTACAG
>DBVT01000018.1:0-556 GCA_002308775.1 Mageeibacillus sp. UBA1257
CTTGAAACGAACGCCAGCTTGCCGTCAGGATTCTTTTTAAAGCTTTTGCCTATGGACCAATTCAAAAAGTTATTGATCAAAGCAGACGCGAGAAAAGCGATCGTGCTGCCCAGCAGGATAAACCACGTGCCTCCGAGGATCCTGTTCAGAGCGGTATAATCGTCAGCTTCTGACGGGATCACGCTTGCAATATAAAATATCGCACATGTAAGCAGATTGACAGAAGCCGCCAGAACAGATATCTTATTTGAGGCTTTCGGTCCGAAATATTTTGTTATGATATCCATGCACATAAATGACAGCCANNGAAATGAGTATTCCTCCGTCAAGCGCGATCCAGCTCGTTTGAACAAGCGTTTTATTCGCCAGCAGGTTCATGCATATAACGCTCACGGTAAAAAGCGTAACTACTATCGCCGGAATACTGCGAAGAAGAACTGCAGTCTCTTTTCGTTCATTCCTGAGCCACTCATTGAATGAACGTCTCTTTTTCTCTTGATTTATTTTTTTCATAAACCCTCCGAGTCCTTTTGAAGCATTTTTCATGCTTTCGGAC
>DBVT01000018.1:644-6071 GCA_002308775.1 Mageeibacillus sp. UBA1257
GTCCTGGTTTTGTTTTTCGACAGGATGGTACAAACGAACTGTCGGCACCGTTTTGGTGCATTGATGATTATAAGCCGATTATGATTATAAAGCAAGAGCAAAATGACGATTTGCTCAAAGTCAGAATCTTATGAATCTTTCAAGTATCAGGATGTGCTGATCGATCGTCGAATTCGTTCCCGCGGTAAAACCGAGAATGCCGCCGCTCGTCGTATCTTTCCCGATCTCGTTAGAATAGGCCGAAACGAGTCTCCAGCCGTACAGCGCGTACGCATTAAGCATCCTGTTTACTTCTTCGACTTTCAATGAACCGCCTTCGTCATCATTAAGACTCAGCGTTTTATATTCGTAATAACCTTCCATGCCTTTGCTTCTCAGTTCATTGATGCGGTCTGCATAGCCGATGCGGCTCTTTCTCTTTTCTTCATCCAGGATCTCTTCGATCGCGATATCTCGTTCAAGACAGGAGTTCTTGTTCTCGTTAATTTCTTTCTTTTCAGACTCTTCCGCGAGCATCTGACGCTTCTTTTCACTGGATGAACTTTCATATTTTACAAGATCGTCAAGCGTCTCAAAGCCTGACGTTTTGAGCCTTGATGAAAGCTCCTCCCTGATCGCAGCCATCTCTTCAACAGAATAAAGCTCTTTTTGATCCTTTTCGATCAATATAAGTTCATCTGTCGTAAAATTTTTCAGCTCTTTAATAAATTCTTCCATTTCTGCCTCCGTTCGAATTTATATATCAATTATACCATCGTTTCAATAATTTATATTAGGGCTTCTTCTCAACGGCTATCTTTTCGATCTCGTCCTTCACATCGTCAAACCTCTCTTTCTGCAGCTTTCTCAAGTAGTTTCTGTATTCTTTTTCGTTCTTTTTAAATCCGCAAAGAAAGTAATAATACGTCGCCGTGAGATAGATCCAGACTGAGATGATATGAGAGTTATCCTTGTAACGGTCTTCCTTTTCGTATTTTACAAGCGTCTCAAGGAAGAGCTTTTTGTTATCGTTAAGGCCGCCTTTTGATATGCTTTTGAAATTCAGGTATTTGTAATAGTACAACCTGTTTTTTATCGAAGCGATACTGATAGCGTTTCTCTGTATTACGTCGAGGATAAAAAACATATCTTCGCCGTAGTTTATTTCGTTATTGAACGTTATATTTTTGATCAGATCTGTTTCGATAAGCTTATTCCAGAGCATAAAATGACCTCGTCTGCCCAGAATGAACTCGCCTATCGCCTCATTGCTTTTGTAGATCTTCAAAGATTTTATGTCTGCTTTCCTGTCAAGTTTGCCTTTAAAAAACGTGAACTCGCAGCATGCTATCCTGCAGCCTGTCTCTTCTATTGCTCTTGCAAGCAGCTGAATATAGTTTTCAGATACTACGTCGTCAGCGTCCACAAAAATAAAATATTTCGATTCGATCTTGTCGAGCAGATAATTTCTCGCGATCGAAACGCATCCTTCATTTTTCTTGGAATAAACTTTTATTCTGTCGTCTTTGGCCGCAAGAGATTCAATTATATCAAGACTGTTATCCACGGATCCGTCGTTCAAAACGATGATGTTGATGTTTTGATAAGTCTGTTTCATCAGCGCTTCCATGCACCTTTTTATATATCTTGCGCCGTTGTATACAGGTATGAGTATGTCGATTTTGTCGTTCATTTTACTTACTTCATTTCTTTTCGCATAATATCTAAATTCAAAAACCCCGTTTTTAAACGAGGTTTTCTGGTGGAGATGAGGAGAGTCGAACTCCTGTCCGAAACCACTCCTCCGCAAAGTTCTACGGGCGTAGTACATTGTTTTTATTCCCGCCGAAGAGCCCGAGTGCACACGGTCAGATCAGCAGTAGCTTCATATTGCCGACGACGCGCAAAGCTTTGCGTCATCCGTTCACGGGGTTGACCTGCACCCCGTAAGGCCCGAGTTACTGACGCCGGTTACCGCAGGCACGGGTGACCTGACGGGCCGACGCAAGCTGATCAAGCAGCCTGAAGTGCTAAATTATCGTTAGCGTTTAATTTTAAGATTTCCGTTTTTTAAAGAGGCCAACGGAACCTCTGCCCGCCCTTCACAGCAAAATGACCCCGTCGAAACCGGTACATCCCCATGAATTTGAACGTACAAATTTTACCATTTGGGGCATATATTGTCAAATAATTCATTGAAGTGCTTTTTGCCGGTGTGATACAATTGAAAAAAAAAGATCGAGGTGGCAAAATGATCAAGGATAAAAAGTGTTTCATCGATGAAGGAAGATTTTACAAAGGCAATACGCATACTCATACGAAAAATTCTGACGGACAGGCGACTTATGACGATAGAATAAGGGACTATATCGCGAACGGTTACGACTTCCTCGTTCTGGCCGATCACGAGTACTACAGCATATATACGGAATATAATTCCGATACTTTCCTCTTTGTTCCCGGTATGGAATTTGAATGCGGTTCAAAGCCTGAGGAATCTGCGCTCGGATATCATACGACTTGTTTTGCATATCCGAATAAAAATACTATCCCCGAAGGAAGGATCGTTTGGCCCGAGGGAACAACTATCGACGACCAGATGAAATACGTCCTCGGTTCTAACAACTACTGCATCGCCGCTCATCCGTACTGGCTCGGAATGAGATATGATACTCTTATCGATCAATTCAAAAGAGGCTGCATCGGAATGGAAATATTCAATTCGATCTGTCATTTCGGATGGAGCACCGGTTTTTCGGAAGGATATCTCGATTACGCGATCATGAAGGGATACTACCCTCTCATTTTCGCCGCGGACGACTACCACGGACCGGCATTTTCAGATGTGAAGGATCATTTTACAGGATATATCAAAGTCAAAGCAAAAGAGCTGACTTACGATTCGATCATCGATTCGATCCTTAAAGGCAGCTTCTTCGCGTCATACGCGGGACCTGACATTCACAATTTCGAGATCAAAGACGGAACTGTGATCGTCGACTGCGATCCGTGCTTTATGGTCGGTCTTCGCTCTCCCCAGACTTTCGGCGGAAAAGTCATGTCGTTCAAGAATGATGTCACACACGCGGAATTCAAGCTCGGCGGTCACGAAAAATGCGTAAGAGTCGTAGTTGACGACGGTAAAGGACATATGTCCTGGTCGCAGATACTCACAGTCGAAAACGTTTAAAATAATCAGAAAACAAAAAACTGCTGCCCTATAATTATCGTAAGTTCTCTTGGTCTACAGAGCAGCAGTATTATTTTATTATATTATGATTCGCAGAATCGATTTTGAGGCCTCCAAGAGCCCATTCGCGGCGTTCTGATACATTTTTGAGATAATTTTACGTCAAAACGCATCACGCTCTGTTCGGCCTTCGAGAGGCTTTTATGAACGCGCGATTTCCTGATCACTTTCTCCTGTATTTGTTGAGGATCTCTTCGTTTAATTCAACGCCTATTCCCGGTATGTCCGGAATAGTTACGTTACCGTCTTTATCAAGAGTAAAATGATGACGGACGAGATTCTTTGAAAGAACAGTCTCCTGAGCGCAGTATTCAAGCATATCGGCGTTCGGGATCGATGCGATCAGCTGCAGCGTAGCTCCCATAAGAATGCCTGTTTTGAATGCGTGAGGAATGAGTTTCTTTCCGCGAAGCTGCGCCATATCCGCGATCTTCTTTGCCATCGTGATACCTCCGCAGCGGCTCATATCGGGCTGAACTATGTCAACTTTTCCGTTGTCGAGCATATCCTGGAATTCATACATCGTTCCGAATTCCTCGCCTGACGCGAGAGCTATATTGATATTATCGGCAAGTCTTCCGAAATCAGGCGTGCGATCAGGTGCGAAAGGTTCTTCAAGCCAGTACAGTTTTTGCTTTTCATACTCTTTAGATACTCTGAGAGCGTATTTGTAATCCGTCCAGCGCATTCCGATATCTATCATCAGCCTGTTGTCATCTCCAACTGCTTTGCGGCAGTATTCTACGAGTTTGACGTCCTTTTCTTCGCTTTCACCGAGAGCGCCCCATCCGAATTTGAATCCGTGGTAGTTGCAGTCGGACTTGTGATGCGCGACGAGCTCGTCTATTTCCTTCTTCGTTCCCGGCATAAGAACTGAACAATAAGCAGGTATTTTTTCTCTGAATCTTCCTCCGATGAGTTTGGATACGGAAACACCGAGCTTTTTACCCGTGATATCCCAAAGGGCAATATCGATACCGCTCATCGCGTGTATACCAACGCTTCTCCTCGAATAGTAATAACTGTAATGATACATCTTATACCAAAGATATTCGATATTCGTCGGATCTTCACCTATAAGTATCTCCCTAAGTCCTCTGCACTGATCATGCGACGCGGGCGTTTCAACTATCGCTTTGACTACTTCCGGAGAGCTGTCAACTTCTCCGATACCTGTTATTCCCTCATCCGTATGAACGAGTATGACAGCCGTGTCCTGACTGCCGTCGCCGATCATTTTTACTACGTCCTGTCTTACGATTACTACTTCAACATCTGTGATCTTCATAATTTTCTCCTTTATATTTTCGTGTAAATTTTGGTTGTCAGAATTCTATTACGGCCTTTATGAGCTCCGGATCGTGGTTCCTGTAAAGGTCAAACGCTTTATTGATATCCTCGAGCTTAAAACGGTGCGTCACAAGCTGTCCGATATCAAGTTTGCCTGCCGCGATCATATCCACGAGCGGATACCACGCTTTTGTATTGCCTACAGCCCCAT
This sequence comes from Mageeibacillus sp. UBA1257, assembly GCA_002308775.1. GTDB lineage: Bacteria > Bacillota > Clostridia > UBA1212 > UBA1257 > UBA1257. The sequence goes on from DBVT01000018.1 coordinate 5,375, forward strand.
AGATCGTCATCTCTTCGACTATGAGCTTTTTAACAGGAAGATTGACTGTGTCATTATCTCCCGGTATACCGTAAAAAATGATCTTTCCGCCTTTTCTTGTATAATCGGGCATCTTTTCAATGACAGAAGGTGTTCCTGTCGCTTCGACAGCTATATCTGCTTTGTTGCCGTTAGTGATCTTCAGGAGGGCCTCGACCGGGTCTTCCTTGGAAGAATTAATTACGTGGGTGGCGCCGAATCTGAATGCTTTTTCGACGTTGGAATCCCTGCGAACGAGGCAGATTATTTTACCCGCGCCCATAAGCTTTGACATCAGCATAAAAGCGATCCCGGCAGGTCCCACGCCCGTCACAAACACAGTCGCTCCAAACGGAACGCCTATGCGCATCAGTGATTCAGTGGGACAAACCGTGCTCTCCAAAATAGCAGCCGCGTCATCGCTGACAGAATCCGGTATCGGAACTATCGCTGAAACAGGGACTTTGACATATTCGGCGTAACCGCCGTAATGAGGAAAGTATCCGATCTCGCTGCTTTCGTTGCAGATATACTGTTTTCCTTCTCTGCAGTAATCGCAGTGGCCGCATCCGAGTGACGTCGCAACGACGCACCTCTGACCGATTTTAATATCCGTGCGGTGAGAGTTGATCTTGGCAACTTCAGCGCAGATCTCGTGGCCCTGCACATTCGGCGGCTG
>DBVT01000018.1:6084-16460 GCA_002308775.1 Mageeibacillus sp. UBA1257
GTAACGCAAACTCCGGCCTTTCTGACCTTCAAAAGCGCTTCTTCTTCCCCGATCTCCGGAATTTGAAGATCTCTGATCTCTACCTGATTGTCTCCGAGCCATACGGCAGCCTTCATAATTCTACCTCTTTATCAGCGAATTTCAGACCGCTGACTTCTTCCATAAGTTTTTTGTATCCGACGGGGNNTTGTATCCGACAGGGAACGTCAGCGAATCGGCCTTCCTTGTAGTGGGCAGTATTTCGAACTGGCATTCCATAGCTTTCTTAAGATCTCCCTTTTTCACGGCATCATATATCGCGCATATCTTTTCAGGCATTATAGCAGCCAGAGCCGTCATGCTTCCGGCACATCCGCCGCACAAAGCAGGCAGAAGAATATCGTCCGTTCCTGTGAGTATCGAAACCTTCGAATCCTTTGTAACTTCGACCATATGTTCGAGCCTCTTCATATTTGCGCTCGAATCTTTAATGCCGATTATATTTTTATGTTCGAAAAGTCTGTATATGACATCGAGTTCAAGCTCCTGAGTGAAAAACGGGATATTATACAATATCACGGGCAAAGGCGATATATCTGCGATCTTCGTAAAATATTCTTCCCTTTCCTTAGCCGTATATTTGAAATAATACGGGGGACATATTAAAACAGCAAAAGCTCCTATATCTGCGGCGTTTTTACATAATTCGTAAGTGTCAGATATATTTCCCGTGCAGGACGAAATAACTATCTTTTTATCGGAAGCGCTGTATTCAGCCGTCAGCTTGGCGATTTTTTTCTGTTCTTCCAAAGAAAGCTGGACAAATTCGCTTGTACTGCCGTTTACGACATAGCCTGATATTTTACTGTCGTTGATGCGCTCGATCTGTTTTACAAAGGTCTTCTCATCGACTTTACTGCCGTTAAAAGGCGTCAGAAGAACGCCGAAAGGTCCCTCAATAAATTTTTTCATGACTAATCTCCTTTAGGTTGAGTATTTTTCTCACCGCCTGATACAGTGAGTCTTCTTCTCCTACATTTCCGGGAAAGATAACAAAAGGCATCTTCCCGAATCTTGTATTGTCTTCAGTGAGCCAGACGGGTATTCCGGGCATCAGCTGTCCGATCGCTTCTGCTTTTTTTATTCCAAGAGCTTTTACTCCGATGTCTGAAGACGTTATTCCGCCCTTTGTAATTACGAACGACGGATCGCATTTCAAATTAGCAACGATCGAAGTTAAAAAGTATGATACTTTAAGTGAAAACCTCAGACGTTCGTCTTTGTCCGGATTATCCGCTCCGACGACCTGTCTCGATGTGTAAACGCAGACTGTTTTTCTCTGTTTGATAAGATCTGTCGCTTTTGCCGATACTATCGCTGCTTCCGCAGACATATCGGCAAAATAATTCACGCTGAATCTGATATATTCGACAGGAAGTCTTGAACTCTTCATATATTCGAGCTGTTTTGTCGTTTTATCAACATGGGATCCCACTATAATGATACCGCCGTTATCGTTCGATTCGTATCTTTTCAGGTTGTCTATCAAAGATCTTCTCGAATTTTTGATGCAGATCTTTACCCATGATGCCGCTGTTCTGAATATATATTTTTTACCTGATCTGATCGCGTTTACATATGCACAGAAGAATATTTTGAGATCGTCATAGCTCACGGCGTTAACGATTATTTTTGTGCCGTTTTCAGCCTGCAGGAGGCTCTGTGTAATGCCGTCTACATCACACGAGTTTAATGTCTCGAGTGAGATGGATATGACTTCGGAGGCCTTTACGGCACCTTCCGTCTTTTCCTCTATATATTCTTTCAGATTTGAGGATTTGAATCCGAACGTGGGATCTTTCGCAAATTCTGTTTCAGCTACGGGAAAGATAAGCCTGCCTGTCCTGACGTAGTGATTGTCACCGAAAGTGAACCTTCCGCCTTCTTTGAAAAACGGGATGAGTATTTCTCCGTCGATCTTTTCGCCGCAATTATCAGCAAGGACCTTTGTTTCGATAGGCCAATTTCCCCTCAACGTCGAATCTCCGCGGGAAATGATAATGAACTTCTTGCCCGTTTTACGAGCGGCGATCTTTATCCTTTCAGCTATCTTTTTGTGCACTTCAGCAGTGTAATAAGCCGGAAAACTCCTGGAATTTGTCAAAATGAAGAACTGTTTGTCATTTTCTCTGAAAGCCCGTAAAATCGTCTCGCCTTCGAAATCCGTGTAAACATTAACATCGTGAACTGTCTGGGTCCCTGTAGGATCGTCATCGAGTATAACGACAACGGTACCGTCGTCTATCCTGGCATTTTCGTACAGGCGGTCAGCTTCTCCATTGTAATCAAATTCGGGGATGTCTTTTTGAAAAATCACAGTTTCAATACTTCCTTCATATATTCTATCGCAAGTCTGGGACTTGAAAGCACGGGCTTTTTTATATGTCCGAGAAGCGGCAGTAAAACAGTCATACTGCCCTGAGCCAGAACGACCACATCGTTTGTCTCCGCTGCCTTTTCGACATCATGCAAAACCATTTTATTGTGAAGCTCTTTGTCTCCTTTTTCTATGAGGACCATCATGGCGTCTCTTACAAGATGAAGATCTATAGTGATCTCTTTTCCCGCTTCTTTTGCCATCGATTCAATGAGTCTGCAGCTCGGTCCTGTCGTTGTCTGAACAGTCGCCACGACGCCTATTTTACTTCCGAGAGAAACGGCTTTGCGCGCCATTGCCTCGTCTATCTTAACGATCGGGACGCTTATGAACGGTCTGATCTGATCTGCGACTTCTCCGACAGAAGAACACTGATTAAGGATCGCGTCGACGCCGAGGGATTCAGCCTGTTTATAATACTGGAACATCCTGTTTCTTACGCCAACGGTAGGTCCGCCGTTTGCGTTCACTTCTTTGATCAAACTGTCGTCGATAATATTATATACTCTCACTTCCGGCATGATCTCCGCGCAAAGCGCATTGAGCTCGTTCATCGAAACAGCGCTTGTCTGTACTATTGCTATCGATTTCGACATATCAATTCTTTCCCCTTTTTAAAAAATCAGAGACGAAACTCCTGATAAAAGCGCAGATCGAAGCGTCCGCTCCTTCCGGCACATATGTTACATCCTCGGGATCGACATCCGCCAGCATCTTTGCCCAGGTCAATCCGACAGCGTATCTGCCGTAAGGGATGTTCAGATGGAAACCGTCCCGCGTGATTTTGAGTCCGCCCTGTGTATAGTTAAAATATTCCGTTCCGCGAAGCGCCTGTATGACGTCTCCCGAAGGAATGTAAGGGATGCCGTATTTAGAGCTGAATTTATCGAAACATTCTGTTATCTGTCTGTACATTTTAAGCTGGTCGCGGTCATACATTTTGAACCAGTCTAACTCTGCGTCGCTTTCGTAAGCCCATGTTTTTTGAAGAAATTTTCTCGAAGACGGAGACTTTGAGTCGATATATGAAAGGACCCTGCCGAGGTAAGGCTCGAAAGAACTTTCGACTCCCGAGAAGAGACTTGCCTGCTGATTCGTTATAACATCCCAGTCATAAAGGTCGAGAATTTCTTCGATGGAGACGTTCGACTTCGACTGTATCGAATCGATCTCCAGAATATAATTACGGGAATTGTTTTCGATGTTCCTGCTATGCGTTTCGAGAGTGCATCCGCCTATGATAAGATCGACGCACAAACTGTCAACACCGGCGCTTGAAAGGATCTGATGAAGATAACCGTGAGCATCCTGGGAAAAGCTGTTCCCGATTGATAATATTTTGATCAAGCTTGACATTTTCTTCTCCTCTGATTGAGTTATTTTCAGTTGAATGATATCATCTATGAGGCAAAAAATCAATACAAAAAACCGGTTTGCTCTTTATTTCGAACAAACCGGCTTCTCATATTGCAAACAATACGGCAAAGATCTCTGTCAGTTTTTCGGTTCGGGATTGATCAGTTTGAGCACGATAAAAGAAACGCCGATCATCGCCACTGTAATCGCCACGAGCATAATAACAAGTTCGACAGGATTAAGCTGTTCAGGAACAGGTGCATTCAAGTCATATTTCGTAACTATATGGATGATCGCGGGGATCACCATCGCCGCGCCGATCAGCACTAGAACGATTATTTTTAATACAAGAACTTTCTTACTGGTCTTCATCTGTATGCCTCCCGAATTTCTCCGTTTGCGCCTCGCGCATCTTTACATCGACACATATTTTAATACATCATCTCGTAAAATGCAACAGCCGCAGGCCTATTATTATCAATATTCTATTCGCTCTCTGAATGATTTGGGCAATTTCAGGTAAATTCCGTACAAAAGAGCGATCAGGTAACCCTGGATCACGCATACAAGAACGGATTCTGTTATCCTCGGGATCCAGTAAAGAATAAACGGCAGCGTGATACCGTAAAGCACTATTATCGCTTCTGTATTGATAGTAGTTTCAACAGCTTCTGCGGTGATTATCGAAACAAAGATATTGAGGAAATCATTCCGTCCTTTGAAAACGAATTTCGCGAGAACGAAGCTGAGCACCAGGAACAAAAGCCCGACTAAAGACGCGACGATCAGAACAATAGTTATCAGATTCGCATAGGTCGCAAGGTTCTTTTGGAACGATTTTACGCCTTTTGAAGAGCACATATCTCTGAGCAATTTACTTGAAAAAGACAGCTTCTTTCCATTGAATTCATCTTTGACTCCCGTTACTTTATACGTGACCGATCCGTCGTCCTTAATTATTTCGTCCATCTCGAAGAGGTCCTTCTTCTCCGGCATCTCTTCTGTCGATGCGGTCATGCCTTTCATAAGCCCGTCATTATTTAAATTTATCACATTGACTGTCCCGAGAATTCCGATGCTGAGGATCAAAACAGCAGTAATGGTTGCAAGGACTTTTTTATTGGCTCTTTTTACGAAGATCCAGATGAAACCGCGGATCGCGCCTGCCATGAACGCAGTGAGCGTAAAAATAATATTATACGGACCTGTCGGATTGATGAAGTATCCGACTACATCCAGTATCGCCGATGCAAGTCCGCCGAATAACGGGCCGCATAATATCGCCGGAAACGCAGAAAAAACTCCCGTGAGTCCTACTCTCATTCCGTTATCGGCACCGAAAAGAGGTATGGATACGGAAAACCTTTTCAGCACGATAGCTATGCCAACGAATATCGCGGAAAGTACAAGTTTGAATGTGTAAGATGACAAGAACTTTTGCTTTACAGCTAAAGCCATTCTCTGCTTTCTCTCGTAGAGTATCGCAAGAATAATAAGGCCCGCATCCGCGATCGCGCAGATGATCGTCAAGATCAACATGATCTGGTCATTTGTCATAAAAAAACTCCCTTACAATAAAATTTAAGAGAGCAAACCGTTAAATCATATCAAAATGATACAGCGGATGAAAACAGCAAACCGCAGACTTTGAGGTCTTTCGCCCGGGGACAATTACTCCCATTCCCCGATACTTAACGCTTGCTGCTCTGCTCTGATTAGTTCCCGTTTTCGCACGGACCGCCTGAACGGTTCAAACGATCCGTACGACGAGGAACGTTTTTATTATAGTCTTCCGAAAAAACTAAAGCAAGATTTTTGTCTGTAACACGTGCGATTTTTGCGCAAATTATTAATCAAACTCCCGCTTTTTTCCAATACTCTTCAGTCTCCTGCATCCCGTGAGTCCTGTAATAAACATTCATACGCTTGAATTCGAGGAGCTTAAAATATCCGTATTTATTGCCCTGACCGCCGCCCTGATCGTCTACAACGCAATATTTGATACCTTCAACCGTTCCTTCCATCCAAGCGGAAGCGAGCTGAACTCCGGCATCCATGATCGACTGCATTACGATATAGAAATTCGTGAGAAGCAAAGGATAATCGTCCAGGTAATGTCTTCCGAGTTCGTGCCACTGCATCATATCGCCGCATTCTCCGAAATACAGTGCCTTGCCATGCTTTTTGGCTGTATCGACGTGAAGCTTGAGAAAATCTTTTACGCTGATCGGAACAGCTTTTGCGCCCGGATACGGAGCGAAACCGTCGAGGAGGTTGTATTTATTCCCGTGCTGAAAATGAGTACATACCGTGTCTATCGGATCGGCATTCTGTCTCAGCATCATTGTTTCGAATTCCTCCAGCGTATCTGCCGTAAAATCGATATCGTCAGGCGTCCATGTATTCTCATATGAGGATGATCTGTTCAGATGGAGAGCGAAATTCCTCTGCTCGCCGTTTCCCGATGTGATCATTCTGTATTTGTCATACTTTCTGATCGTATCACCTATCGTCTTGTAAAATGCTTCGAAGTCCTCTGTCTTGAACACCCACTGCTCATTAGGCGCGAAATGAGCCGGACCCCAGTCCGCGTCGAGATTGTACTCGTTTCCTATTTCCCAGCCCCAGATAGCCGGAGAATTTACATATCTTTTTACGACATCTTCGACATATTCGACAGAAAGCTTTGTCTGCTTTGATTCAGGATCTCTCATCAGTCTCAGAGGCTCATTTACGATATTGCTCATCGTGCAGAATCTCCAGAGAAGGCTTGCGATGATACCGATGTGGCACTTCTCGCACTCTTTGACGATCTTATCCATCTCCTTAAAATATGCCTCCTTATCCTTCATCCAGGAAAGGAAGCCGTGCTCCCCCCATGTGCAGAGCGGTATCCTCATAAACGGGATGCCGAGTTCCTGCATAAGAGGGATATCCTCAAGATAAACGCCCTTCAATCTTCTCGATTTTTCGTCGTCACCGTACATTTGAGCGACAAAAGAAATGAAGGAATTCGTTCCGAATCCGTAAAATGTTTTACCGTCAAGCTGCAAAACTCCGTCTTTTACTGTAAGTCCGTAATTCATGATCGACCTCCTAAGTCATATATTATTATTTATTTTCAGGCATTCTTCGTGCCTAAACGTCATTATTAAAGCAGTTTTTGAAGCTTTTCGTATGCGTCGTCCCACTGAGCCTTCTTCGAAGGATCCGGGAAATAATCCTTCTTTTCGAACGAATCGGAGATGATCGCTCTTGCTTCTTTTATATTCTTGGCTTCTCCGAGGCTTATGAGCTGTACAGCGAGGTTTCCGATAGCTGTCGCTTCGACAGGTCCTGCTACGACAGGTCTGTCTATCGCTTCCGCAGTGAACCGGCAGAGCGTCTTTTCCTTGCATCCTCCGCCTACTATATGTAAAACAGGGATCTTGTATCCGACTATCTTTTCCAGCTCTTCGATCGCCATTCTGTATTTGAGAGCAAGGCTCTCCATGATGCATCTTACGATCTCGCCTTTTGTTTCCGGAACCTTCTGACCTGTCCTTCTGCAGAATTCAACGACCTTTTCAGGCATATGACCGGGTTCAAAGAATTCAGGCGCGTCAACATTAATGATCGACGCAAACGGTGTTGCAGCCTTCGCTCCTTCTTCGAGTTCGTCGAATGAAAGATTCTCTCCTTTTTTGATCCAATATCTTCTGCATTCCTGAGAGATCCAGAGACCCATGATGTTTTTAAGAAGCCTGATAGTTCCGAAAGCGCCGCCTTCGTTCGTGTAGTTAAACGAAAGCGTGGATTCGTTAATGACAGGCTTTTTGATCTCCGCACCGAGAAGAGACCATGTTCCCGAGCTTATATACGCTCCCTTCGTATTCTTGAACGGAACCGCGGCGACTGCGCTGCCGGTGTCATGTTCGGCAACAGCGATCACCGGTATGCTTTTTACGCCGAGTTCTTTACAGACCGCGTCTGAAAGGCCGCCGATCTTCGTTCCTGAAGGCACGACTTCTCCGAGTATGTCAGTCCTTATTCCGAGCTTATTCATCAGATCGTATGCCCAGGAACCCTTTACGGAATCATACATCTGAGAAGTGCTTGCAATGGTATATTCGCACGCTTTTACGCCTGTAAGGAAAAAATTCATCAGATCCGGCATAAACAGAAGTCTGTCAGCCGCTTTAAGCGTTTCGCTGCCGTTTCTGGTCATCGCAAGGAGCTGATATAAAGTATTAAATTTCTGGAAAGCTATTCCTGTTTCGGCGTATATTCTCTCTTTGGGCATAATACTCTGTGCAAGCTCGATCATGTCGTCTGTCTGCGAATCTCTGTAATGCGTCGGATTTCCGAGAAGCTCGTCCTTTGATGACAGAAGTCCGAAATCGACGCCCCATGTATCTATACCCATAGATGATATGTCATAACCTTTGCTCTGAGCTTTGGCAATACCTGCTTTCAGTTCAAAAAGAAGTCTCGGAAAATCCCAGGTGAACGTTTTACCCATCATAAGGGGTTCATTTTGGAAGCGATGAACTTCCTCAAGGCTCAATTTATTTCCGTCAAACGATCCTACGATCGCTCTGCCGCTGCTGGCTCCGTAATCAAAAGCAAGTATTCTCTTCATCGTAAAAATCTTCCTTTCACAATTTTTTTATATTATATCAAACCTCGTCCCTTAATGCCACAGTTTTTATCGTTTAACGCAGCATCCGTCAGGACTCGGAAAAGTCTGTGTCGAGAGCGATCTGAAGCGTATAATCGGGATACATTTCAGCGATCTTATCGCATATCTCCTCATAAACGGCATTTCTGTCTTTCGCATCAAAACTCACGATAACATCGAATCTTATCGTCTTTTTCTCTTCATTTACGTAAAAACCGTGCATTTGAAGCACATATTCGTTTGCCATGACGATCTCTTTGATCCTGTCGCGCATCCTGGCCGCTTCGTCGTTTTTCGTGTTGACTGAATAGACTCCGATCGCTGTCAGGATCACATGATGCTTTTTGTAGACTTCGACAGATATCTGCCTCAGGAGTTCATCGAGTTCACCCGCCGAATAAGTATCGGGAACTTCGATATGAACAGAGCCGTTGAAAGTATCCGGTCCGTAGTTATTAAGCACGAGATCATATGCTCCGAAAACATCCGGGAAGGACATCACGGTTTCTTTTATGGCCTTTGCAAGTTCTGCGTCAGCTCTTTCACCGAGTATCCTTGAAAGCGTTTCACGAAGCATATCTATGCCTGATTTGATGATAATGATCGATATGATCGCACCGAGCCACGCTTCAAGGGAGATATGGAATATCAAAAAGATCACTGCAGCAACAATGGTAGCTGCCGAAATGATCGCATCAAGAAGCGCGTCCTTGCCTGAATTTTTAAGTGAATCGGAATTGACCTTCTTACCAACGTTATTAAAATAAATACCGAGAAAGATTTTGATTAAAACAGCTACGGCTATGATCATCAGATGAACTGTCGCATACTGGGGCTCGATCGGATGGATTATCTTTTTGACAGATTCAACGAGAGAAGTAATGCCTGCATAAAGAACAAGTATGGCTATAACCATCGCGCTCAGATATTCTGCTCTGCCGTGACCGAAAGGATGCTTTCTGTCAGGCTTTTTGCCCGCAAGTTTCGTGCCGACTATCGTTATTATTGAAGACGCCGCGTCAGAAATGTTATTCACTGCGTCAAGAACTATAGCGATAGAGTTGGATATAATTCCGACAACAGCCTTGAATGCAGCAAGAAAAACATTTGCCAGTATGCCGATTATGCTTGTTCTGACGATAGTTCTGTTTCTTCCTTTCGTCTTGTCATATTCAACAAGTACCTTTGTCTCTTCGATTTTATCTGTTTTTGGCATTATTCGGATCCTCCCTCGATCAATATAAAATCATTATATCGAAAAGGTTTCTGTAAAGCGAAATTACTTGTCAGCAATTTCGACATTTCACGTAAGTGTATTATACAGTAAAAAAGTATTTTTTTCGCACTGAAACGACAAATTTTTAAAAAATTGTCAAATATGTTGACAGATCATATTCAGTGTGCTAAACTAATTGTGCGCAATTGATTGCGCGCGACTAATTAAAATATTACTTATTGTCGCAGTACGTTTTTTACGAAGGAGACTGTAAATATGGCAGATGAAAAATCATTTGATGCGCTCTTGCTCGACAATCAGCTGTGCTTTCCGCTGTACGTCTGCGCCAAGGAGGTTGTGAACCTCTACAGGCCGCACTTGAATGCGATCGGCCTCACCTACACGCAGTACATCGNNCTGTGCTTTCCGCTGTACGTCTGCGCAAAAGAGATCATCAGCAGATACACTCCGTTTTTGAACAAGATCGGCCTTACGTATACTCAGTATATCACGATGATGGTCATGTGGGAGGAAAAAGAAGTACTGTCCGGTCATCTTAAAGAGAGACTTTATCTTGACAGCGGTACGCTCACACCTGTCGTAAGAAGGCTTGTGGAAAAAGGTCTTGTCACTAAATCGAGATACGAAAAAGACGCGAGAGATACTGTTGTCACCATCACCGAAAAGGGCGAAGAGCTGAAAAAAGAGGCTGTGAATGTCCCCTATCG
>DBVT01000018.1:16554-18263 GCA_002308775.1 Mageeibacillus sp. UBA1257
AAGAAAATGAGTATTTATGATTACACTTTAAAAAAATCAGACTGCAGCGAGTATTCACTCGCCGTGAACAAGGGCAAGGTAATGATCATCGTCAATACCGCGACGAGATGCGGTTTTACTCCGCAATACAAAGAACTTGAAGAAATGTACGAAAAATACCGTGATAAGGGTCTCGAGATAATCGATATCCCCTGCAATCAGTTCGCAAATCAGGCTCCGGAGTCAGACGAAGAGATCACACAGTTCTGCTCTCTCAAATACAAAACAAAATTCCCGCAGATGAAAAAATCGGAAGTCAACGGTGACAACGAGCTTACCCTTTATACTTATCTAAAGGAGAAAGCTCCCGTAAATAAGGGGTTCAAGGTCAAAATGCTCGGAATATTGAGCAGATCAGCTAAAAAGCCCACGGATGTCAAGTGGAATTTTACAAAATTCGTTATCGACAGAGACGGTAATATCGTTGCCAGATTCGAACCCACGGCTGATATGGCAGACGTGGAAAAATGCGTTATATCTCTGCTATAATGCAACAGACTGCAGGATATATTAAAAAATTACGGAGCGTATGACGATCCATACGCTCCGTTAATTATTGATTTTTACCGGTTTAGATCAGCATTTCGTCATTTTTTCAGTGAGGACGTATTTCTCTGCTTCAGCGTTCCAAAGTCCGTTGTGTTTCTTAACTATCTCATTGAGTTTCGCGAAGAAAGGATCTGTCTCGCCGAGTTTTTCAAAATCTGCGATAGCTGTCAGAGGCATGTCGATGTTTGTATAGATGAGTTTCTTTCCGCCTTTGATATTGGGCAGATTGAGGACTGTATCTACGACCGCATTAAGACCGCCTACATGAGTGATCATCGAAGCAGTGTTGAGTTTTCCGCAGGACATCATTTCGAGAGATTCGATCATATCCTGTGTATTGCCGCCCGATGTTCCGACTACATGTGTCGAAGAATAATGAACATTATAGAAGTTGAACTCTGCCATGAAAGGAGCTTTTGCGGGACCGGCGAAGAAGTTGAGGCATCCGTCTCTTCCGAGGAGTCTGTCGCCCATCTCAACGACAGGTTTTACGGGAGCGAATACCATAACGTCGTCGTATCCTTTGCCGCCTGTCAGGTCGATGATGTACTGCTCCGCGTTTTCAGTGGTGGCTGTATTTACGTATATGAGCTTTACTCCGTTCTTTGCCGCTTCCTCAACTGTGTAAATAGAAGCTGCTCTTTGAAGTCTCGATTCATCTATATCTGTTACAACAAGAAGTCCCGGTCTCCTGTCGCAATGGATCGCGTAGTCGATAGCTCCGATCCCCATCGGTCCGACACCTGCGAGTATTGCCATATTGCCGCCCTCTTTGATGCCCATCTCATGAACATAGCTGCCGGGTTTAGTATGATACATCGCGTGGTATGTTCCAACTATACATGACATCGGTTCAGCAAGGCTCCCATAGAAGAAAGCTTCTCCTGTATAATTGAGAAGGCAATCTGTTTCCATTACTTCGTTCGGGATAATTACATACGTTGCGTCTCCTCCGACATATCTGTACGAATAACCGGGTGCGGCGTATTTGGGATCAGCCAGTTGTCCTTTGTAACCGGTGTAGTTCATTGCGGGCTGGATCGAGAATTTGTCGCCCTTTTTGAACTTTTTCTGCCATTTTTTTCCGACTTTGACGATCTCGCCGCAGAATTCATGGCCGA
>DBVT01000018.1:18337-18577 GCA_002308775.1 Mageeibacillus sp. UBA1257
TCGTCGTCCTTGATCTCGGGAAGTTCGAATTCCTCGAGTCTCAGATCTTCTTTTCCGTACATTCTCACTGCTCTTGTTTTCATAATAAAAATGCCTCCGTCGATAAAAATTTCAACGGCACTATGATACACCAAATCTTCCCGATAGTCAAACAGAAAGACACAATATATTCCCTTTTTAACAAAAAAATTTTTATTTTAAACTCTTCTTTCGTTGACTGACGCACAAAATAAGAATATA
>DBVT01000008.1:0-12831 GCA_002308775.1 Mageeibacillus sp. UBA1257
ATAGATCACATTATGAACTGGAGTGCGCAGAAGCCCGCGTAGATGGCCAGCAGAGCGATTCCCTGCGCGCGGTATAATTTGCCTTTGATGAGTGCCGGAACAGCAAGAATGACCATTACAGCGAGCGAGAGAGGCAGATCGAGAACGAGTGACGACGGCATATTGAAAAGCATGGTCGTTTGAGGTATATCAAACGGATTGACTGTGATCGCGACGCCGCACACAAGAACGATATTAAAAAGGTTTGCGCCGATGATATTGCCGAGCGACAAATTGCTGTGACCCTTTATAAGCGATGAAATGGCTGTCACAAGTTCCGGTAGAGAAGTGCCGAGAGCGACAAATGTGAGCGCTATGACTGTCTCGGGAACGCCCATCTTTTCCGCGATGATCGTTCCGTTATCGACAAGCAGCCTTGCTCCTACTGCGATAAAAGCCGCTCCGATCACGAGTAAAATGAGTTCCATAAAAAGCGAATCTCTTTTTACGAAATAATATACTTTTGCAAAGAATCCGTTCTCGTTTTTGAATTTGATGCGCTTTTTGGGCTTTTCGTTTTCTTCGGTTATCTCTTCGTCCGGTTCGGGTATCTCGGTTTCGGAGCCTTCTGAAGTTTTTCTTACAGTCAATATCGAAACGACTGTATAAGCCACGAAAATCAGTATAAAGGAAATGCCGGCCCATCGCTTGAACGTCTTCTGAGTATATGCGATGACCATGTAAAATGTTTCTGCGACAAAGAAAAAAGACAGCGGAACGATAAGACTTCTTCTGTCCGTTTTACCTGGTTTGATGGCGATGGTTACAGCTGCGATAAGTGTCGTGTTACATATGATGGAACCGATCGCGTTGCCGTATGCTATCTGTCCGTGACCTTCGAATGCGGAAGTCGCGGATACCATTATCTCGGGAAGTGTTGTGCCGATGGAAACGATAGTGGCGCCGATAAGTATTTCAGGCAGGTGGAATCTTCTCGCAAGTCCCGAAGCTCCGTCGACGAACCAGTCGCCGCCTTTTATCAGCAGTAAAAATCCCAGTATGAATAAAAGAATTGGAACAGCCATAAGATACCTCCCGATGCGCAATGCGCAGATCGCGTACACAAAGTACGTTTAGTATATTACATAAAGACACTGTTTGTCAAAGTATAAGTCAAACGAAAAAACGTGTGCCGATATTTTTTTGAATGAATGATCCCGAACCGCGTGTTGACTTAATTCTATCGGGTATTTATAATAATAATAAAAATAAATGAATACTTTTAAGGAGGCATTCTTATGAAAAAACTGTTTGCGATCATCCTCTCCGTAGCTCTTGTGACGGGTATTTTTACCATCGGATCGAGTGCTCTCACAGAAGGAGAAAAGATCACGATCGAAGGCAAGGATTGGTACGTTATTTCTCCGGATCTGCTCGAAGAATCGGGGCTTGGAGATCCGCAGGTCATTCATGACGCCGGCCTTGAATTGGAAGATTTCCAGTGGCTCGGACATGAAGATTGGAACCCTTATGAGGGTTGGATGGGATTCAGAGACGGCAAATCAGACCACGGGTACGGAATATCAGACCGTCATCTTACAGAAACTACGCTGTCAGACGGATCGACGGGATACGCGATCAGATTTGCGTGCGACGATGAAAAGCAGGGCGGCGCTCAGAACGGACTTGACAACCTCCAGAACACATGCGGACTTGAGATAGGACAAAGCTATATCGCTGAGGTCGTGGTAAAATGCACGCTCCCCGAAAATGCCACAAAACCGATGATCTTCTCATGGTGCGTTACGGACGTTAACGCAAAAGGCGAACCTGCAAAAGGTTCCGAATGGAAAAACTGTAACGCGACGGTCCTTGAATCTGACGGTCAGTGGCACAAAGTTATTTCAAAGGTTTATACTCCTGACGGAACCGAAAGAGGCTTCGGCGGAGACAAATACGGTCCGTTTGTACATATAGGCGGCGCAGGAGCCTGGTTCCTCCCCGGCTCAGAGGTTCTGATCGAAAGTCTGAAGATATACGAAGTATCAGAAAATGCTCCGACTCCCACACCTGNNNNGAACCGACAGCCACACCGGAACCGACAGCCGCAGCGGAGCCGACAGAAGTTCCGACAAACGCTCCCGCTGAAGAAACAGGCACAAAGAAGGGCTGCGGATCGATCGTAGTATCGTCAACAGTCATTGCTGCGGTAACTCTTCTCGGCGCAGCCGTATTGCTCAAAAAGAGAAAAAGATAAGAATTACACACAGAAAGACTCACATTGCAGGAGGAAACGTGACCATGCTGCAACCGGTAAAAACAAAAAACGGATTTCATCTGCTCGGAAGAACAGGCAAACTGATCGACAATTTTGAACAGAGATGGCTTTTAACAGTCCCGGAGACAAACCCGGCCATCATCACATGCTTTAAGGAAAGAGACAAAAAGCCTTACAGGCCTTTTCTTCCGTGGAGCGGTGAATTCGCCGGAAAATACATAACGGGAACGTATTACGTGTACAATATCACGCACAACGAGGAACTCAAAAAAGTATCCGAAAAATTCATCTTCGACCTCATCGACTGCATGGATACTGACGGATATCTCGGATGCTTCAAGCAGGGAAACCATCTCACGGGAAGATACAACAACGGAGATCTCGGAACGTGGGATACGTGGGCTCATTACCATATTATGTACGGTTTTTACCTCTGGAACCTGATCCTGAAAAAAGACGAGATCGACAAGGCGCTGTATAAAATGGCTGACCTGTTCATCAATACATTCTTCAACGGTAAAATGAGGATGAAAGAGACAGGTTCCACCGAAATGAACCTTTCGCCTCTTCACATTTTCGCGCTTCTTTATCTGAAGACGGGCGAAAAGAAATACCTCGATTTTGCGAAAGAGATCGAAGAGGATATCGAATCTCCCGAATGCGGCGGTTATGTTTCGTGCATGGACAGCGGCAATGAATTTTACCGGTGCAGAAAGCCGAGATGGGAGAGTTTGCATCCGATAATGGGTATAAACAGCCTGGAGGAGTGCTGCAATGATCCCAGATACGGAGAAACTGCCGAAAAGGTTTTTTACAGTATACTGAGGACGGACGTCCACAATACGGGCGGTTTCTCGACAGGTGAGCAGGCGTGCGGAACGCCTTTCATCAACGATCCGATCGAGCTCTGCTGCGTGATAGCTTTCAACGCTCTTGCTTCCGAGGTATATTTAAAACGCCCCTCTGTAAAGATCGCCGATTTTCTCGAGAGATCGTACTACAATGCGATCATGGGCTCCTATTCGCCCTCAGGCAGATGGTCCACATACAATACCCCCATGGAAGGCGTAAAAAGAGCAAATTACGACTGGATCGTCTTCCAGTCCAGAGCGGGATCGCCTGACCTGAACTGCTGCTCCGCAAACTCCGGAAGAGGACTCGGGCAGCTTTCTACATGGGCATATGCTGAGGACGGAGAGGACTTTTACATCAATCTGTTTGAGAAGGCATCATTCGAGACAGAATCCGGGATGAAAGTCAAGATACGCGGCGATTACCCCGTAAAATGCGTCGTCAATATCTCTGTAGAATCAGACAAAAAGAGAAGAATACTGATCAGAGTTCCCGAATGGGCAGACAAAACGAATATCAACGGAAAGACAGTTCCCGCAGGTGAATATTATCCGATAGAAATGGATGCAGGCAAGATCGAGATCCGCGTCAGGATCCCGCTCAA
The DNA here is from genome assembly GCA_002308775.1 of Mageeibacillus sp. UBA1257. Taxonomy (GTDB): domain Bacteria; phylum Bacillota; class Clostridia; order UBA1212; family UBA1257; genus UBA1257. The sequence goes on from DBVT01000008.1 coordinate 3,714, forward strand.
AGTGCGCTTTGAAAGAGGAGGACTGAGCTACAAGGGATTCAAGAGCTGGTACTACGGACCGATACTCTTCGGCGCGGATATGTCTGTGAACGATGGAGATCTCGCGGAAATACCGAAACTCAAACTCGCTGATTTTAAGCGCGTGAGGCCTGTCAGAGATGCCGAAACGGGCAGGATCACGATGAAACTTAACAACGGAGTCACGCTCGTAGACTTCTATATGCTCGGACAGTCGGGCAGCGAATACAGAACGTGGCTGTGATGAAGCTGCAGTGTATTTGTAAAATCGAAAAAAAGCCGGCGGACATTTACAGTCTGCCGGTCTTCTTTTGATCTTATGAGAATTGCGATGTTAAACTGTGATCTGCGCATATTCGAAACGTATCACTTTCGCAAGATCCGAAGGGGAGAGTTCCACCTGGTAGCCGATCTTACCCGCACTGAACATTATAGTATCGAAATTCCTTGCGCTTTCGTCTATCGTAGTCGTAAAAAACTTCTTCATACCGATGGGGGAGCAGCCTCCGTGGATATAACCCGTCAAAGGCAGAAGCTCTTTAGATTTGATCATCTCGATATTTTTCTCTCCGACGGCCTTTGCCGCCTTTTTGAGATCGAGTTCCTTTTCGACAGGAACGACGAAAACATAATATCTTTTCGACGCGCCGACAGTGACGAGCGTCTTAAAAACCTTGTCGGGATCCTCGCCTAAGATCTTTGCGACCTCCGCTCCCGCGACAGCTCCGGTATCTACGTAGCAATGATGCCTGTACGGTATCTTTTTTTGATCGAGAACGCGCATAACGTTCGTTTTTTCGTCGTTTTTATCCATTTTCAGCCGCCGATGTGAAATTGTGTATCTGCCCGGTCTTCTTCGGGGATCGCGCTGTTATCTCTGTTCGTGCATCCGACGGAGCATCCAGCACAGTTTCCGTTGCAGAAGCCCGTCTTCTTTTTCTTCTTTAAAACGGACACGAGCGCCAGTATCACGAAGCCTGCGAATATCGCTATCACAACAACAGCCCATATATTTTCAGCTATCCATTTAAACATAGATATTACCGCCTTTCGGATGTTATTATATCATCATTTTCAGAAAAAACAACAAATAGTTAGCTGCGGCTTACAGAAAGAATAAAAACAGGCTTGTCCCTGCCTGCGCGATGTGCGTTTCCTGATTTGAGAATGTCGAATTTTGTCGACGCGATCTTTATTAACGCTGAAGGCAGGATGTGACACAATATTACTGCGCGGGGATAATAGATTCGAGCGAGAAAAGGAGATTAGCATGGACATCAAGATCCTTTCAGAAGCGGCTGACAGGATGCTTGCCGCAAAGATGGACGGAGGCATCAATCTGAGCGATGCGGAGCTTCGAAAACTGATCGCAGAAATAATGGACGATATCTGCAGAAGGACGAACGTCAGTATCGAAGACAGGAGAGCTGTCGAAGAGAAGGTCTACAACACGAGAAGACGCATGGGACTTTTGCAGCCGTATCTCGATGACGCGAGCGTGAATGAGATAATGATAAACGGCACAGACAATATTTTCCTCGAAAAGAACGGGAGGCTCGTCCAGGCAGGCGAAAGATTCAGAAGCCGCGAGAGCATTTACAATACCGTCCAAAGCATGATCGCGAAGGTAAACAGAACGGTGAACGAGAGCAATCCGATCGCAGACGCGAGACTTCCGGACGGATCGAGAATTAATATTATAATGGCGCCTGTCGCGATAAACGGTCACATAGTTACAGTGAGAAAATTCGCCGAGAAGGTTTTTACGACGGACGATCTGATAGAGAAAGGGACGCTCAGGAAAGAGGAAGCATACTTTCTGCGAAAAGCAGTCCTCTCCAGAATGAATATACTGATCTCGGGCGGCACATCCACAGGCAAAACTACTTTTTTGAACGTTCTGGCGTCATTTATATCTGAAAAAGAGAGAATAGTGACTATAGAGGATTCTGCGGAGCTGATATTGACTCAGCCCGATCTTGTGAGGCTGGAGACGAGAAACGCCAATGTCGAGGGCAAGGGAGAGATCACAATGAGAGCGCTCATAAAGGCCACTATGAGGCTCAGACCTGACAGAATAATTGTCGGAGAGGTGAGGGATGAATGCGCGATAGATATGCTCACGGCGCTTTGCACGGGGCACGACGGATCAATGAGTACGGTCCACGCGAATTCTTCAAAGGACGCCGCGACGAGGCTTGAAACGCTCGCACTGTGGGAAGGACATGTCGGAAGCGAGACTGTGAGACGGCTGATCTCTTCCGGAATAGACCTCATCGTGCATCTTAAGAGGACAGAAGAAATGAAGAGAGTCGTCGATGAGATCTGCGAAGTCGGAGACAGAGGAGCAGGACTTGAGTTTTGCACATTATTCAAAAATGGCGAGCGCATCTCAGACTGCACGATGAAGGGAGGTAAGATGAACGAAAGCACTTAAGATCTTATACTGCATATTATTTGTCGCTGCCTGCGTTCCTGTCGGAATAGTATTTTTCGACAATGCGCTCTTCGGACTTATCGGCGGTATCGTATCATGCCCGCTTTTTTTTAGAGCGCTCAAAAAAAGAGAAAAATCATCTCAAAAGGTAAAATTGGAAAAACAGTTCTGCCGCGCTCTCGAAACGATGAAGAGTTCGATGGCTGCCGGAGAAACTTTTGAAAATACGATAAAGGGAGTCGCTTACGGAGATTTTACGGAGGATATGTCAATAATAAAGGAAAAATTCGCCGGTGTTGACAGGATGGTCTGTTTAAATTGCGATATTACAGAGGCGTTTTCCGTATTTGCTTCGAAGAGCGGAAGCAGGGAGATATCGTGCTTTTCTGTTGCTTTGGAGAGCGTTTTAACAGCGGGGGGAGACGTCATAGAGCTTCTCGGAAGCAGCGCTGATATGATAAGAAAAAAATACGAGGCGAAAGAGGAAATAAAAAACTGCATCGCGGAGCCTAAACTCAGTCACAGGATAATGACATTGATGCCTGTCGTGCTGATATTTATCATGCGTATGATGGCGCCGGATTATGTGGAAAAATTATACAGCGGGGCAGGGCGGATAGTCATGATCTCCATGCTTGCAGTTTTGATCGCCGCGTGGCTGATCGGAGAAAAGATAGGTGATATTAAAATATGAAATTCGTACAGACGGCCAAATCAGTGATACGGGAGAGGCTTTCAAAGATCGAAAAGATGAACTGTTTCGTCTACGGAGAAGGAAAGGGGATGAAAGAATATATCAGAATGACAGTCACGCTTTGCGCTTTGGGTATTTTTGTAGCTGCCGGTTCTCTGATAATGAAAAACGGAATAATTCAAAGCGCGGCGATCTTTGCTGTTTGGGAAACGATCGGGATAACCGCCCCGTATCATCTTTTAAAAACAAAAGAACGCAAAAAGAAAATATCAATTGAGCTTGAACTGCCTGATTTTATGGACAGAACGGCTCTTCTGATAGGCGCCGGAATGCAGCTGCGTGAGGCTGTTATGACAGCAGCAGACAATCCGGGAGAGACATTTGCAAGAGAAGTGAGAGGTTGTTTTACGCAAAGCGACAGAATAGGGAATGTTGAAGAGAGTGAGTTTGTGACGCTCGAAAAGCTTGCCGCAAAATGCGAGATCCCCTCCGTAAACACTTTTGTTTCGATAATCAATCAGAATATGAAGAAAGGTTCCGATACGATGTGCGATATGCTGAGGATACAGGCTGAGATCCTGCGTACAGAACGCAAAAACAAGATCAAACGCATCGGAGAAGAGGCTGCGACATATATGCTTTTTCCGTCGATACTTATCTTCATAGCGATAATGGTCATGATGATCGCTCCCGCGGTAATAATGCTGGGGTGATAAAGGATTCCTTGAAATAAAAGGAATAATACTCCATTTGACAATACATTCTCTCGAAATATATAATTTTCTTTGCGGTGAAGACCCGCGTCAAGAATCAGAAGGGAATGGTCTCAATGTCAAAAAAAGGCAAGAAAGAATGGTTTATAGCAGACGGCTATATGAGCGATACGACTAAGGGCGAATATGTGTCTCACGAGGCGGTTTGCGTGCTCAATATGTCGGGCAAAAAAGCGAACATAGATCTGACGATTTATTTCGAGGATGAGGAGCCTTTGCGCGGCCTTCACGCGGTTTGCAAAAATGACAGAACGAATCACATCAGACTCGACAAAATCGTAAACGATCAGGGCAGGAAGATCCCGAGAAACAAGCCTTATGCGATTCATGTAAAAAGCGACGTGCCTGTAGTAGTGCAGTGCTCGAGGCTCGACGTCTCGCAGCCGGAATACTCACTGATGACAACTATTGCATACTGAGAAACAACAAAAAAGAAGCGGATGCCGGAAAAAGGAAGGCGTCCGTTTTTTTAGGCCAAAACGAAGCCGAAATAAAGATTATTAACAAAAGAAATGAATAATAATGCAAAATAATTGAATAAAAATGCAATAAAACGCTTGACTTTGCGAATAAAACAGCATTATAATATCGTTTGTACAATATCATAAAGGATGTGACGGCCTTGAAAAAGGTGTTTGTCGACGGAAAAGCCGGTACGACGGGACTAAGAATATATGAAAGACTTCAAAAAAGAGACGACATCGTTTTGCTTTCTCTGCCTGAGGAAAAGAGAAAAGATCCGCAGGCGAGAGAAGAGATGCTGAACGAGGCCGATTTCGTCTTTTTGTGCCTGCCGGACGACGCCGCGACAGAGGCAGTCGAACTTGTAAAAAACGACAGCACAGTGATCATAGACACGTCGACGGCGCACAGAACAGCGGATGATTGGACATACGGATTTCCGGAAATAAACGGGCTGAAAGAGAAGATCAAAACATCGAAGCGGATCGCAAATCCCGGATGTCACGCGAGCGGATTTATTTCTCTCGCAGCGCCTCTCGCAGAAGCCGGAATAATCAAAAAAGACACAGCTTTGACGTGCTTTTCGATCACCGGATATTCAGGCGGCGGAAAGAAAATGATAGCAGAATACGAAGCCCCGGAAAACAAAGAAAAGCTGCTCGCTCCCAGGCAGTACGGGATCTCGCAAATGCACAAGCATCTGCCTGAAATGAGAAAGATCTGCGGCCTTGAAAAGGAGCCCGTTTTCTGTCCGATAGTATCGTCATTTTACGCCGGAATGGAAGTCACCGTAACGCTCGCGGAAGACGATATGACGGGAAAATATACGGTCGAAGATATAAAAAACGTTTACAGGGAATACTACAAAGACGGGCTGGTCGGATTCGCGGAAAAGGTCGACGAAAACGGATTTATATCAGCTTCGAAATACGAAGGAAGAGACGACATGTGCGTTTCGGCAGTCGGGTGCGAAGGAAGGATACTTTTGGTATCTCTCTTCGACAACTTGGGAAAAGGCGCGTCAGGCGCGGCAATTCAGAATATGAACCTGGTTCTCGGTATCGACGAGAGCACGGGACTTATAATATAAGGAGGTCATAAAGACCATGGAGGTAAAAGAAATGAAACTGATCGAAGGCGGAATATGCGCGGCAAAAGGTTTTAAAGCGTCAGGCGTTCATTGCGGAATAAGGAAAAACGCAGTCAAAAAGGATATAGCTTTGATATTCAGCGAAGTTAAGGCATCATGCGCCGCAGTCTATACGACAAATCTGGTAAAAGGGGCTCCGCTCAAAGTCACGAAGAGCCATATAAAAGACGGATACGCACAGGCAGCGATCTGCAACAGCGGAAACGCCAACACCTGCAACTCGAACGGCATGGAAATAGCCGAAAAGACTTGCGAACTCCTTGCGAAAGAGAAAAAGATCAAAGCGGACGATATAGTCGTCGCGTCGACCGGAGTCATCGGACAGCCTCTCGATATCGCGCCGATCAAAGCCGGTATCCCGGAGCTTGTAAAAAATCTTTCTACGGGCGGCAGTTCGGATGCGGCGGAAGCCATCATGACGACGGATACGGTAAAAAAAGAGATCGCCTGCGAGTTTTTACTGTCCGGCAAAAAGTGCAGAATGGGAGGCATCGCAAAGGGAAGCGGAATGATACATCCCGATATGGCTACGATGCTGGTATTCATAACGACGGACGTCGCTATCTCGCCTGAAATGCTTCAAAACGCGCTCTCGGGAGATATAAAAGACACATTCAATATGATAAGCATAGACGGGGACACATCCACGAACGATATGGTCACTGTGATGGCGAACGGCCTTGCGGGAAATGAAGAGATCAAAGAGGAAAACGACGATTTTAAAACGTTTATGAAGGCTTTGAACACTGTAAATGTCGCTCTCTGCAGGATGATCGCATCTGACGGAGAAGGCGCGACAAAAATGCTGGAGTGCAAGGTCAGCGGCGCTCAGGACATTTTAACAGCTAAAAAAGTAGCGAAAAGCGTCATATGCTCGAGCCTTGTAAAAGCGGCTATGTTCGGCGCGGACGCAAACTGGGGAAGGATACTGTGCGCGATAGGATACAGCAAGACGGACGTCGATCCGGACAAAATAGATGTGGATCTGAAGAGCTGCAAGGGCACGATCGCTGTCTGCAGAAACGGCGCCGGCGTTGATTTCTCGGAGGAAAAAGCGAAAGAGATCTTATCGGAGAAAGAGATCGAGATAATCGTAGATCTCGGCCTCGGAGATGTTTCTTCAACGGCCTGGGGATGCGACTTGACATACGATTATGTAAAAATAAACGGCGACTACAGGACATAATGACGAAAGCTTTATCTGCAAAAAAATAACTATTCGGAGCGGGATCATGGAAAAAGGTTTTTCAAACGCGCAGAGGGCGCAGGTGCTGACTGAGGCACTCCCTCACATCAAAAAGTACACGGGCAAAACTGTCGTTGTAAAATACGGCGGCAATGCGATGACGAGCGAGGCTTTAAAGCAGCAGGTCATGGAAGATATCGTCCTCCTGTGGCTCATAGGAGTAAAGATCGTCCTTGTCCACGGAGGCGGCCCCGAGATTTCCGAAATGATGGATAAACTGGGTAAAAAGCCCGAATTCGTAGACGGTCTCAGAGTGACGGACAAGGAGACGATAGACATCGTCCAGATGGTACTTGCCGGGAAAGTCAATAAAACGCTCGTCAATATGCTCGAAATGAAAGGCGGAAAGGCGATAGGGCTCTCCGGAATGGACGGCAGACTGATCGAAGCGAAGGTCAAGGATGAAAAGCTCGGATACGTCGGAGAGATCACGAAAATACACATTAAACCCGTTGCGGACATATTGAACAACGGTTATATACCTGTCATTTCGACAGTCGGATGCGACAAAGAGGGCAACGCGTACAATATAAACGGCGATACGGCCGCGGCATATATTTCCGGTGCTCTCGAGGCAGAAAGGCTGATAATGATGACAGATATAGCGGGAGTTTTACGGGACAAAAACAAGACGGAAACGCTGATACCGGAGATAGGCCTCGAACAGGTCGATGAGCTCAAAAAAGAGGGCATTATATCGGGCGGCATGATACCGAAAGTCGAATGCTGCGTGACCGCGATAAAACAGGGCGTCAAAAATGTTGTCATAATGGACGGCAGGGTCCCGCATTCGATCCTGATGGAGCTTCTGACGAACGAAGGCGCCGGCACGCTGGTAAAAGGAGAAAACAAATGAGCATCATCGAAACTGACAAAAAATACATAGCCAATACTTACAACAGGTTCCCTGTAGAGATAGTTTCCGGAAAAGGTTCGCTGATGTATGACGTAAACGGGAAAGAATACATCGATATGGGCAGCGGCATAGGGGTCACATCCTTCGGAGCGGCTGACGAGCAGTGGCAGAAGGCAGTTGCCGACCAGATCTCAAAGGTGCAGCATACTTCGAATCTGTATTATACGCAGCCGTGCGCGATGCTCGCGGAGATGCTTTGTAAGAAGACGGGGATGAAGAAGGTGTTCTTCTCAAATTCCGGAGCCGAAGCGAACGAATGCGGCATAAAAGCTATCAGAAAATATGCGAGCGAGAAAAAGGGTCCCGATTTTTACAAGATAATCACTCTTAAAAACAGCTTCCACGGCAGGACGCTCACCACCCTTGCCGCGACAGGGCAGGAAGTATTTCATAAGCTGTTTACACCTTTGACGCCCGGATTCGTGTACGTTGAGGCGAATAATATCGAGGAACTCAAAGAGACTGTCGAAAAAGAAAAGATCGCCGGTATTATGATCGAGTGCGTCCAGGGAGAGGGAGGCGTGATGCCTCTTTCGAAGGATTTTACGGGAGAGATCGCAAAGATCGCGAAAGAGAAGGATATCATTCTGATGGTTGACGAGGTTCAGACAGGCAACGGAAGGACAGGCAAGCTTTATTCATATATGAATTACGGCCTCAAACCTGATGTAGTCTCGACCGCGAAAGGACTGGCCGGAGGGCTCCCCATAGGCGCCACGATGCTCGGTAAAAAAGTCGAAAACATCTTCGGATTCGGAGATCAGGGATCGACATTCGGAGGCAACCCCGTTTCTTGCGCGGCGGCTCTTTCGATCCTCGGAAGGATAGACGACGAATTGCTCGGCCTGGTAAAAGAAAAGAGCAAATATATATTCAAAGAGTTCAAAGGAGCGAAGGGCGTCGAATCTGTTTCGGGAATGGGCCTTATGATCGGAATAAAAACGGTGAGACCCGCGAAGGATATCGTTTTAAAATGTATAGATAAAGGCGTTCTCTGCCTTACGGCGAAGGATAAGGTGAGGCTTCTGCCCGCTTTGAACATACCGTTCGAACAGCTTAAAAAAGCCGTTTCGATAATAAAAGAGACATGCGGGGAGGATCTATCATGAAATTAGATATAAAAGGAAAAAGCTTTTTGAAACTGCTCGATTTTACGCCTGAGGAGATAGGCTGTCTCATCGACCTTGCGGCTGAACTGAAAAAGGAGAAGAAGCTTGGAATATCACAGAAAAAATTCGAGGGGAAGAATGTCGCTTTGATATTCGAAAAGACGAGCACGAGGACGAGGTGCTCATTCGAAGTTGCGGCAGCGGATCTCGGAATACATCCCGTATATCTCGATCCGAAATCCTCTCAAATGGGTAAAAAAGAAAGCATCAAAGACACCGCGAGGGTGCTCGGAAGGATGTTCGACGGCATCGA
>DBVT01000008.1:12882-20344 GCA_002308775.1 Mageeibacillus sp. UBA1257
CCTGTCTGGAACGGACTCACGGACGAATTCCATCCGACGCAGATACTTGCGGACTTTTTAACAATAAAAGAGCATTTCGGGCATCTGAAAGGCATAAAACTCGTATATATGGGCGATGCGAGGTTCAATATGGGCAACTCTCTGATGGTCGGATGCGCGAAGATGGGCATGGATTATGTTGCCTGCGCTCCGAAAAAATATTTTCCTTCAAAGCAGCTCACGGACGAGTGCAGAAAGATAGCCAAGGAAACGGGCGCTTCGATATCATTCTGCGAAAAGCCTTACGAGGCGGTAAGAGGCGCGGACGTTATATATACTGATATCTGGGTATCGATGGGCGAGCCTGAAGAGGCGTGGCAGGAGAGGATAGATGATCTGAAGCCTTATCAGGTCAACAAAAAACTCATGGAAGCTGCCGGTCCTCAGTGCAGATTCATGCACTGCCTCCCTTCATATCACGACAGAAACACTGAGATCGGAGAGGAAATATACAGAAAATACGGCCTTGACGGACTCGAAGTTACTGACGATGTGTTTGAAAGCGAGCAGTCGATCGTATTTGACGAAGCAGAAAACAGGATGCATACGATAAAAGCCGTTATGGCGGCGACATTGTAAAAATAACATAACGAAAGATTTTTATTAAAACATAAGAGACGGATCGATCCGGGCAGGTGCGAAAAATGGCAAGAGATAAAAGCATAAAAAAAGTAATGGTCATAGGTTCAGGCCCGATAGTGATCGGGCAGGCGGCGGAATTTGATTACGCCGGGACGCAGGCGTGCAGAGTTCTCAGAAACGAGGGACTGGACGTGGTTTTGGTGAACTCAAATCCGGCGACGATAATGACTGATAAAAACCTGGCGGACGAAATATATCTCGAAGCGCTGAACGCCGAGACTGTCGCGAGAGTCATCGAAAAAGAGCGCCCCGATTCGCTGATGGCAGGCCTGGGAGGACAGACCGGTCTGACGATCGCTATGCAGCTTTCCAAAAACGGAACACTCGAAAAATACGGCGTAAAACTGCTCGGAACGAATGTTGAGGGCATAAACAAGGCTGAAGACCGAGAGCTTTTCAGGGAGACCATGGAAAAGATCGGGCAGCCCTGTGTGCCGTCCGATATCGCGGGAACGGTTGAGGAATCGCTGAAAATCGCTGAAAAAATAGGATATCCGATAATCGTGAGGCCCGCTTTTACGCTCGGAGGAACGGGCGGCGGGATCGCTGAAAACGACGAAGAATTAAAAGAGATCGCACAGAACGGACTGCTTCTTTCTCCCATAAAGCAAATACTCGTCGAGAAGTGCATTGCCGGATGGAAAGAGATCGAGTTCGAAACGATGAGAGACAAAGAGGGCAACGGAGTGATAGTCTGCTCAATGGAAAACGTCGATCCTGTAGGAATACATACGGGTGACTCCATTGTCGTCGCGCCTGCTCTCACACTGACTCAAAGAGAATACGATATGCTCTCGAAAGCAGCTCTCGATATTGTAAAAGAAATAAATATAATAGGCGGCTGCAACTGCCAGTTTGCGCTAAAACCCGACGGATCCGAATATGCTGTCATAGAGGTCAATCCGAGGGTATCAAGATCTTCCGCTCTCGCATCGAAGGCGACAGGTTACCCCATCGCGAAGATCACCGCAAAGCTCGGGCTCGGTTATACGCTCGATGAGATCAGGAACGAGAAGACAGGCTTTTCGCTCAAAGGATTCGAACCGACTGTGGACTATATCGTTTTAAAATTCCCGAAGTGGCCTTTTGAGAAATTTTCGGGCAGCGACAGAAAGCTCGGGACGCAGATGAAGGCGACGGGAGAGGTCATGTCCATCGGCACGACGTTTGAGAACGCCCTTATGAAGGCTGTGAGAGGCGCGGAGATCGGTCTCGATACGTTGAACGCAAAACCGATAAACGACAAACCGCTTACAGAGAGGCTGAAAGATCAGGACGACCGCAGGATCTTTACTGTCTTTGAGGCGATAAAGGAAGGAGTTTCGCTCGAAAAAATATACGAGATCACAAAGATCGACACGTATTTCCTCAAAAAAATGCAGAATCTCGCAAAATACGAGCAGAAACTGGCAAAAGAAGGAGCGAACGCCGATAATATTTCCGAGGGCAAAAAATTGGGCTATACAGACAAGTCGATCGAAAGGATAAGCGGCAGCAAAGAACATATAAAAAGCGAAAAATACACTTACAAAATAGTCAGAACATGCGAAAAGGTATTCGGAACGGACAGGCCGTATTATTACTCCTGCGCAGGAGAAGAGGGATTCGAATGCGAAGCGAGGAATTGCCCTGCGAGGAAAAAAGACGTGATAATCGTGCTCGGTTCGGGACCGATCAGGATCGGACAGGGAATAGAGTTCGACTACAGCTCCGTGCATTGCGTCTGGACGCTTCGTGAGATGGGATATGAAGTCGCGATAATTAACAACAACCCTGAGACGGTTTCGACTGACTATGACACGGCTGACAGACTGTATTTCGAGCCTCTCACGGGAGAAGACGTGATGAATATAATAGACGTCGAAAAGCCTGTGGGAGTCGTTGTCGCGTTCGGAGGACAGACCGCGATAAAACTCACTCAGTTTTTACACGATAAGGGAGTCAGGATACTCGGAACGTCTGCAGAGGGCATAGATATCGCCGAAGACAGGGAAAAATTCGACAAACTGCTGGAAAATATAGGCATCAGAAGACCGAAAGGCTTCGCGGTGAAAACTCTGGAAGAGGCTGTAAAAGCTGCAGGGGAACTCGGATATCCCGTTTTACTAAGGCCGTCTTATGTTATAGGCGGGCAGAATATGATCATCGCGAAAACTCCTGCCGATACAGAAAAATATATGAACAGGATACTTGCCGGAGGCATCGAGAACCCTGTCCTGATCGATAAATATATGCCGGGAATAGAACTCGAAGTCGATGTTATATCTGACGGAAGCGACGTTTTGATACCGGGCATAATGGAGCATATCGAAAGGGCGGGCGTTCACAGCGGCGATTCGATAGCCGTTTATCCTCCTTACAATCTCACAGACAAATTTACGAAAAAGATCTGTGACTGCTCTGAAAAACTCGCTCTCGCGCTGGGCACAAAAGGCCTTGTAAATATACAATATCTGATATATGCGAATGAACTGTACGTTATCGAAGTAAATCCGAGGGCTTCAAGGACCGTTCCTTATATAAGCAAAGTCACGAATATTCCGATGGTCGATATCGCGGCGAGAGTGATGCTCGGAGCAAAGCTTTCCGAAATGCCGTACGGGACAGGCCTTTGCGATGTTCCTCCGTATTACGCCGTGAAGGTGCCTGTCTTCTCGTTCGAAAAACTGAACGACGCAAACTCGATCCTCGGGCCGGAAATGAAATCCACGGGAGAAGTACTGGGACTGGGCAAAAATATGTCGGAAGCTCTGTTCAAAGGTCTTTCCGCAGCAGGTTATACCGTTCCTTCCGGTAAAAAGGACTCAAAACCCGGCATACTGATCAGCGTAGAAGAAAACGATTACCAGGAGATATTGACTCTTGCAAAGAGATTTTACGATCTCGGGTTCAAAATAATGGCTACAAAAGGCACTGCGCAGGCTATAAAGACGCTCGGAATAGACGTTACGGCTGTCGACAATGTCACGCAGAGCGACGAAATACCGGAGCTTATGGACAAAGGACAGCTAAACTGCATCGTTTACACCGGAGCCGTCAAGGACGACACAGTGGGCGACTACAATATGCTCCACAGGCACGCGATGAGACTCAAGATACCGTGTTTTACCTCGCTTGATACGGCAGGAGCAATCGCTGATATGATCCAGAGCAAATACAACATAAACAATACGGAGCTCGTCGACATCAACAATATGAGAAAAAGCCGCCCTGAGATATCATTTGTAAAAATGCACTCCTGCGGAAACGACTATATCTTCATAGAAAATTTCGACGGCGCAGTCACATATCCCGAATCTCTGTGCGTGAGCCTCTGTGCGCCGCACTACGGTATCGGAGCAGACGGAATAGTGCTGATGGAAAGATCAGATGATGCCGATGTCATGATGCGCTCGTACAATAAAGACGGCAGCGAAGGCAGAATGGCAGGCAACAATATAAGATGCGTCGCGAAATACGTTTACGACAGGGGACTCGTCAAAGGAGATACCGTAAGAGTGGAAACGATAAGCGGCATTCACACATTAAAGGTATATACGAGGAACGGAAAAGCGAGTTCGGTATCGGCGGATATGGGTATGGCGACGTTCAAGTCGAAGGAGATACCGGTGCTGACTGATGCAGACGAAGCTGTCGACATTTCCGTGATAATAGGCGGCAAACCGTACAAAGTCACATGCGTAAACGTCGGAAATCCGCACTGTGTCGTATTCTGCGACTCGATAGACACGCTGGATCTTCATAAAACAGGTCCCGAATTTGAAAATGCGGAAATATTCCCCGAGAGGATCAACACGGAATTTGTCAGAGTCATAAACAGGACGACCTTGAGGATGAGAGTGTGGGAGAGGGGCAACGGCGAGACTCTCGCATGCGGAACAGGCGCTTGCGCGGCAGTTGCGGCAGCTATTAAAAACGGCTTCTGCGACGAAGGCAGGGACATTACGATAAAACTCGCCGGCGGTGATCTTACTGTCAACTGTACAGACGAACGTCTCACTCTCACCGGAGCGACCGTCGAAGTATTCTCCGGCAAAGTAGAAATATGAATATTTGCCAATTCAGCCTCCTTAAATTATAATTAAACAAGTGAGGCGCATTTTAAGCAGAAATGCGGTACGGGCGTTTTGCACTCTTTTTAACAGAAGGAGAAAAACTGATGGCTCTCAATAAATACGCGAAGGATTACAGACTTGAGAATCAGGTGAATAAAAAAGGGAAGACGGTCACAAAAGCTGTCTACGTCGGTGACCATTTCAAATTCGAAAAATCAGAAGCCGAAGTTAAAAAAGCGACAAGGATCATAACAGTCTGCGCCGTTGTCTGTCTTTTTTCTCTGATATTGGGCATCGCATTTTACCGCAATATCGGTTTTTCTTCCCAGTACTATACGCTGATACCGTTTGCGTGCTGCTTTTTGCCGATACTTTATCTGAACCTTGCGGCATATAATCTTCTTACGGCCAAGGAAAAGGTAAAAAGGGAGACTAAGGACGCGATGCACGACAGAGTCGCAAAATGCGGCATAGGAATAATGATCCTGGACGGTTGGAACCTCACCGGGATAGTCCTGGCGTTCATTTTGAAACTCGTCGGGACAGTTCAGAAGCCTTTTGTGTTCAATGACGTTGTGTTCATCGTCGCTTCCGTGATGATGATGGCGGGAGCCCTGATAGCATTTTTGCAAAGAAAAAGCATAAAAATGGTTCAAATATGATAAATTTAATCAAATTAAGACCCGAAAATGCATTTTTTTTTAGAACTCGAAAAAAAATTTCACAAAAGTTATTGACAAACACCATTGACTTAGTGTAACATTTCTCAGTAATGCAAGACTGTACGGTGAAAAATCGCCGACAAAAAGCTGGAAAACGGCCGCCTCTTGCAGAAGTATCTTTATCTTATTGGAGGAAAAAACAATGAAGAAAGTGTTAAAAGTTTGTGCACTTTTGCTCGCAGTCTCTCTCCTTGCAACGGCATTTGTCGGATGTAAGAAAAAAGATGAATACAAAGGTGCGGACACGCTCGTTGTCGGCTACGACAAATTCTCCGGAAAGTTCAGCCCGTTCTTCGCAACGACGGCTTACGACCAGGATGTTGTAGGAATGACAACATTGGGCCTCATTTCCACAGACCGTGAAGGTAACGTGGTCTACAAGGGAATCGAAGGCGAAAAGAGGACGTACAACGGAACAGAATACACCTACAAAGGTATTTCTGACGTTACGGAGACGATCAACTCTGACGGTACTGTTGACTACGACATCAAGATCAAAAAAGGCGTCAAATTCTCTGATGGCAAAGAACTGACAGCTGATGACGTAATCTTCACAATGTACGTTTATTCAGACCCGGCTTACACAGGTTCAACGACATTCTCCGCTCAGCCTATCGAAGGCATGGCAGATTATCTGAAGAATATGACTACAAAGAGCAGCCTCATTCTTGCAGACGGACCTGACAAGGCATCTGATTACTACACAGCTGACGAGTCGAAAGCTTATTTCGAAGCGTTCAACAAGGCTGGCGTCAAATTTGCTCAGACTATAGTAGATTATGTTGTTGCAAATTATGCGAATGATTACGCTGAGCGTATAGGCAAGACAACTGACGAGATCAAAGCCAACGACGGACTCAAGGTTGCTCTCGGTATGAGAATGTGGGGCTACGCGTCATATAAGGACGACGTCTTCACATCAGCAGCAGGAACTGTATACGATCTTGTTAACGAATTCCCGACAGCTGAAGATTACTGGACAGTAATCCTCGACTCTTACGGATACGATATCAGCGACGCAGGTATCAACTATGAGAAAGCAACCACGAGCATCAGCGAACTTATCGATGCTGAACTCGGCGAAAAAGCAGACGTATACGCTGTCGCAGTCAAGACAGGTGATACGGCAGACTCGATCTCCGGTATCAAGAAAGTCAACGATTATGAAGTAACAGTCAAAATGACAAAGTTTGATGCTACATCTATTTACCAGCTCGGTATCTATGTAACTCCTCTCCATTACTATGGCGACGAGTCGATGTATGATTACGACAACAACAAGTTTGGCTTCACAAAGGGCGACCTTACTGCAGTCAAAGCTAAAACAAAAGCTCCTATGGGCGCAGGACCTTACGTTTTCCAGAGTTATGAGAACGGCGTTGTAACTTTCAAGAGAAATGAAAATTACTTCAAAGGAACTCCCAAGATCACATATGTAAAATTCCAGGAAACAGATTCTGCCGATAAGGTTCCCGGCGTTGTATCAGGTTCGTTCGACGTAACTGATCCTTCGTTCAACGATGCTGCTGTCAAAGCGATCAAAGAAGCTAACAACGGCGACCTCAACGGTCAGAAGATCGTTACGAACACAGTTGACAACCTCGGTTACGGTTACATCGGCGCTAACGCTACAACAGTTAACGTAGGCGGCGATCCCGACAGCGAGGAGTCAAAAGCTCTTCGTAAAGCATTCGCTACACTGTTCGCAGTTTACAGAGACAAGACGATCTACTCATACTATGGTGAGAGAGCATCCGTTATCCAGTATCCTATTTCCAATACTTCATGGGCAGCTCCGAAGCCGAACGACGAAGGATATGAACTCGCATATTCCAAAGATGTTGACGGCAACTCGATCTACACATCTTCAATGACAGAAGAAGAGAAGTACGCGGCAGCTCTCGAAGCAGCTATCGGCTTCCTGAAGAAAGCCGGATACACATGGGATGACGCAGCGAAGAAATTCACGGCAGCTCCCGAAGGCGCTAAGATGGAATACGAAGC
>DBVT01000050.1:0-1986 GCA_002308775.1 Mageeibacillus sp. UBA1257
CAGCTCTGAAGCCTGATAGGGTAAAATGAAAGCCGCCGCGGCTGATCCGCGGCGGCTTTATTACGATATTATCGATGATCATCAGAAATTTTCTGCGAGCGTTTTGATCGCTGCGCGTTTTAACAGGGGCTCGCCGTGTTCCTGAAGAATGGGGAGGATGACTTCGGCGGGAACAAATATCCCGTTGAATTCGAGAGCCCTGTTTTCGAGTTTGTTCACATAGGAGAGAGAACCCTTTGTGAGCCTGAGCAGGAGGAAATAACCCTCGTTGTAGGAATAGAGAGCGGAAGCTGTCTTAACGGAAGATCTGAACGATTTGCAGAATTCAACGAGTTCGTCAAAGTCCTCGAAGCACAGTATATCGTAGTGATCGTAGATCGTTTCGCGCTCTTTGCTGACGTGTGCGATCTCATCCGCGCTTGCATATGTCTGTGTGGGATAGACAGGCTGCGCGATAGGGGGAAGCTGCTTGAGGTAGTTGTCTTGACGTTCTTCTTCAGCCGGAGCCTGCCTGTCGATCGGAAGATCGGCGGGAAGATTGTCAAAACTCTTGCGAAGTCCCGCGAGGAACGATTCGATCATCGAATATCCTCCATCGACGGGATACTGCTCCGAAGCCATTTCTGACGGAGACTGCATATTCTGCATACTGCCCGTACCTGGCACACTGAGACCCTTAACGAAAACGATAAAATCACCGGGTTTCTTGCCGGGACGCGTCTCTACGAGCATCTGACCGCTCTGAACATTAAAACCGAGCTCTTTTTCCGCATGCGCGATGATGTCATTGATGAAATTGCGATAGACCCTCGACGAAACTTTCAGATGAGTGGAATCAATATTGCGCGTCGCAAAATCCGCTCTGCTGATCGTGACCTTGAGAATGTTATTCGGAAGTTTTTCGATTTTCAAACCATTTCACCTCTTTCGCACGGATGTTTTTCGGTGGCCGTTATTCGGACTTTTGCTTTGTTGAAAGCTTAAGCCGCGATCTTTTGAAAAAGATCCCTTTTAAGACCACATATAGTATACCACAATATTCGCTTTTTTCCAATAAAAAAAATCTGACCGAGACGACAAAAAAAATATTGCATACAAGTACTTTTGTATGGTAGAATACAAACGTTGTCATTTTTTTTAACAACGGAGGTATTGTTATGGAAATTTTAAAAAATGTTTTGGAAGAAGTCGAGAAGAGAAATCCCGGCGAGCCCGAGTTCCATCAGGCAGTTTCAGAAGTCCTGGAATCGCTGGAGCCTGTTGCAAAAGCGCATCCCGAGTGGGTCAAAGCAGGCATTTTCAGCAGAATAGTAGAGCCTGAGAGACAGATCATTTTCAGAGTACCGTGGGTAGACGACGCCGGCAATGTTCACGTGAACAGAGGATTCCGCGTGCAGTTCAACAGCGCGATCGGACCTTATAAGGGCGGTATCAGACTCCATCCGTCAGTTAATATAAGCATTATGAAATTCCTCGGATTTGAGCAGATCCTTAAAAATTCACTCACAGGTCTGCCGATCGGCGGTGCAAAGGGCGGCAGCGATTTCGATCCCAAAGGCAAATCAGACGGCGAGGTCATGCGTTTCTGCCAGAGCTTCATGACAGAACTTTACAGGCATATCGGCGCGGACACAGACGTACCCGCAGGTGATATAGGAACAGGCGCAAGAGAGATCGGATACCTCTTCGGACAGTATAAGAGACTTACGAACGAGTTCACGGGCGTTTTAACAGGCAAGGGACTCGAATACGGCGGTTCACTCGCGCGTACACAGGCTACGGGATACGGCGCCTGCTATTTCATGGAAGCTGCCCTCAACGAAAAAGGCGATTCCTACAAGGGTAAAACGGTCGTCGTCTCAGGTTCCGGAAATGTCGCGATCTACGCGGTCGAAAAAGCTACAACGCTCGGAGCAAAAGTCGTAGCGATGAGCGACTCGAACGGCTATATATACGATCCGGACGGCATCAAACTCGACATCGTAA
>DBVT01000050.1:2054-3149 GCA_002308775.1 Mageeibacillus sp. UBA1257
ATCTGGACAATAAAATGCGACATCGCAATGCCTTGCGCGACACAGAACGAGATCGACGGAGAATCCGCAAAGATCCTCATCAAGAACGGCGTAAAGGCTGTAGGAGAGGGCGCTAATATGCCTTCAACCCCTGAAGCGATCGAAGCGTTCCAGAAAGCCGGAGTTCTCTTCGGACCCGCAAAAGCAGTCAACGCAGGCGGCGTTGCAACTTCAGCTCTCGAAATGAGCCAGAACAGCATGAGATATTCATGGACGTTCGAAGAAGTTGACGCAAAGCTCCACGACATCATGGTCAACATTTACAAGAACGTAAGCGAAGCCGCTAAAGAGTACGGCATGGAAGGCAACCTCGCGGCAGGCGCAAACATCGCGGGCTTCCTGAAGGTCGCAAAAGCAATGTACGCACAGGGCATCGCATATTGATGGTCTCCGAACGAAACAAAACGTCCTGACTGATAACAATAAAACAGTAAAATGAACAAGCCCCGGGATCGCAAGATCCCGGGGCTTGTGGTTTCGATCAATTATCAAACCGTTTGTTATTTAGTTTTTCTCGAAGTAGAATGCAGGTGAAGGATAACCCGCAGAACTCTGCAGGTTGGCGTTTTCGGGATATCCGAATTCCGTCATACCGTAGCGGACGAGGTCCGCGCCTGACTCGATTTTTACGCTTACCTGATTGGTTCCGACGATCTCAGCTTCGGCGTCTTTGATCTCTCCGTTGACTCTGTACTGGAATCCGATGAGCTTATCTCCCGTGTCAGGCATAAGTCCGAGACCGGAAGCCACGTGATCGTACGTTAGAAGGGCCTCAGAGCCCTTCCATTCGATTTTAACAGGCTCGGGGGATAAATTACTGTCCTGATCGAGAAGCCCGAAATACGTGGCCAGACAGGCGTTAGCGAGCCTTCTGCCGACGGGCTCTTTGTTCTTCGGATGCGCCCAGTCAGCTCCTTCTTCCGCTCTGAAGCCTACGTCCATTGAAACGATGAGGTAGTAGTTGGAAATTATATTTTTCGCCTCGAACTGCGCGCCTCTTATTGCGGCAACGCTCTCCCATACTGCCAGCGAATCAGGTCCGTGACTCGAAAGCTG
>DBVT01000050.1:3192-8016 GCA_002308775.1 Mageeibacillus sp. UBA1257
TTAAGGTCTGCCGCGTATCTCTTGGGGTTGTCACCGCCTGTGTTGGACTCGCCCTGATAGAAGAGCATTCCTGTAAAGGGCAGTCCGATGAACGGGTGTGTAAGAGCGTTATAATAACATGTTCCGAAGGGGATCCCGAGTTCTTCAGCCAGGTCGTAAGGCATCAGTTCGCAAAGAGCTGCGCCGCCTGCGCCCATCATAATGAATCCTACGGGAACGTCAGGGCAGACGTCTCTGTACGCGAGTGCGAAGTAGTAACCGATAGCGGAAGATTTTGTCCAGGCGCTCTTTTCGCTTCCGACGTACCATTTGATAGACTTGTTGACGACTTCCTTCTGAGGCGTTGCGCAGAATGATGCTTTGGCGACCGCGTTTGCCCTCGACTGGACGACTACGCGGATGTTGCTGTCAGCAAGTATTTTTTCTCTCAATGTCGTTCTGTCGTCCTTTGAAAGTCCCTGTATGGTCGTCTGCATGGTGAGCTCGGCGTTGGACTGTCCTCCTACGATAAACACATCGCCTACGAGTATATTTGCAAGCGTCGTAGTGCTGCCGTTCTTAGGATAAACAGTGAGCGTCTGAGGCGTCATCGTTGCTTTCTGAGGAGAGAACTCAAGCAGGAAATATCCGTCAGACTGGATCTGGGCGTATCTCTTTTCTCCCATGAATTCGCCGTAAATATATCCGGACGTCTGATCTGCCCAACCCCAGATCTTAATATATCTGTCTCTTTGAACTACCATATTATCGGTAAAAATATTAGAAACGTGATACGTGATCGGTTCTCCCGTATCCTCGATCTCAGGCTGGGGAGTGAGAGGCGGCACCTCCGTCGGAGCAGGCTCGGGCGTTGCCGTAGCATCGGGCCCTTTCGGCGTATTGTTGTTTGTACATGCCGCAAACGACAGGCAGAGCGCCATGGCGAGCAGCAGGGCAATTGTTCTTTTACTGAAAAGTTTTGACATCTATATGCCTCCTTTAGATAACTTAACATTGAAATTATATACTTTTTGTGTGCGTTTTTCAATCGCGTGCACGGCGTGTAAAAACGGGTGTAAAACACCGGTTTAGAGACCGTTACATTTTTACTGTGTACATATGCTTTCCGGAAGTCACTTTCCGGTCTGTAACGTTCGGAAGGATCACCGTGGCGGAAGAGCCTTCGGGGACCGTCAGATCGAGGGTAAAAATACCGTCCGATTTTTTCCACGCGATCTCGATCGTGCCGTAAGGTGTTTCGTGGAAGCCGCGTGCGTATGTAAGATCGCCCGTGAACGGCCGCACGGTGAACGTTTTGTATCCCGGAGACGTGCTCTCAAGTCCAAGTATCCTGCGGTAGAAGAAGTCTCCCAGGGAGCCGTACGCGTAGTGGTTGAAACTGACCATCCCCGCTCCCTCGTGGAAGAAGGAACCGTCCTGCTCGATAGCGTCCCAGCGTTCCCAGGTCGTTGTCGCGCCGTTTTTTACCATATGCATCCAGCCGGGGCAGTCCCCGTTTGAGAGCACCTTGTAGGCGAGATCCTCATAGCCGTTGTCACAGAGCGCGAAAAGAAGATAGGGAGTTCCCGGGAAGCCGGTCATGACCTTGTAATCGTTTTTGATGACCATATCTGCGAGTTTTTTTGCGGTTTTCTCGCGGAAATCTTCAGGAACGAGGCCAAAATAGAGGGAGCAAACGTACATGCTCATAAAGTCGCACGGCTTAAGAGAACCGTCCTTTTTGAGGTAGTATTTTACGAAAGCTGCGCGGATCTTTTCTGACAGGTCTGCGAAAAATTCATGATCTTCTTTTTTTCCGAGGACTTCTGCGGCCTCCGCGACGATACGTACGCTGTTAAAATACCATGCTGTCGACAGGTAATTGCCGCGTTTTGACCACACTTCGAAAGGTTCTCCGTACGCGCACCAGTCGCCGTACTGGAAGACATTTTTGTCCCACAGATATTTTCTGTCGCATCTGTGTGCTTTTTCGGCATACGCCTTCTCGTGTAAAACGTATTTTTTCATCGATTCGTAGCACAGGGAGAGCTCCGTTTTACTGCCGTAGTTCCGGTAAACAGTCCAGGGAAGAACAGTCGCGACGTCTCCCCAGACGCAGACAGGAGGTCTCTTTTGAGCCGGCTCGGCGCCTTCGAAAACGGGTATCGTGACAGGTATGCCTCCGTCCTCGCTCTGCTCGCTGCGAAGATCCAAAAGCCACTTCTTAAAGAAGAGGGAAGTGTCGAAATTATAACTTGCCGTATTGCAGAAAACGCACGCGTCGCCCGTCCATCCGAGCCGCTCGTCTCTCTGCGGACAGTCTGTCGGTATCTCGAGGAAGTTCGATCTTGTTCCCCATACGACGCAGTTTTGAAGCTTGTTGATCATCTCGTCGGAGCATTCGAACGAACCTATGTTTTTCATATACGAAGAAAATGCCACGCCCTCGATGCGGATAAGGTCGAATCCGTCCGGATCGCTGACAGAAACTGAAGCATACCGAAATCCCATAAATGTCAAAGTGGGGAAGAACTCGTTTATTCCTTCTTCACAGATCAATTTCAGTTCAGCCTTCGCGGACCTGTAATTTTCCGTAAAAATGTCTCCGTCCATCATGATCTCGGCGTGTTTTACGGTGATCACAGTGCCTTTTTTCGCTCTGACTTTCATCCTCACGACACCGGCGAAATTCTGGCCGAAATCGTATACGATGCCCGATTTTGCCTTGTAATATCTTTTCGGCTCAAATGTACCGCAGATCTTTACGGTCGTTCCGATGTGCCCGATGATTTGAGGCGTTTTTCCGTCAAATATTTTTACCGGCTCAAAAACAGGATCTCCGACCGTATTGTTTATTATCTGTCCGTCGTAAAAATCAGCGAATATGTTTTTGCCGCCGTGCGAAACCTGCCACGATGTATCTGTCGGTATAACCTTGCCGTCGACTGTGATATCCGCGATCAGAGCCCTCGTATCACCGTATGTATTGCCTCCGCCTTTGTATCCGACTTTTCCGAGATACCAACCGTTTGCCACAGTCACTTCGATCGAATTTTCTCCCTTTTTGAGCATCTTCGAGATATCGAACGACTGCGCCTGAATGTGACTTTTGTAATTCGTGTAGCCGGGAAGAAAAAGATCGTCGCACACCTTCTCCCCGTTCACATATGCCTCGTAGATCCCGAGCGACGTGATCTTCATTTCGGCCTTTTCCGGCATTTTTTCAAGCGTAAAATTTTTCCTGAATATTTCCGGCGGCAGAGCGTAGTTCTCGTTTTTTACCCCGGAAGTGATCCATTTTCCGTTAAAATTCAATGTTTTCAGTTTTTCCATACGTCCTCCGAAGCGCCAAACAGTAAATTCATCAGATTTTGACTTCAACAATATTATGACAGGCAGAACGAGAAAAATCAAACGTTTTAAACAGGGGACTGATGCATTTTCGAGCTTAAAAAAACACCGGCGGAACCTTGCGGTCCCGCCGGTGCATCATTTGTTTTCTTACCTTACTGTTTCTCTTCTTCCGAGTAGAGGGAGACGAGTTTCTGCAGGTGAGCGTAACGCTCGACTGAATTGTCTTCAGCTTTCTTGAAGAGGACTTCCGCTCTTTCGGGGAACTCACGTGTGAGTCTCGAATAACGGGCTTCGTTCATAATGAAGTCGCGGTAGCTTGTCTTAGCTTCCTTGCTGTCAACTGTGAACGGATTCTTGCCCTGTGCTTTGAGCGCGGGGTTGAATCTGAACATATTCCAGTATCCGCAATCTACGGCATTCTTCATTTCAGCCTGGCAGTTCGTCATTCCGCCTTTGATCGAGTGCATCTCGCACGGTGCGTAACCGATTATAAGGGAAGGTCCGTGATATGCTTCAGCTTCCGTGATCGCTTTGATCGTCTGGTTCATATCTGCGCCCATAGCGATCTGAGCTACGTAGATATAGCCGTATGACATTGCGATCTCAGCGAGGGACTTCTTCGCGATAGCCTTGCCGGCTGCAGCGAACTGAGCGACCTGACCGATCTGTGAAGCCTTGGATGCCTGGCCGCCTGTGTTGGAATATACTTCCGTATCGAATACCATGATGTTGACATCTTCGCCCGTTGCGAGAACGTGGTCAACGCCGCCGAATCCGATATCGTATGCCCAGCCGTCGCCNNTTCTTGGAGAGATATTCTTTCTCCGCGAGGATCTCTTTTGCCTTGTCGCATCCGCAAGCTTCCAGAGCAGCTACGAGTTTCTTTGTAGCTTCCGTGTTCTCTGCGCCGTCGTCAACTGTTGCGAGATATCCGTCGATAGCTTCTTTTACATTATCTTTGGAAGCTGTTTCGCGGAGAGCTTTTACCTTCGCGATAAGTCTCTCACGGATAGCTTTCTGGCCGAGATAAATACCGAGNNTCTGCGTTGTCTTCGAACAGGGAGTTCGCCCATGCAGGTCCGCGTCCTTCGGCGTTCGTCGTATACGGTGACGTAGCTGCAGGTCCGCCCCAAATTGAAGAGCATCCTGTAGCGTTGGAAATGTACATACGGTCTCCGAAGAGCTGCGTGATGAGACGCGCGTAAGATGTCTCTGCGCAGCCTGCGCAAGAGCCGGAGAATTCAAGAAGCGGTTTTCTGTACTGGCTGGAAATTGCGTTGTTTCCGCAGATCTCCGGTT
The DNA here is from genome assembly GCA_002308775.1 of Mageeibacillus sp. UBA1257. Classification (GTDB taxonomy): domain Bacteria; phylum Bacillota; class Clostridia; order UBA1212; family UBA1257; genus UBA1257. The sequence continues at coordinate 7,825 of DBVT01000050.1, forward strand.
TTTCGGAGACTTTTTCCACACAGTAATCGAAAACTGCCTGCTGGTCGAGCTGTGAATCCAGCGGGACCATTTTAAGAGATTTAGTAGGACATACGCCTATGCAGACGCCGCAACCCATACAGTCGAGCGGTGATACAGCGAGCGTATAAGTGTAATTTGTTTTTACGATCGGCTTCGGAGCTTTCTTCATTG
>DBVT01000050.1:8201-8860 GCA_002308775.1 Mageeibacillus sp. UBA1257
GAATCTCCGTCCATTTTTGAAACGGGTTTCATAACTTCCTCGACCATCTTTTTGAGCGGTGAATCCTCGTCAGCGACTGTCTTCGTATTTGTGAGCTGGATGTTCTTCCATTCTGCCGGAACAGGAACTTTTTTGTAAGCTTTGACGCCTGCGTCGATGGCGGCGTAGTTCATTTTAACTACGTCTTCGCCCTTCTTGCTGTAGGACTTGTATGCAGCTTTCTTCATGTAGTCGACAGATTCCTCGATAGGCATTACTTTAGCGAGAGCGAAGAACGCGGCCTGGAGGATAGTATTTGTTCTCTTGCCCATACCGAGTTTCTGAGCAATATCGATGGCGTTGACTGTGTAGAGTTTGACCTTGTTTTTAGCGATATAGAGCTTCGCGTCGTCTGTCAGATGCTCGTAGAGCTCTTTGTTGTTCCACTGGCAGTTGATCAGGAAAACGCCGCCCGGTTTGACGTCGTTGACCATCTTGTAGCCTTTTGTCACATATGAAGGATTGTGACAGGCGACGAAATCGGCCTTGTTGATGTAGTAGGGGCTCTTTATCTGTTTGTCTCCGAAACGCAGATGGGAGATCGTCACGCCGCCCGTTTTCTTCGAGTCATACTGGAAATACGCCTGAACGAATTTGTCTGTGTGGTCGCCGATGATCTT
>DBVT01000050.1:8900-9088 GCA_002308775.1 Mageeibacillus sp. UBA1257
AGACCCCAGAATTTGCATTCGATCGTTCCTGCAGCCGCTGTGTTCGGAGCTGCTTTCTCGGGAAGTGACATATATGTGACGTCGTCGTTGATTCCGATCGTAAAATGCTTCTTGGGTTCCTTCTTTGCGAGTTCGTCGTAAACAGCGAAGATGCTTGACGGGGGAGTGTCTTTTGAACCGAGACCGTA
>DBVT01000022.1:0-2523 GCA_002308775.1 Mageeibacillus sp. UBA1257
AATTGCCGGGAAAGGGAATATCTGGTTTTAACAGGCTCTCAGAGGGCTTCAGAAAATCACTTTTTCACAACCTTTTTAACTTCAGGGACGAGTATGCCAGAGGAAGAAGCTGCATGCTCATATCAGGCTTTATTCTTTCGATAATCAACTATCTCACTACAGGCATCTTTTATTCCGGGTTCTTAAGCGCAAACGGCATCAATATAGTTAAGATCGGCATTTTGTCATTCGTGCCTTTTCTCGCGAATCTGTTCAGTGTGTTTTCGCCGATGATCCTGGAGAGATTTCAAAAGAGAAAAGCCATCCTGATCGGCGGCAAATTCATCTATTATTTTTTGAATATATTCTGCATCACATTTCTTCCGATGATCGTAAAAAATCTTTCGGAAAACGTAAAGCTCGCAAGCTTTCTGGTGATCATTTTTACGGCCAATATCTGTAACGCTCTTGTGGCATCGGGATTTACGGCCTGGCAGGTGGTGTTTATACCTGACCACGTAAGAGCAGATTTTTTTGCGTACCAGCAGACTATCGCGGCTGTCGTATCGGGAGTAATAATAGTCATTTCCGGTTCGATCACGGACGCGCTCAAAGGATCTGCCCATTATTCGACTGTTTTGATGATATTGAGGCTCGCTGCTTTCTTCTTCGCGATGGTCGATCTTGTCTTCAATTCCATTCCGAAGGAATATCCGTACAAGGCGACGCAGCATGTGAAATTCTCGAATATTTTCAGGATACCGTTCAGGAACAAGCCTTTTATGATCACAATGATATTCGTTATCGTATGGTCGTATTTTGCAAATTTCACCTTCTCGCTGCTCGATACGCACCTTCTGAACAATGTGCATGTTAAATACACGTATGTCTGCGTGATCAATGCCCTGTATTCGCTGTTTCTGATAGTTTTGAACAAGTTTTGGCGTAAAATGATCGCCAGATATTCGTGGCTCAAGGTCTTTGCTTTTTGCGTGCTGATGTACGCTCCTACGACTTTCGCGTACGCTTTTGTAAACGAAGGAAACTATCTCTGGCTGATGACGATCGTAAGGTTCACGCAGCATTTCTTCGGTGTGGGACTGAATATCACGTACGCCAATATGGTATATCTCAATATGCCTGACGAAGACAGGACGTGTTACGTTTCGTTACATATATTCATAACCAATTTATTCGCGCTGCTCGGCGCGATCACCGGAACGACGATAGTTTCGCTGATGGGCGATTCAGTGCTCACGATCTTCGGATATTCGCTCAGTTCAGTGCCTGTTCTGCTGCTTATTCAGGGAGTTGAACAGATCGTTTTGCCTATACTCGTCGTTCTGCTTATGCCCAAGGCTATGCCCGGAGAAGAGCAGAAACAAAAGCAGAAAAAGGTAAAATGATCATAAGAATACATCAAGATCCGCGATTTTTTGCAAAAAAATCTTTTCAGAGTGTTGACAAGAGTCAAAAAGCAATTTATAATTGTAAAGGAGAAACACTTTACAGGCAATTTGCAAAGATGTGTTTCTTCTGAATAAGCGATACGGGAGGCATTTTACGATGACAGAGATAAACGACATCTATGAAACGGGTCTGCTGCTCGATTTCTACGGCAAACTGCTTACAAAGAGCCAGTTCGACTGCCTCGATATGTATTGCAACGACGATATGAGCCTTGCGGAGATCGCCGAGTGCCTGAACATCTCAAGACAGGGAGTTCACGATTTCATCAAAAGAGGCAAGGCGGCCCTTGAGGAATACGAGGAAAAACTCGGAATAATCGCGAGATTCAACGAGACGAAGACGAAGCTCTCGGAGGTCAGAACGGAACTTGAACTCACTTTGGGCAATATCGGTGACACGTTCTCGGGCGAGACAGTCAGAAAAGCGATCGACAATCTCGTTAAGATCGAAGCGAAACTGTAATTACAAAGGACACATAAAATGGCATTTGAAAGTTTGTCCGCCAAACTGCAGGCGGTAATAAAAAAGATGCGCGGCCAGACGAGGGTCACGGAAAAGGACGTCAAAGAGTTCATGCGTGAAATACGTATGGCTTTTCTCGAAGCTGACGTAAACTATAAAGTCGCCAAAAATTTTATCGCCGAAGTATCGGAAAAGGCTGTGGGACAGACAGTCCTCGAAAGCCTTAATCCGGGTCAGCAGATCGTAAAAATCACAAATGAATCGCTTATAGAGCTTCTCGGACCCGCTCAGGCAAAACTGGACCTTTCCAAGAACCCGCCGAACGTCATAATGATGGTCGGCCTTCAGGGATCAGGTAAAACGACAGCCGCTTCAAAACTCGCTCTTCATCTGAAAAGAGAAGGAAAAAATCCGATGCTCGCGGCGTGCGATATATACAGACCGGCCGCCGTAAAACAGCTTCAGGTCCTGGGTGCTCAGATAAATGTGCCCGTATATTCCTGCGAGCCCGGAACGCCCGCTGTACGGATCGCGACTGAAGCAGTCAAAAAGGCATTCAGAAGCCTCAACGATGTGGTTATAGTCGATACTGCCGGCCGTCTCCAGATCGAC
>DBVT01000022.1:2567-10538 GCA_002308775.1 Mageeibacillus sp. UBA1257
AGACTCTATGACAGGTCAGGACGCAGCGAATGTTGCGCAAAGTTTCAACGAAAGGCTCGATATTTCCGGAATTATCCTCTCGAAACTCGATTCGGATACGAGAGGCGGCGCGGCGCTTTCAGTCAAGGCGATCACGGGAAAACCTATTAAATTCGCTTCAAACGGCGAAAAAATGAACGAATTTGAGCCGCTTTACCCTGACAGGATGGCGAGCAGGATACTCGGTATGGGCGACGTTCTGACGCTTATAGAGAAAGCGGAGCAGATGATCGATGAAAAGGATGCGAAGGAGCTCGAAAAGAAACTCAAGGAGCAGAAATTCGACCTTGAAGACTTCCTTAAGCAGATGCAGCAGATCAAAAAAATGGGCGGTATCGGAAGCATGCTGAAGATGATGCCGGGGGTCGCAGGCAATATAAACGAAGATGACATAGACGAGAAGAAAATGTCGAGGACTGAAGCGATAATCCAGTCGATGACGCCTAAAGAGAGAAAGAATCCTTCGATTCTGAACGCGAGCAGAAGAAAGAGGATAGCTGCCGGAAGCGGAACGACGGTCCAGGATGTCAATGTTCTCATCAGGCAGTTCGAATCGATGAAGGAAATGATGAAAAGACTCAATTCAAACGGTAAGTCGGGCAGAAAGGGAATGAACAACCTCTTCGGAGGAAGAAGACCTTTCTGATGATATAAAACGACGATAAATTTATGGAGGTGACAGAAAATGTTAAAAATCAGACTGAGAAGGATCGGCGCTAAGAAAACACCTTTTTACAGGATAGTAGTAGCTGAGTCCAAGTACGCGAGAGACGGCAGATTCGTTGAGGAGATCGGAACATACAATCCTCTGGTCGAACCCGCTGAGATCAGGATCGACCTCGAAAAGGCTGATCAGTGGATCAAAAACGGCGCGCAGCCTACTGATACCGTTAAGGCTTTGATCAAAAAAGCTAAAGAGGCATGATTTAAGGGGTGTACGTAATGAAAGAACTTTTGGAAACTATCGTAAGAATGCTTGTTGACGATCCCGACGCAGTAAAGGTCGAAGTGATCGAAAACGAGAGAAGCACTCTTCTTCAGCTTTCTGTCGCACAGAACGACATGGGCAAAGTTATAGGCAAGGAAGGCCGCATCGCAAAGTCGATCAGGACGGTCATCAAAGCCGCGTCCAGAAACGAGTCCAAACCCGTTTATGTCGATATAGTTTGATACGGAGCGTATTATTACGGGAGAAAAGGCTTTTGCTTGATTATTTAACAATAGGCGAAATTGTAAATGTTCACGGCGTCAGAGGAGAAGTCAAGGTGCTTCCCTCTACAGATGACCCCGGGCGATTCAAACTGCTGAAACAGGTGAGAATTGTCCGGGACGGTTCCGTCTGTGTAAAAAAGGTCACCGGAGCAAAGGTCTCATCCGGAATGGCGATCCTCGCGCTCGAAGGCGTTACGACAAGGGACGACGCCGAAAAGCTCAGGGGAAGTTTCCTCGAAGTTGAAAGAAAAGACGCGCTTAAACTGCCTGAAAATCGCTGGTACATAGGCGATATCGTCGGCTGCTCGGTTTATGAGGAAGACGGAACGTGCCTGGGAAAAGTCACGGATGTAGGAGAGACGGGCAGCAACGATTATTACGTTGTCAGAGACGAAAAAAACAGAGAAATGTGTATCCCGGCGCTCAAAGAAGTTCTGCTGGATGTTGATGTCGTTGAACAGAAGATCACCGTAAGGCTTTTACCCGGCCTTAAGGAAGTGTATTATGAGAATTGATTTTTTGACTCTTTTTCCGGATATGATCAGGGCCGTAATGGGTGAGAGTATCGTAAAAAGAGGAGTTGATGCCGGATATCTTGAGATCAATTACGTCCAGATCAGGGATTTTACGGAGAACAAGCAGAAAAAAGTGGATGATTATCCGTATGGAGGAGGACCCGGACTGATAATGCAGTATCAGCCCATCGTTTCTGCTTACGAATCAGTCTCAAAAGACGGCGAAAAACCGTACTGCATCTATATGTCCCCTCAGGGTAAAACGTTCAACCAGGAAGTCGCGAGAAGGCTGTCGAAACAGAATCATCTCGTGATACTTTGCGGCCACTATGAGGGAATAGACGAAAGAGTTATCGAAGAAATAGTCGATGAAGAAATATCAGCCGGAGACTTTGTGCTGACAGGAGGAGAGATCCCCGCCATGATGGTCGCCGATTCAGTCGCAAGGCTGGTGCCCGGAGTGCTCGCTTCGGAAGACGCGACTGTTTCGGAATCTCACTCCGAAGGTCTGTTGGAATATCCTCAATATTCAAGACCTGCCGAAATAAACGGCAGAAAAGTCCCCGAAGTGCTCCAAAGGGGAAATCACGGCGAAATAGAGAAATGGAGATTTGAGCAGAGCCTCGAAAGGACGAAAATAAAACGTCCTGATCTGTATGAAAAATATTGCGCGGCTCACGGGATGCTTGAAGATAAAAACGATAAAAACTTCTTCGGAAACACTCCGGAGAGCAAAAAAATATATTATTTGGACAACAGCGCGACAACAAGACCTTCAAAATGGTCGCTGGAGGCCGCAGAACGGTCATACAGGGACTTTTACGGAAATCCCTCGTCATTACACCTTTTGGGAATGGAGGCCGAGAACGAGCTCACAAGGGCTCGTGCGAGGCTCTCGTCGATCTTGAGAGTCAGGCCGTCCGAAATTATTTTTACCTCCTGCGCGACGGAAGCGAACAATACGGCGATCCGCGGATATATGGAACTGAACAGCAGAAAAGGAAAACACATTTTGTATTCTGCCGCCGAGCATCCTTCAGTCAGCGAGACCGTAAGGGCGCTTTGTAAAAAAGAAGGATACGAATGCGATGAGATACCTCTCGATCAGTCAGGCAGAGTGGACATCGAAGCGCTGGCTGGTTTGATCCGCCCCGAAACAGCTCTTATATGCGTGCTGCATGTGAACAGCGAGACAGGTGCGATACAGCCGATCCGCGAAGTTGTTGCGACGAGAAACAGGATCAACAAAAACACAGCGATACTTACGGACTGTGTTCAAAGTCTCGGTAAGATAGAAATATATCCTTCAGAGCTTGGCGTCGATATGATAACAGCAAGCTCTCATAAGCTTAACGCTCCCAGAGGCAGCGGATTATTATGGGTGAGATCGGGTATCCGTATAGCGCCTCTTTTGTACGGCGGCGGTCAGGAAAAAGGACTCAGATCAGGTACGGAGAACGTCGCTGCGGCGTCTGCTTTTGCGGAAGCTGCGGAAAAGATGTATTCGTCGATCTCGATAAATTATTCAAACGCTGTGAAAATGAGGGACTGTCTCATAGAAAAGACGGTTCCGAGGCTGTCCAATGCAGTCATTTTAACAGATGTTGAAAGATCGTCGCCTTATATACTGAATATCTCTTTTGAGGGAGTAAGAGCTGAAGTCCTGCAGCACGAACTTGAAAAAAACGGAGTTTATGTATCTGTAGGTTCCGCTTGCTCGTCTCACAAAAAAAACAGAAGCAGCGTGCTCACTGCCATGGGCGTAAAAAACGAGATAATAGACTGCGCGATAAGGATCAGTTTTTCTCCTTATACGACGATGGAGGAGATCGAAGGCGCCGCGCCGATCATAGTCGAAGCTGTTAAAAAGCTCCGAAGGCAGTCTGCGAGAAGAAAAACCCGGGAAGAAGAGCAAATAACAGAGGAGTGAAAACCATGATAAAAAGAGTCATTTTAGCATCCATAGGAGAGATCGCGCTCAAAGGTCTCAACAAGAGCACATTCGAATATCAGCTCGCAAGAAATATGAGAGCCGCCATAAAGGATTGCGGAAAATGCGACGTATCATGGGCGCAATCGAGGTTTTTCGTAAGACCGGAAAGCGAATCTTTTAATTTCGAACTCGCACTGAAGCGTTTATCACACGTTTTCGGCCTAACTTTTGCGTCTATAGCATATGAAAACGATGAAGTGACTCTTGAATCGGCGATCGAAACAGCCAAAGCATCAGTCGCGGCGAAACTCGACAAGATCTCCTTCGAAAGAGAGCTCACCGACGGCAGCGTGAAATTCAAATGCGAGACAAAAAGGGCTTTCAAGAACTTTCCCTTGACATCCCCTGAGATATCTGCCGAAGTAGGCGGAGCGCTTCTTGACGCGTTTCCCGAGTTGGCAGTCAATGTAAACGAACCGGATTTTATCGTCAGGATCGAAATGAGAGAAAACGTATATGTCTTTTCCGATATCGTGAAAGCTCCCGGAGGCATGCCTACCGGAAGCAACGGAAGGGCGTGCCTTTTACTCTCAGGCGGCATAGACAGTCCCGTCGCGGGATATATGATAGGTAAAAGAGGCGTCTCGATGGTCGCGGTCCATTTTTTCAGTTATCCTTACACAGGCGAAAGATCGAAGGAAAAGGTCATCGAGCTTGCGGGAATACTTGAAAGATATTGCGGCGAACTGAAAGTTTACGTGGTTCCTTTTACCGATATACAGCTCTCTATAAGGGACAATTGCCGCGAGGATCTCGGAACGATACTCATGAGAAGATCGATGATGCGTATCGCTGAAAGAGTCGCGAGGGAAAAGGGCTGCCAGGCGCTTGTTACGGGAGAGAGCATCGGACAGGTCGCAAGCCAGACGATGAAGGCTCTTGTCTGCACGAACGCGGTGGTGAATATGCCTGTGTTCAGACCTCTTATAGGCATGGATAAAGTTGAAGTTATGGCTCTCGCAAGGGAAATAGACACGTATGACACGAGTATTCTGCCTTATGAAGATTGCTGCACTGTTTTTACTCCGAAGCATCCGAAAACGAGGCCGAATCTCGATGAAGTCGAAAAAGAAGAGAACAGATACGAGTTCGCGGCTTTGGAAGACGAAGCGTTCAGAGGCATAGAAGAGTGTGAATACGGCGGCTGATTTTAGCTGAGTAAAATTATCTCGAACATATTTTCGAAAATACATTTACAAACCTATAAGATTGTTGTATAATTAGATCACAGACCAATATCTGTGATTTTTTATTCGGAGGGCAATATGAAACTCATACACTGCGCCGATATTCACCTCGGTTCCGCTTTGACTTCGAAACTTTCAAAGGAAAGCTCCGCAAAGAGAAAAGCTGAGCTTCGTGGCGCGTTCAAAAAGCTCGTCGACGAAGCCTCTGCCATGGACGTTAAGAACATTCTCATAAGCGGCGACCTTTTTGACGATGACGATCCCAAAACGACAGACAGGGATATGTTTTACAAGGTCGTCGAGGACAATGCCGATATCGATTTTTACTATCTTAGGGGCAATCATGACATAGAAAAAACACTTGACGTTTCGTATGACAATCTGAAGCTTTTCGGAAATGAATGGACTAAATATTATATCGACGGAGGGCAGCACAGGATCGTCATCTGCGGCATCGAAAACGACGGAAAAGGCAACATATATTCAGATCCCGGTCTCGACAAGAACGATCTGAATATAGTGATGCTTCACGGACAGGCTGCGGATTCAGACGGCCCGAACAATATCATTCTCAAGCGTTTTGCGGGTAAAAATATTGATTATCTCGCTCTGGGACATGTTCATTCATACTCTGAAGGAAAACTGGACGATCGCGGAATTTACTGTTACTCGGGATGCCTTTACGGCAGAGGTTTTGACGAAACGGGTCCGAAGGGATATGTTTTACTTGATGCGAGCGAAAAGATCGAGTCAGAATTTCGCATCCGCCCGGGTAAGATGATCGAAGAACTCATTGTTGACATTACGGGTACGAAAAACATCTACGAGGCACGCAAGAAGATAAGTGAAGAAACAGGTGAAAGGAGCGATAATCCTCTCAGCTTGACAGTAACAGGCGAAAGAGAATTCGACATCGAGTCTTTGACTGACGAGATCAGAGATGAAATAGCTTCGAAGAGAGATTCTTTACATGTAAGCGACGCAACGAGAAGAAAATATGACCTGAAAGATTATGTCAAGAATACTTCCTTGACAGGCGAATTTGTGAGAACGGTGCTCGCTGACAAAGAACTGACAGACGATGAGAAAAGCAAGATCATAGAATACGGCATCGCGGCGCTCAAAAAGGAGAAACTGAACTGATGAAAATAAGATCGATACACATTACAAACTTTGGCAATCTCTCCGGTTATGACGCACAGTTCGATGATCTGACGTCCTTCTGCGAAAAGAACGGATTCGGAAAATCAACGATCGCAGCTTTCATCCGCGCGATGTTTTACGGTCTCGATACGACAAAGGATAATGAAGTCGGATTCAAGGACAGAGAGCACTACAATCCTTTCAAAGGCGGAAGATTCGGCGGAAATATCGTATTTGAATACAGAGGAAAGGAGTGCAGGATCGAGCGCGAATTCGACAGCAAGTCTCAGACCAAAGACGAGATGAAAGTATTTGTCGACGGCATCGAAGCGAACAAAAAAGAAGAAAAAGCGCAGTTTGACGGAGAAAAATTATTCGGACTTGACAAGGAGTCCTTTTTGCGCACTGTATTTATCGCTCCGGAAACGGATGACGATAAAATATCGGGAACGACCAAGGGCGTAAACGCAAAGCTCACAGGCATAATCGAAAATGAGGACGAAGAGAATCTGAGCGACGCTGTCAAGATCCTTGATACGTTTTCTAAGGACCTTTCCGGCAGGGGCAAAAAGATCGACATGATCAAAAAAGATATCAGGAAAAATGAAGATGATCTTTCGAATATCGCCATTAAAGAGAAAAGCCTTCGTACACTCTACGAAGAGAAAGGAAGACTGAACGAAGAGATCAAAAAACTCGATAGTGATATAAAGGAAGCGATAAAGTCAAACGCGAAAGCGTCGAATATAAGATTTTACAAGGGTCATCTTGCGCAAGCCGCGGAAGACAAAAAAGAGATCGATGAATATGCCGAAAAGTACACGAAAGGTTTCCCCGAAGACAGGGAATTAGGCGATCTTTCCAATGATATAAGCATCGTCAATTCAAATAAGAAGATCATCGAAACAATGACGCTCGACAGCAAGAAGATCGAGAGAAGAAAAGAACTCGAAAAGTTTTTCCCGAAAAAAATACCCGAAAAAGATGAGACGAAAAAGCTTGAGGATATCGCAGCCGATATAGGTAAAACGAAAGAAAAACTGTCAAGTTCAGCCTTAAATGAAGAAAAAACCGCAAGATTGGGCGTTCTGAGCGACATCTTCACGAAAAAGCATCCGAGCGCTGATGAAACGCGTGATCTTTTTAATATGTTCCGCGACAGAGAAAAGATCGAGAATAGTTTGGAAGCGCAAAGAAGCTCTTTCGCGTCAGAAAAGCTGGATGAACTTTCGGAAAGATTCGACGGTAAACTGTCTGATGAAAAAGTTGACGGTTTTGAAAAAGCATATGATGATTACAAAGCTGCCGCAGCAGAAAGAGAAACGGCCTCAAAAGGAGCATATGACCGTTCGGAAAGCGAAGCTGAAAATGAAAAGAGACCCGGGAAGACTGTTGCCATTACAGCTTCAGTAATTCTCGCCCTGATACTGGCAGCCGGCATTGTTCTTCTCGTTTTGAACTATAAGACTCCGGGATTGATAATGATCGCCTCGGCGGTTGTTTTAGCATTCGCTTTAGCGATAGGGATCCTTTTTAAGAGAATGAATGACAGCGAAAAGGGACTGACAGATAAAGCAGGCCTTGAAAGGCAAAGGAGGATTTCTGCCGCCGAAGATAAGATGTCGATCGCGAAGAACAGATTCTATGGGATAGTTTCAGCGTTCGGCTGCGTCGAGAACAATATAGACGCAGACTACACAAAACTCATGATAGACATCAGAGATTACAATGATCTTCAGGAAAAACAATCAGAAAAGAGCATTGACATCAAACGTACAGAGGGACAGTTATCGGAAGTCGAGTCTTCAATAGATGATTTTTACGATGAATATGTTCCGAACGGATACGGCAAGGATATCGAAGGATTCACTGCGTTTTTAAA
>DBVT01000022.1:10586-16740 GCA_002308775.1 Mageeibacillus sp. UBA1257
CGCGCAGAAGCTTACAGATCAGCTGACTGAGCAGAAAGAGATATTCAACTCGATGCTCTACGATCTCGGAATAGAAACAGACGGCTCTGAAGATGCCGCCGAACTTGCGGGGAATATCGATGATCTTGCGGACGAGCTCAGATCTATCAAAGGAGAAGAAAGATCTGTCAGGGAAAAATCCGAAACAGCGAAGCGTGATATAAGAGAAGCAAGTGAGAGGATAGATTCGCTCCTTGACAGATATAATATCAAACCTGAGGCAGACGAACAGATAGATTCATTTTACGACAGGATCAAAAATGACAAGATCAGATGCGGCGAACTTGTCAGGACATATGAAAAGAGAATTGCGGAAGCAAAAGACTTTTCGGAAAAGAACGGTCTGACTGAAAAAGACTCGCAAACAGATGAAAAAGACATTCCTGAATACGATATTGATTCGCTCAATAAAAAAAGAGACGATAAAGGAAAAGCGCGTCTTGATATCGATTCGCAGATCAGCGAACTTGAAGATGCAACATCTCAAAAAGGCGACTTGATATCTGAGCGGGAAGAAATGAGGGAAAAGCTCGCCGAGTTTGAAAAAAAGAACGTATACGCAGTCAAAGCAAGAGAATTCCTTGAAAAAGCCGATAACAGGATGAGGGAGAAATACATAAAACCTGTCATGGAGCGTTTTAAGGGATACATGAATAAGATCGACAAGAACGACATGAAAAACGTAATCGTGGACAAGGATTTCAAGGTCAGATATGATATCGACGGCACAATGAAAGAGGACAAATACCTCAGCAGCGGACAGAAGTCTATAGAGTCCCTCTGCCTCAGATTCGCGATCATAGATGTGCTTTTTAAAGACGAAGAAAAGCCTTTCCTGATACTTGACGATCCTTTTGTTTATGTTGACTCCGATCATATGAAAGAGAATATTGCAGTTCTGAAGGACCTCTCGAAAGAGTATCAGATCATATACCTGTGCTGTCATGAAAGCAGAGATATAAAGTAAAACGGATCAATCAGGGCAAAATCGTATCCAAATCAAAAAAATCGGACAAAAAAGTGTTGACATCACGTATTTGTTTTTATATAATATCGGAGTTGCGCCGAGAGACGCACATATCAATAACGGTCCGCTGCTACATCTTGCATGAACGTTTAAGCTGAGAGGAGAAGATGAAATGGATATTATCAAAGCTGTTGAAGCGGATTATTTAAAGGAATCCGCACCGAAACTTTCCATAGGTGACTATGTAAGAGTTTCATTCAAGGTTATTGAGGGTACACGTGAAAGGATCCAGATTTTCGAAGGCACTGTTATCGGAATGCAGGGTGAAGGACTCAAAGAGAGCTTCACAGTAAGAAGGATCTCATACGGCGTAGGTGTCGAGCGTGTATTTCCGCTGCACTCACCCAAGGTCGACAAGGTTGAAGTTGTCAGACATGGTAAAGTCAGAAGAGCTAAACTGTACTATCTGCGCGGCAGAGTCGGTAAAGCTGCGAAAGTTACTGAAAAACTGTAATTTTATTCAAAACCGCAAAGGGGACTGTTCGAGAGATCAAATTTCGAGCAGTCTTTTTCTATATCATTTTACGCTCCGATATGGTAAAATATGATAAGAAAAGATACTTGTGTAAACTTGTTAAAACAAAGGCAGGATTTTTAATCTGATGGACAAAAGAGAATACGAAGAACTTAAAAAGACGATCGAATATCATATGGATAAATATTACAATCAGGACGCTCCGGAGATCTCTGATTTTGATTATGATATGATGATGAAGGATCTGAAAAAAGCGGAAAAGGAGCATCCCGAATGGGTGACTCCTGATTCTCCGTCACAGAAAGTCGGCGGCACGGCAAAGAGAAAAGCGGGCGTTAAGATCACACATAATGTGCCTATGCTTTCGATAGAAGACGTTTTTACTCATGAAGAGGTCGCGGCCTGGGTCAGCAAAGTTCATGAGATGCATCCTGACGCCAAATTTTCAGTCGAGGCCAAGATAGACGGTCTGAGCCTGACTCTCAGATACAGAAAAAACGGCTCCGGTAAAATGTCTCTTTATATGGCTGAAACGAGGGGTGACGGTCTGATCGGTGAAGACGTATTTGAGAACGCGCTCGTTATACCTGATATAAAACACGAAATAGATCTGCCTTATGATTATCTCGAACTTCGGGGCGAAGTTTATATGACTCACGAAGATTTCGAAAAATTCAACGATCTCCAGGAGTCAGAAGGGAAAAAGCTCGCTGCAAATCCAAGAAACTTAGCTGCCGGAACGCTCAGACAGCTCGATGCTTCGATCACAAAGGAAAGAGGACTCAGAATGTTTATTTTTAACGTTCAGGACGGTCCCGCGGAGCTTATGACGAGTCAGTCAGATACGCTCGATCTGCTCGAAAAAAAAGGAATAAAGACAGTCAGACACACACTTTGCAAAAATATAAACGAAGTTTTGTATGCGATCGAAGAACTTGGCGCATTGAGGTCTGAACTTGAATATGACATAGACGGAGCTGTCGTAAAGCTTGATAATATCTCTTACAGGAAAGATTTTCCTTCGGGATCCAAATACAGCGCCGGACATATAGCTTATAAATATCCGCCCGAGGAGCGCCCTGTTGAGCTGCAAGACGTCGAAGTGACTGTCGGACGAACGGGCAAACTGGGATTTATAGGACATGTGCTTGACGCGGAAACGGGGAAGCCTGCGAGACTTTGCGGCACGAATGTGACTAAAGTTACTTTGCACAACCAGGATTATATCGACGAGAATAAAATAGGTATCGGAGGAGTCTATCTCCTCAAAAAATCGGGAGATATCATTCCAAAGATCTGCGGCACGGTAAAAGTTCCGGAAAACATATATAAAGCGACTGCTGTTTGCCCGGTGTGCGGCGAAAAACTTATAAGAGAAGAAGATACTGCGGATATAAGATGTGTAAATCCGATGTGTCCCGCGCAGCTGTCCAGAACGATTTCGTATTTTACGTCGATAGACTGTATGAATATCATGGGCCTCGGCGAGACGCTGATAGATACGCTCGTTCGCGAAGGATATCTGAAAGATTATTCTGACATCTATGCGTTAAGAGACAAGAGAGACGAGCTGATAGATAAAGGGATCATCGGCAAGGAAAAGAACACGGACAAAGTGCTTTCAAATATTGAGGAGAGTAAAAAGAACGATCCCGTCAGGCTGCTTACGGCGCTCGGAATAAGAAATGTCGGAAAGGCGACGGCAAAAGAGCTTATGAAAAAATATTCCTCGATAGAAGAGCTTTCACAGGCAGATATCGAAGAACTCACCGAGATCCAGGATATAGGAGAGACTACGGCGGAATGCATATATGAATTTTTCAGGAATGAAAAGGACGCCGAAGTTATCTCAAAACTGATATCACACGGAGTAAATACAAAGGTCGAAAAATCGGAAGACGGCGAAGATCAGATCTTTGAAGGCATGACATTCGTTTTAACGGGAACACTGCCCAATTTAAAAAGGAACGAAGCAGAGGATCTTATCGAAAAATACGGCGGTNNAATGTTCCTCGTCCGTGTCAAAGAAGACGTCCGTGGTGCTCGCCGGCGAGGAAGCGGGCAGCAAACTCGACAAAGCCAGGGAACTCGGGATAAAGATCATAGACGAGGCGCAGTTTAAACAGATGCTGGGGCAGTAAAATGTCGAGAATATACAACAAAACTGAATAAAAACTAAAAAAATTACACAAAAATTGAAAAAACTTGCATAAAAACTATTGACATATGCATTTTTATGTTTTATCATTATGCCGTTCGGACGACAAAAGAGAAGACAAGTCCGGGAAAACGGAGGATAAGTAAAATGAAAAAATCTTTAAAAATCGCTGTAACAATGATATTGGCAATGGCTCTGGCAGTTGCTTTTGCGGGATGCAAGACAGGATCTAAAAAAGCAGTCGCAGGCGTTCAGTCAGGCACAACAGGAGAATATTACGTAAAAGGTGACGCCGACTGGGGTTTTGACGGTTTCTCGAATATAGATGTAAACGGTTATGACAACGGCGGACTCGCCGTACAGGCAATGCTCAACGGCCAGATAGACTTCGTTGTAATAGACGCGGCGCCTGCACAGAAACTCGCAGAGAGCGCAAGTTTCAAAGGAAAGATCAAGGTCATCGATTACGATCTGACGGAAGAAGAATACGCATTCGGAGTTGATAAGAACAATGCCGAACTTCTTGCTAAAGTAAATGAGATCATCGCCAAGATCAAGAGCGAAGGAACATATACGACGATATTGAATAAATATTTTAACGGCGAAGAAGTCACGGGCGTCACGAGCGGCGTTAAAGACATCAATAAAGCCGATACACAGTTCGTAGTTGCGACGAATGCCGCGTTTGCACCGTTCGAATACAAGATCGGTGATAAATTCGCCGGAGTAGATATGGAGATCGCGAAGATAATCGCCGATGAACTCGGAATGGAACTTGTTATCGAAGATATGGCTTTCGAAGCAGTGGTAACATCAGTCGGCAACAACGGAGTTGATATCGCGATGGCAGGTCTTACAGTGAATGAAACGAGGAAGCAGAGCGTTAACTTCTCGGATTCTTACTACAATGCTTCACAGAAAGTCATCGTAAAAGTTGAAGACAAATCGTTTGACGGCTGCAAATCCGCCGCGGATGTCGAAGCAGTACTCAAAGCGAAATAACTGCTTTATCGAACGAACTACTTAAGAGAAAGGAACTTTTCTCATAATGTGGCAGGTATTCTGGAACCAAATTGAAAACGGAGCATATAAAGACATTCTGAACGGCCTCCTCGCGACCGTTCAGATCGCCGTTTTCGGCCTCATTATAGGAATATTGATAGGCACGCTCATAGCTGTCGTTAAGGTAGTTCCGAAATATAAGATCTTACCGAGAATACTGGACAAGATATGCACTGTATACGTCGGATTTTTCCGCGGCACTCCTATGACTGTTCAGCTTCTTTTGGGATACTGGGTCCTTATGCCTTTGCTTCACATAAACGCAGACGGACTTCGCGTGGCTATTTTGATCTTCGGTCTGAACAGCGGCGCGTACGTTTCCGAAATAATGAGGGGCGGTATCAATTCTGTCGATAACGGACAGCTTGAAGCCGGCAGAGCGCTCGGAATGAAATACAGCAGCGCGATGGTAAAGATCGTCATTCCGCAGGCAGTAAAAAATATTTTACCCACATTGGGCAATGAATTCATCACGCTGATCAAGGACACGTCGATCGTGAGTTTTATCGCGGTCGTAGATATCACGAAAGCATTCAGGAGCATCGCAGACGCAAACTATGAATATATAGTGCCTTACCTTTGCCTTGCGCTGATATATCTCATTTTGGTTGCGATCATTACTTTGCTCGTAAGATTTTTGGAGAGGAGGTTCTCTCGAAGTGACAGAAAGTAAAACGCTGATAAAGATCAGCAATCTGACAAAAAAATACGGAGATCTCCTCGTACTTGACGACATAAGCACGGAAATAAAGGAAGGAGAGCGAGTCGTCATAATCGGACCTTCCGGAGGCGGTAAAACGACATTTCTCCGTTGCCTGAATGTACTCGAAGACCCCACGGCAGGACAGATAATCTTTATGGGCGAAGACCTGACGGATCTCAAGATCGATATAAACAGATGCCGCGAAAATATCGGAATGGTATTTCAGCAGTTTAATCTTTTTAACAATCTGACAGTTCTTAAAAATATTACTCTTGCGCCTGTTATTATCAATAAATCGAAGTTGAGAGATGCGAAATTCCATAACGCGATAATGCCCGTTCACAATTTCGTTTTAAAGATGATCGAAAAGCCGATGATCAGGACGATCGACAAAAAGAAGGCGAAATGTCAAAAGACTATCGATGAAAAGACCTTACAATTAAAAACCGTCGAAGAAAAATGGGAACAGACGAAGGTTACGATAGATAAAGCCGGAAAACGGTATGTAAGTTACGATAAAGGGCTCACCAAGAAGAAGCTTCAACTCGTTCGGAAGATCGAAGAAGCGAAAAGATATATAGAGCGAACGAAATATCCGGAACAATATGTTAAAGTGCCTCTTCCGTTCGGATCCGTGAAAGAAATAAAAGAAAAAGCGGATAAAACGGCTCGGGAGCTGCTTTCGAGAAT
>DBVT01000022.1:16765-20919 GCA_002308775.1 Mageeibacillus sp. UBA1257
TCAGGCGGTCAGAAACAGAGGATCGCGATAATAAGGGCGCTTGCGATGAATCCTAAAGTGATGCTCTTTGACGAGCCTACATCAGCGCTCGATCCGGAGATGGTCGGAGAAGTTCTGGAACTTATTAAAAAGATCGCTCAGGAAGGTATGACAATGGTCATAGTGACTCATGAGATGGGTTTTGCGAGAGAAGTCGGAACGAGGATCCTCTTTATGGATCAGGGTAAGATAGCGGAAGACGGATCACCGGAGGAGGTTTTCGGAGACCCGAAGAATGAAAGATTGAAGGAATTCCTGGGAAAAATTTTGTGATCATATTAAAAAATCATTTTTTTAGCACTCGAAAAGAGATTTCGAGTGCTTTTTTTACGCGAATAAGATATAATTATTACACAAGAAAAATATGAGACAGGAGATGCGTATTATGGCCCTCTTATTGACAGATTTAAAATGCAACAACATGACTGCACCGATCGGAATAGACGATCTGCCGCATTTTTCTTTTAAAACGATGAGCGACGATTCCGATTTTCGAATTGCGTACTACAGAATAATCGTGAGGGAAAAAGAAAATGTCATCTGGGACAGCGGCTTTGTGAACGAAGACAGACAGATATTGATTCCTTACGGAGGCAAAAAACTAATGCCGGAAACGAGGTATTACTGGCAGCTCACTGTCCGGGGAAACGACAATGACGAAGCGATCGCGGAATCTTTCTTTGAAACGGGAAGAATGAAGCCTTTTAACTGGAGCGCCAAATGGATCACTTCAGATCCCAGGGGAATATTCATCGGCAATCACTGGTGTAAAAATACGACAGCTCCTTATATGAGGAAAACTTTTGAACTCGAAGAGATCCCCGAAGATGCGACGTTATATATTTCCGGAATCGGATATTACGAATGCTACGTGAATGGAATGTCTGTTAAGGATACTGTCCTCGATCCTGCTTTTACTGAATACGACAAGGCAGTAATGTATAAGACACACAAGATCACAAACCTTAGTAAAGGGAAAAATGTTCTTGCGATCTCGCTGGGCGACGGTTTTTACAATGCTGATACAGAAGATGTTTGGAATTTTGTAAATGCCGCATGGAGAGACCATCCGAAATGCATCTGCGAGCTGAAAATGGTCTTCAAAGACGGACATGAAGAGAGGATCTTGTCAGACAAGTCATTCAAAGGCACTGTTGGACCGATCATAGAAAACGATACAAGATCCGCGGAAACATACGATGCGAGAAGGGAACTCGGAGAATGGACAGAATACGATTATGACGACAGCGGATGGAAACCTGTTACGGTCACAAAGGCTCCGGGAGGTGCGCTTGAAGGTCAGTATACGACTCCGATGAAAGTCACGGCGACATATAAACCTGCAAAAATAATCAAAGTGAGCGACACTTACTGGGTAGTAGACGTCGGATTCAATACGACCGGTCGCGCGGAGATCTCTTTCTCGGCACCTGAGGGCACTAAGATAGAAATGAAATATGCAGAGCTTATAAACGACGACTATTCGATCCGCGAAGGAATAGACGGCTGTGTTAAGGAAAGCGAGAGGGATAAATTTCAAAAGGAGACATATATCGCAGCCGGTAAGCCTTATGAGATCTGGCATTCACAATTCAAATATAACGGTTTCAGATATATTGCGGTAAAATGTGAGACCGGTGTACCTGAGGATCTCGATTTTACGATTCAGGAGATCAGAACTGACCTCAAATTGGCAGGAGAATTCGTATGCAGCGATCCTGTAATAAATAAGATCCAGGAGATCACGTGCAGAGCGACAAAGACTAATTTCCACGGAATGCCCACAGACTGTCCTCACAGAGAGAAAAACGGTTGGACGGGAGACGCACAGCTTTCAGCCGAGCAGATGCTCTATAATTTCGACGCTCAGGCCGCTTATACGAGATGGCTCGAGGACGTCGCGAGAGCGCAGAGAATGACAGGACAGCTTCCGGGTATAATTCCTTCGACAGGATGGGGATTCAACTGGGGAAGCGGCCCTGCGTGGGACAGCGTCTGCGCTGTTATTCCTTATACGATGTATCTCTATTGCGGCGATACGAGGATATTAAAACGCATGTATCCGATCATAAAAAGATATATCGCTTTCTGTGATACGATGGCGACTGACAATATCTGCGATTTCGGTCTCGTTGACTGGTGTCCTCCTGTGATCGACTGGCACAGACAGTGCGACCTCGCGATAACAGATACAGGATATTTCTATTATGACGTTTTGACTGCCGCAAAGATCGCAAAAATTCTTGGACTTGATGATGAATGCGAATTTTACGAGAAAAAGGCTGATGAGATCAGAAAATCGTTCAGGGAGCATTTTATAGACGATTCCGGAGACGTTCCGAAGCTCAAAAACTGCGTTACATGTCAGACGTCTCTTGCCTGCGTAGTTTATTACGGTCTCTGCGATGAGGACGAAAAGAAATATTTTATCGATGCGATAATAGAGGATATCCACCGCACGAACGATCATCTTGATGTTGGTATAATGGGACAGAAATATCTTGCGCATGTTTTCGGAGACGCCGGATATCTCGATATATTGATCAAAGCGATAACGGATCCCACTTATCCGGGACTCGGAAATATGGTAGCTCAGGGAGCGACAACTCTTTGGGAAGATTTCCAGGGTATAGGCTCGCAAAACCATCATATGTACGGAGATATAAGCGCTGTGTTTTACGCTTCAATTGCAGGAATCAGACCTTGCGAAGAAGAGCCCGGATTCAAGAAGATAATCTTTACGCCGAACTTCCCGAACGGTATGAAATATGCCGAAGCGTGGCATGAGACACCATACGGGAAAGCCGGGATCAGATGGGACAAACGTGAAAATGGCTACGAAGTGCATCTCGCTGTTCCTTCCGGTTGCAGCGCAAAACTTGTTTTGCCTGATGGAATGGTGAATGCTGAAACGGGTGAAAATACAGCTTTGATAAAAGCGGGAAAATATTATCTGACAGTTAAATGATAAAGTGAGCTGTCTTTCATGAAATAAAAAAGGCCGGTCACGGCCTTTTTTTTGTGACCAATTATTTTTTATTGAACGAATCTTTTAAAGTCACTGTTCTGTTGAACACGGGATGTTCAGGCGTATAATCGTCATCAGCTGAGAAGAATCCGTTTCTGAGGAACTGGAAGTGATCGTTGACAGAGCATTCCGCAAGTATAGGCTCAACGACTGCTTTGTCGCAGACTGTCAATGATTCGGGATTTATATACGAGAGGAAATTGTCCAGATCGTCCATCGGGTTTTCAACAGAGAAGAGCTGCTCGTACAGATTAACTGTTGCGGAAACAGCATTGTGAGCGGATACCCAGTGGATCGTTCCTTTTACCTTTCTTCCTTCGAGCCAGCCGCCTCTTGACGCAGGATCGTACGTCGCGTGAACTACAGTGACATTTCCTTCTTCATCTGTTTCATATGATGTGCATCTTACGTAATATGCGTATTTGAGTCTGACTTCGTTGCCGGGGAACAGGCGGAAGTAGCCCTTTATCGGCTCTGCCATGAAATCGGAACGCTCAATATACAGCTCTTTGGAAAATTCGACTGTACGTTTGCCCATGTCTTCGTTTTCGGGGTTGACTTCAGCCTCGAACTCTTCCACCTTGCCGTCTTCGTAATTGTCGATGACGAGTTTTATCGGATCGAGTACTGCCATCGCCCTGGGAGCTGTTCTGTTGAGATCGTCTCTTATGCAATATTCGAGCAGGGAATAGTCAACTGTGCTGTTGGCTGTCGAAACGCCTACATTTTCGATAAAAGTTCTTATTGACGCAGGTGTGTAGCCTCTTCTTCTGAGTCCGCAAAGAGTTGGCATTCTGGGATCGTCCCAGCCTTTTACAATGCCCGATTCGACCATCTGGCGAAGATATCTCTTGCTCATCATTGTATAAGTCAGATTAAGCCTTGCAAATTCATTTTGAGTCGGAACAGGATCAAAATCACCGCAGTTCGCGACTACCCAGTCATATAGCGGTCTGTGATCTTTAAAACCGATATCGCAAAGGGAATGAGTTATTCCCTCAAATGCGTCTTCAAGCGGATGAGCGAAATCGTACATCGGATATATGCACCATTTATCACCGGTCCGGTGATGTCTTGCTCTTAAAAT
>DBVT01000022.1:21021-22060 GCA_002308775.1 Mageeibacillus sp. UBA1257
TACGCTTCTGTCTCTGTAGGGCGAGTTTTTACCGGGCTCCGTGAGAGTACCTCTGTATTCGCGGATCTCATCCGCATCGAGGTCGCAAACGTAGGCGAGACCCTTTTTGATGAGATTCACTGCGCATTCATACATCATCTCAAAATAGTCTGACGCGTAATGAACGGGCTCTTTCCAGTTAAAACCGAGCCAGTTTATATCCCTTTTGATCGCGTCGACATATTCCGTGTCTTCCTTGCTTGGGTTCGTATCGTCAAAGCGAAGATTGCAGTCGCCGTTGTATTTTAAAGCTGTTCCGAAATCGACGCATATTGCTTTGGCATGTCCGATGTGAAGATATCCGTTCGGCTCAGGCGGAAAACGAGTATGCACTTTCTTGCCGTAATATCTGCCGCCTTCCTTCATATCGTCTTCGACGATCGCATGTATGAAATTCTTTGACTCTTCGTTGTTTCTTTCCGAATTTTCAGTCATTTTATTTCTCCTTATGGTAAAATCAGCTCAGTTTTTCTATTCCTATATCTATTCTTCTCATTGTTTCGTCTCTTCCCAGGATCTCCGCAAGTTCTGTTGCGCCTCCGGGGCTCACGGGTCTGCCTGACAGTGCTGTGCGAAGAGGCCACAGATAAAGGCCGTTCTTAATGCCTTCGGCCGTCGCGATCTCGCATATCGCCGTATACATATCATTCGAGAACCATTTGTCATCCGGCAGATCTTCAAGAAGCTTTTTGACTTTAACAAGTGAGGGCAGAGAATTCTCGAGCGTGGTCTTCATCTTCTTATGGACGAAAAGCTCAGGTGAATAATCAGGCAGATCCTTGAAGAATTCAACGGTTTCAGGTATCTCGCTTAAAACATTCGTTCTCGGTTTTACAAGCATAGCGATCTTAAAAAGATCGAATCCGTCTCCGAGGAATTCAAGATAAGGACGGGCAACATTTGCGAAGTCCTCGTCTGACATTCTGCGGATATATTCGCCGTTCATCCATTTTAACTTCTCGATATCGAAAATGGCGGGGGATTTGGAAAGTCCCTTGAT
>DBVT01000022.1:22107-26874 GCA_002308775.1 Mageeibacillus sp. UBA1257
GCGATATAGTTCACTACCGCCTCGGGAAGATATCCTTTTGCGATAAGGTCCTGGAAAGACGCGTCGCCGTTTCTCTTTGAAAGTTTCTGGTGCTCGTCTTTCATCACAGGGGGCAGGTGGATATATGTAGGAATGTCCCAACCGAAAGCTTTGTAGAGAAGATTGTATTTCGGTGTAGAAGACAGATATTCGTTGCCCCTTACGACATGTGTGATCTTCATGAGGTGATCGTCAACGACATTTGCGAAATTGTAAGTGGGCATACCGTCAGACTTTAACAGGATCTGGTCTTCGAGAGTTTTGTTTTCGACAGTGATCTCTCCGTAAACTGCGTCTTCGAAAGTGGTGCTTCCTTCGCGGGGCATCTTCTGCCTGATAACATAGGGCATGCCGGCAGCGAGATTTTTTTCAACTTCTTCCTTCGAAAGATTTCTGCAGTGGCCGTCGTAGCTCATGCCCGTTCCGAGCGATTCACTGTCAGTCTTCAGTGATTCGAGGCGCTCTTTTGTGCAGAAACAGTAGTAGGCAGCTCCTTTTTCGACAAGTTCCTCTGCGTATTTTTTATAGATGCCCATTCGTTGACTCTGGATATAGGGGCCGTATGCGCCTTCTTTTCCCGGACCTTCGTCATAGGTCATGCCTGTCATTTTAAGCGTGTCGAAAATAACGTCAGTCGCGCCTTCGACGAGACGCCCCTGATCCGTATCTTCGATTCGTAAAATAAAAGTTCCTCCCGCCGCTCTGGCGATCAGATACTCATAGAGCGCAGTCCTGAGGTTTCCTATGTGCATATAACCCGTAGGGCTTGGCGCGAATCTTGTTCTGACATTGTCATTCATTTCCGAAACAATCCTTTCATCTGTCCCGTTCATACAGGACTTCTTTATATTTTAACACATTCGAAAAGGATAAACAATGTAAGCTATTTTTACGTAAAAGCACATCTTTTCATTGACTAAGAAACTACTTTAGACTAAAATAATACAAACGTGAAATTTGAAAAGGAGACGAATTATGAATACTGTCGATTATCTCAAGCAGAATATGAAAAATCCACCGAACGCATCGAGACCCGTACAGATCATCCATCATTATTTTCCGCACGATGATGCCGGAATACAAAAGCTTGTCGATCTCGCTGTGAAAAACGAACTGGGCGGTTTCTGCATAAACATGGACGTAAGACCGGCCAAGATGGAAGGAGAGTCTGACGAAGAATTCAAAGAGAGATCTCTCAATGAATATCTGGGTGAGGATACGCCTGAATGCAAAGCTGTCTGGGACGCGCTTCCGAGACTCGTAGACGCATGCATTGCGAGAGGATTGAAGGTCTGGATCTATGACGAGAGAGCTTTTCCGAGCGGCGGAGCGGGAAATAAAGTTCTCAAATCAAAGCCCGACAGCGTCGTTAAAGGACTCCTTTGCGTCAACGGAGAAGTGAAAGGCGGCAGAGGGGAACTCAAAAAAGACAGAGGCACCTTGAAATTTGCCGCTGCGTATCCGATAGAAAAAGGACTTGTTAAGACAGCAGAGAAATATGAAGCTAAAGACGAAGGCGGCGATGTTTTGGTATTCGATCTTCCCGATGACGGCAGAGAATATAAAATGGTCGCATTTTACACGAGACCGCTTGAATTTTATACAGTCAATGAAGTCCGTTATGTGGACCTTATGAGGGCTGACGTAACTGATGAATTTATAAAACACACACACGAGAAATATCTGAAATATTTGGGCCCGGAGAGAATGAGCAAAATAGTAGGCTTCTTCACGGATGAGCCCGGACTTCCGACGCACGGTTGCTCTCATCATTTTACGGAAAAAGATCCCGTAGCAGCATGGACTGAAGAGATGGACGGACTTCTGCCATATGAAAGATATACTGATATTTTCTTCGATACGGACAGGGATTTCGGTGAAGCCAGAAGGATCTGGTGGAATAAAGCCGGTGAGCTGTATGCGAAAAATTATTTCGGAAGGATCGATTCTTATCTCGCGAAATACGGTTCAAGAATGACTGGACATCTATACGGAGAGGAGACTCTTTCGATGCAGATAGGTCTCAACGCGGATCTTTTCGGCCTTTTCAGATATATGAGCATGCCCGGAGTAGACAGGCTTTACTGCTATAACCCGAGAGACGTTATCGCCGAGAAGACATGTTCGTCGGCCGCCCATTTGTACGGTAAAAAGATGACTATGTCAGAAAACAGTTTCCATCTTGAAAGAGCATTCTGGAATAAGGCAGACGAAGCCACAGATCAGAACAGACTGAATTCAGACTATTATCAGAAACAGATGGGAATCACAAACCCGGCTTCGTATTTCGATTATTACAGGGACGAAGTGAAAGAAAACAGGATAGAATACGAGCTTAAGAGCGGAAGAACATCGTTCTTTATAACTACGGGGACACACAAAACAGATGTGCTGGTTCTTATACCTATGAACGCTGCCTATTCCAGATTCGCACCGCCGGATCACAAATACTGGGAGCCCGGTCCGTGTACCGTAGCGCCCTTCCAGCCTCAGAGCATAAAAACTCTGGAAAACGCATACGGAGAGACGCTTTTTAACCTTGAAGACGGACTTTATGATTTCGATCTGATAGACGAGAGAGGACTTGCCGACTGCACGGTCAAAGACGGTAAGATCTACACAAAATACGAGTCTTTTAAAGCCCTTGTTGTTTTCGATTCGAACGTTTTCTTTAAAGAGACAGACAAATTCATCGAAGAGTTCTTAAAATGCGGCGGACATGTGACTGCGATCAAAACAGATATTCCAAATCCGCTGCTCAAGGAGCTGTCAAGTAAATATCCTTCACAGATAGTTTTCTGCAATTACAATGAAGTTTGCGAGAAAATTTTGAACGCCGAAAAGCTATTTGACATAGATGTGCCGTTCGGATCGGGTGTCAGAGTCAGAAAGACCGAAACGGAAGACGCGGACCTTTATTATGTGCACAACAGGAAGGAAAGCGACTGCGATTTTACTGTCCCGGCAGGAAAATATACCGTTTTCGATACAAACGGAGACAGCTGCGAGATCGAAGGCGGCACAAGGGTAACTTTGAAAGCAAAAGAAGTATTGATGTTTGTCAAGCTGAGATGATACGGAGGAAAGACAAATGGCGGAACACACTTTGCACAATATGGCAGGCAAAGACGACATCGCGAAAGTCGTAATAATGCCCGGAGATCCCGCGAGAGCGGAATATATTGCGAAAAATTATCTTGAAGATCCCGTATGCTTCAACAAAGTGAGAGGAATGCTCGGTTTTACCGGATATTACAAAAGCAAACGCATAAGTGTTATGGGAAGCGGTATGGGAATACCTTCGATAGGGATCTATTCTCACGAACTTTATGATTTTTACGATGTCGATGTTATAATAAGAGCAGGTTCGGCCGGAACGATAAACGATAAGGTCGAACTGGGCTCGGTGATACTTGCGGAAGGAGCGTGCACAAACTCGAATTACGCATCACAGTTCAGGTTGAACGGCACATATTCCGCGATCGCGGATTTCGAAGTGCTTAAAACGGCTTACGATATCGCGAAAAAAAGCAATATAAAGACAGTCGTCGGGAATGTGCTCTCGTCTGACACGTTTTATACTGACTCGAAGGAGAATGACCTCGACTGGGCGAAAATGGACGTTCTTTGCGTAGAAATGGAATCCGCCGGACTTTACATGAATGCCGCGAGAGCAGGCAAGAAGGCGCTTGCGATCCTCACGGCGACAGACGACATCAAAAACGGACTGGCAGTTTCGGTTGAGCAAAGACAGGAAGGGCTTATTAAGATGATCGAACTGTCTCTTGAAACAGCCGCGCAGTTCGCCTGAGCCGAAGAAATAATAACGATCGGAGAAAATATGTTTTACAAAACGGATCTGTTCGAATCATTGATTGAAAAAGGATATTATCAGGAGCTTGTGAATTTCAGCGAAGAAAAGCACAAGCTGCAGTACGAATCTCTTTTTTACGAGATAAAATACTCCGATATAGGCTTTAATTCGAACAATGTCACTGACGCGATATTCATAACCGGCCCTTCTGCATCTGGTAAAACGACGTTTACAAACATTCTCAAGACTAAGCTTGAAAATTACGGATACAACTGTTCTGTAGTGTCCCTTGACAATTATTATCTTAACCGCGAGAAGATCATGAAGATGCAGAATCCCGAAATGAAGGAAGGGGATCAGTGGAAGGACTGCGACTACGAGACGCCCGATGCTCTCGATGTCAGATATTTCAGAAAACAGATGAGAGATTATACGAACGGTTTGGAAATAACTGTTCCGGAGTATGATTTTTCATCAGGCAAAAGAGTAAAAGGCAAACTGACGTTGAAACCAACCGAAAAGGATATGCTTCTTATAGAAGGCATCCACGCGTTGAATCCTGGATTTTCAAGGAATCTTCCTTTCAGAAAGACGTTCAACGTATATCTTTCGCCCTTTGACAGGTATGATGTCGTGGATAAAAATAAAAATATTGTCGGCAGGATCGAACCTGAGCAGATCAGACTTATGAGAAGATCTTACAGAGACAGTCTGCACAGAAACGCGCCTCTTTCGATCAATCTCAAAATGTGGCCGAATGTCAGAGCGGGAGAAGAAAAATATATCAAGCCGTGTAAAAAATACGCCGACTTTTTCTTCAACACATCCGTGACGTATGAGCTTCCTTTCCTCGCCGGAAAATTCAAGGATATGGTCAGGACGCTGGATGAGGACGAAAAGAAAAAACTCGACGA
>DBVT01000022.1:26991-34853 GCA_002308775.1 Mageeibacillus sp. UBA1257
AAAGAATTTGAAACTTATTGCTTTCATATTGGCCGCTGTGACGGCTCTGGCGGCGCTTTGCGGATGCGGAGAAGATAAGATCAGTCCGAAAGACAAAGACGCTCCTGCAGGCTTTGAAGAAGCTGTGCGTGTTATCGTGTCAGAAGAGCAGGTCGGCTCTGAAATATCGGGATTCGGAGTTGAGATCGTGCCTGAGGCCTTTGCTTATCTTCTTGACGCCGATGAAGCGACGAGGTCTGCGGATATAGCAGCCATAAAAGAGGCAGTCGACGATCTCGGATTGACATATCTGAGACTGGGAGTCGATCCGATCTGGTACGAGCCTGAGAACGACAACAATGATTATGATAAAACTCAGATGAACAAATTCGATTTCGGAAATGACAATATGAAGATGTTCTTTACAGCTGCCGATATAGCTAAGGAACTTGGCACTCCGGTGACGCTCGTTATAAGAGGAGTCGAGAGCGGTTCGTGGCTCGGAAGCGTTTACGAAGATTACAAATATACAGCTCCGAACGATCCCTACGAATATGCCGAAAATGTAGTTGCGCTTCTCACATATCTCGGTGAAAACGGATATGACTGCTTCAAATATCTGACGCTTCAAAACGAGGCGAACGTCACATGGATCAAAGAGACAGGCGTCGATATTCCTTCGTACTACACAGCAGTTGAAGAAGTATACAAAATGATTCGCGATTCGGAAACGGCCATCAAACCTCAACTGATCCTTTCGGACGACAAGGGAAACAGTACGAAATGGTTCAAGCGCTGTACAGAAAAGATCGGTAAATACGCCGGAGCGTATTCTTTCCATACAGATCAGTACACGATGTCCGTAGATCCTTCGGTAGTAGCTGCGGCTTCATCCGAAAGATACGCATATCTGAAGGAAAACGACAACGGCAAGCCGCTTATAGTCAGTTCATTCGGCCTCGATATGGTTCTCGGAATGGAAGATATACAGAGGACTGTCGCCGAATCGATGGTTGCGACGCAGCTTTTTACATCCGGAACATCCGGAATAATCTACAAGAATCTCTTTGATTATACCTATGAAGACGTGAAGCACGAGAACGGACTTTTGAAAAGCAGAGAGAACGGATTTGAAAAGAAGGATTCATATAATCTTCTTAAAATGCTCTCCGACCATATAAAAAAAGGCGACACCGCATATACTGTTTCTTTATACGGATACGATTTTGACGACAAATTCGGTGTTTACGAAGAAGACGACTGCGCATGCCTCGCGCTCAGATCAGAGGAAGGCAAATGGACTTATCTTTTCACGAACAACGCCAATATTTATCCGAAAAAAGTATGCATAGCGACTCTCGGAGATCAGAGTGAGTTCACTCTTTATACCTGCGGAGAAGACGGATTCTCCGATCCGAAGACTGATGTGACCGTAATTAACGGCAAGATCTATGTCACAGTACCGAGATCTTCGTTCGCTGTCGTGACGAACAGATAAGGATCATCCAATAATATGACTTTTGCGACATATACCCTCGGGTGCAAAGTAAATCAATATGAAACGGAAGCAGTTTCCGAGATCATGGTAAAAAGGGGATATAAAAGTGTCCCTTTTGACTGCTGTGCCGATATTTATATTATCAACACGTGCAGCGTAACAGCCGCGGCGGACGCGAAAAACAGAAATGTCATAAGGCAGGCTTTTCGAAAAAATCCCTCAGCCGTCATAGTGGTCACGGGCTGCTACGGGCAGAGCGCGGGAGAAAAGCTTATAGATGCCGAAGGCGTATCGATCGTTACAGGCACGAACAACCGCTCTGACATACCCGATATGATCGAACAATATCTGATGACAGGCGAAAAAATACTGAAGGCTGACGCTGTCGATTTTCACTCCATGGATTACGAAGATCTGTCCGTCGATACGATCACAGGCCACACCAGAGCTTTCGTAAAAATTCAGGACGGATGCACTCAATTTTGCTCTTATTGCATAATACCTTTTACGAGAGGGGCGCAGAGGAGCAGGAGCCTGACGGATCTGAGATCTGAGATCGAAAGGCTTGCTGATGCGGGATATAAAGAGATAGTTCTTACGGGTATAAATATGACTTCATACGGTCGCGATCTCAAGGATGGAACGGATCTTGTATCTGCTGTTGAAACAGTCGCTTCTGTTGAAGGAATAATGAGAGTGAGATTCAGCTCTTTGGAACCTATGTATTTTACCGAAGAGACGATAGCAAAGCTTTCAAATATCGACAAATTCTGCAGACATTTTCACCTGGCGATCCAGAGCGGTTCCGACAGTGTGCTGAAAAGAATGAACAGGCACTATACAACGGAAGATTTTCTGAAGATCACGGAGACTGTCAGAAAGTATATGCCTGACAGCGCTTTTACGACAGATATCATGGTCGGTTTTCCCGGAGAGACAGATGAAGAGCATAAAGAGAGCATGATCTTCGCGAGAAAGATCGGTTTTTCAAGGATGCACGTCTTTCCGTATTCCAGAAGGCAGGGAACAGTCGCTGACAAAATGAAGGATCAGGTCCCGCCGAATGTAAAAAAAGCAAGGGCGAAAGAGATGGGAGAACTCGCTTTTGAACTCAAAGAGGAATTCACGAAGAGCCTTTACGGAACGATTCAGGACGTGCTTCTCGAAGAATATGTTCCCGGCAAAGGCATGAAGGGTTTTGCGTCAAATTACTGTGAAGTCATAGCAAAAGACTGTACGGCAAAGCGTCAGGGCGATATAGTCAAAGTACTGATAACAGGTTCGGAAGGGGACATTTGTCTTGGTGAAACGGTCTGATCTATCCTGATGTGTAAATATTTTTTTAAGAAAAAAGCCGATTTTGTAAAATTTGCTATTTACAACCACAATATCTTGTGATAAAATCCGAATTGTTAAACGAATAAGTCCTTTAAATCGGTCCGAGAGGCCGGCAAGGCGAGAAAAGATACTGTTGTATATTGGTTTGCCTTGCGGATTTTTCGTGAGGCAATTATTTTATACTATTTTTGGAGGAGTTCTGTATGAAACTAACTTACAACGTTGACGACAGACCGGGATTCGGTAAAGTCGTCGTATTCGCCCTTCAGCAGCTTCTGGCGATACTCGCTGCAACTATCGCTGTTCCTGCGATCGTAGGAAACGGCATGTCACAGTCTGCGGCTCTTTTCGGAGCAGGCGTAGGAACACTCGTTTATTTACTTTTTACAAAATTTAAGAGCCCTGTATTCCTCGGTTCTTCATTTGCGTTCCTGCCTTCGATGTTCGCTGCATTCGCAGGCGGCGTTTCAATGTCGCTCGGATATTTCGGACTTATCATCGGCGCTGTTATGGCAGGTCTCATCTATGTGATCATCGCCATTGCGGTAAAATTCGCAGGTTCAGGCTGGGTCAACAAACTCATGCCCGCAGTCATCATCGGACCCACAGTCGCTATCATCGGACTTTCACTCGCAGGAAACGCTGTTAAAGACGCTGTCGGCGGAGCTGCACAGGACGCAAACGGCGCATATATCATGGACCTCAGAGCGATCCTTTGCCTCATCTGCGCACTTGTAACACTCGCAGTTGTTATCCTTTGCTCAGTTTACGGAAAGAAAATGATGAAGATGATACCGTTCATAATCGGTATCTGCGCAGGCTATCTTGTAGCAACATGCTTCACTGTTATCGGTTACCACATCCTGAATAACGAAACATTCAAGATCATCGATTTCTCTGCATTTGCAAATATCACACCTTCTTCGTTCATTCCGAAATTCACATTTGTCGAAGCATTCAAGTTCAATTCATTTGAATACGGCACAATGGAAAATATCGGTTCGTATATCGCAGCGATCGCTGTAGCATATATACCCGTAGCATTCGTCGTATTCGCAGAGCATATCGCAGACCACAAGAACCTTTCTTCGATAATTGAGAAAGACCTTCTTGACGAACCCGGACTTCACAGAACACTCCTCGGTGACGGCGTTGGTTCAATGGCCGGTGCTTTCTTCGGCGGCTGCCCGAACACGACATACGGCGAGGCAGTAGGCTGCGTGGCAATTTCAGGAAACGCTTCAGTTATTACATCTCTTGTAACAGCTATCATCGCGATCCTTGCATCCTTCCTTGCGCCTTTCACTATCTTCCTTTCAACAATACCCGGCTGCGTAATGGGCGGCGTCTGCATAACGCTCTACGGATTCATCGCCGTCTCCGGACTTAAGATGATCCAGAAGGTAGATCTTGACGACAACAGCAACCTTTTCCCGGCATCGATCATACTGATCTGCGGCGTAGGCGGTCTCAAACTCTTGTTCGGAAAGATCACGATAACAGCTATCGCAGTAGCGCTTATCCTCGGAATCATCGCGAACGTAATGCTCGCCAAAGGCAGAAAATCAAAAGACGCTCAGGCTGCAGCTGTTAATGAAGATGTTCCCGCTGAGGAAGTCCCCGAAGAAAAGAAAGACGAATAACAGTTAGTTTCACTTGATATACAAAAGACATAAGGTTTAAAACCATGTGATTTTCGCGCCGCGGTTTATATGAAATAATGGACCGCGGCGCTTATTTTACACTTGAGAACGATTGAAAATAAGCCATAAATACTCTATAATCAAAAAAGTGATAACGTGAAAAATTTTTTTGAGGTGCAGCGATGTTTGATGATGAGAGAGCAAAAGAAGACGGAATAAGATTCATGGTCGGAAAATGGCAGTCTGATTTCGTAATAGAAGTTTTTTCCGCTGACAGAGCAGAGAATCCGGTCGAGGAATTCATAACTGAAGAAGGGAGAAGCTTTGAAGGACTCGAATTTGAGTTTTTTGAGGACCATACGATGGACATTAAAACTCCCGAGGGAAAAGGCGCTCACGGCACATGGGAGCAGACTGATTATATGGAATTTTCCTACGATCTCGATCTTTGCACAGAAGATTATCTCGCAAACGCAAACAGAACGATGATCATGTGGCGCGACGGTCTGATGTTCGAAACAGGTTTTCTCGGAATAGGGCTTGTTAAAATCTCTGACGGACGGATCACTGAAGAACAGAAGATCGAGGACGTTTTACCGGAGGCGCAGGACAGCGATTATGATGAGATAATCGGAAGATATTTCGTAGAGAAGGTCATGTCTTTTGCAAATGATTCGTTTGATCTGTTCACAAAAGAGGAATACCTCGGCAGCGGTGAGAACGACCGCGAGGTCCTCAATATGTTTGATATGGTCTATGATATCTGCGGCGATCACATGATGAAAGTCTGGATGAAGATCCCCGAAGGCTTCAGCGACGATATGATACAGGATGCTCTCGATTCAAAGCAGCTTCTCGAAGTTGACGGCGGATACGGCATGACTGAAGAAAAAGAATGGAAGAAAGTCGGAGGCAAATATTATTATTCTGAAACTGCGATGGACGAAAACGGCGATGAAAGTATATCCTGGGAAGAACTGACTGTAGAGGACGACGGTAAAATAAATCTTGGAGATATGTTCATCCTTTCGAAAGAGTGATATATATGGATCCGCTTCGGTTTAATCGCATGTATTACGGGAAATATTTAACAACGGGGCACGAAATATGATATAATCACATCCGAGGCTTGAAAAAAGCCGAAAAACATTTTACGAGTATTAAACAGAGGCTTTTATGGAAGAATATAACAAGAGTAAGAAATGGGGAAAATATGAAATAGCTATCGCCGTATTGATGGCTGTGATCATTATCGGTGTGCTTTTGATCGTTTTGCGCCTTACGAATGTGATCGGACCGAACAGGAACAACAAAAAGCCTGATCCGACTGCCACCGCAAAGATCACGGCAGCTCCGACGGATGAACCTGAAACGACGAGTGAACCCACAAAGATACCTACGGCGACTCCTGAAATAACGCAGGCGCCGACGGCTGCTCCTACAGCTACGCCGGAGCCTACGACAGAGCCTGTAAATCCGATCAAATCATCAGCGACTATAGAAGTTAATTCTGAACTTTACGCTTCGATATTTAAAAATACGGCTTATAAAGGCGAAATAAAGGACGTTTATTATAAGAAAGCGCCTTCGATCAATAAAGTCGGAGACATAAATGTTATCTTGTGCGCTACCGTCGACGGAGTATACAAAGAATATAATGCCGTTTTACGCGTAGTTGATACGACACCGCCAAAGATAACAGGCGTCGGTGAGAGAGCCGTCGCTGTAGGTCATTCGATCGCATATATGTGGAACGTAAAGGCGACCGATAACTCCGGCGAGACCATCGAAGTAAAAGTCGATTCATCCAAGGTGGATCTGTATCATACAGGCACATATGAAGCGGTTTATTCCGCGAAGGATTCTTCCGGCAACGTGTCAACAGCCGTGGCTAAAATCGTAGTCGTCGACGATCCCGCGACCGTGANNCCGTGAGCGTTGAAACAGTCAATGCCGAAGCTGACAAGATACTTGCGAAGATTTTTAAGACGGGAATGACAGACAAGGAGAAACTCCTCGCGATATACAGATATATCAAGAGAAATACGGGATATACGTCGAATCACAGCTATGACGATATTTACAAGAACGCATACCAGGGAATGACGCAGTATTACGGAGACTGTTATGTCTATTTCTGTTACGCCAAAGTCCTTCTCGACAGGGCAGGATTTGAGAATCTGCAGGTGACAAAGACTAAAACCGAAGGCCATTCAGCGCACTACTGGAACCTCGTTTATGTAAAAGGCGGATGGTACCACTTCGATACGACTCCGAGAAAAGACAATTTTGAATGCTGCCTGCTTACTGACGCAGAACTCAAAGCATATTCCGATACTCACGACGGAACGCACGTATTTGATTCGTCCGCATATCCCGAAAGGGCCACGACGCCTCTCGGAATAGTTCCAAACGTATAATACGCCGCGATTTACGAAAGATATGAAAAATGTACTTGAATATCTCGAAAATTCATTCAAAAAATATCCTGACAAGACTGCTTTTTACGACGGTAAAAACAGCCTGACCTTTTGCGAACTTTATGATGCTTCGAGACGTATAGGAACATATCTTGCAAAGAATCTTACACATAATAATTCAGAAGTTCAAAACAGGCGATCTGCTTTGATCCTGATGGACAAGACACCTTTTGCTCTTGCTGCTTTTTTCGGCGCAGTTTACGCCGGAATAGCTTATATTCCCGCAGGAGGAGATATGCCTGACGCGAGGATCNNCCGAAACAGCCGGCACCTCGTGTATCATTTGTGACAAAGCGAACGCCCCGAGGTGCGAAGGTAAAAAAATACCCGTGTTTTTTTACGAAGAGATGGTAAGAGAAGGATCTGACGATGAACTTTTGACCAAAATCAGAGATTGTCAGAAAGATACAGATATTTTGTATATCATGTTCACGTCCGGCTCAACAGGTGTTCCGAAAGGAGTTATGATCACACATAAAGGGGTGATCTTGTATATCGAATCATTAAACAAACTGCTCGGGATAAGACAGGACGACATATTTGCGAACCAGGCGCCTTTTTACAGCGATGCTTCTTTGAAAGAAATATATCTGGGCATCAGGAACGGATGCGAAGTTGACATCGTACCGAAGCAGTTGTTTCTTTTCCCCGTGAAGCTTGTGGAATATCTGAATGAGAGGAAAATAACAGTGATCTGCTGGGTATCATCTGCGCTTTCATTCGTGTCATCACTCGGCGGACTTGAAAATGCGGTTCCCGAATCTGTCAGGATCGTCACATTCGTCGGCGAAGTTTTCCCTGTAAAACAGCTCAACAGATGGAGAAGAGCTCTTCCCGGTGCGACATTTTACAATCTCTACGGACCGACAGAGGTCACAGGCGTTTGCACGGCTTACAGGATCGATCCCGAACAACCGGAATTCG
>DBVT01000022.1:34939-40385 GCA_002308775.1 Mageeibacillus sp. UBA1257
GGCGAGATATGCGTCCAGAGCGACTCGCTTTCCCCCGGTTATGTGAACAATGAAAAGAGGACAGCCGAAGTATTTGTCGACAATCCGGCAGATAAAGGTCATATGATCTACAAAACGGGCGATCTTGCGACGACAGATGACGAAGGAAACCTTTATTTTGTATCGAGAAAGGATTTCCAGATCAAGCATATGGGCTACAGAATAGAACTCGGAGAGATCGAAGCGTGCGCCGCGTCGCTTGAGAAAATCAGGGAAGTATGTTGCGTTTATAACGACAAAAATAGTAAAATAGTCATGTATTTCACGGGAGATATCTCGGCGCGTGAGCTCAGCAGCCATCTTAAAGAGAGACTTCCCAGATATATGATCCCGGGCAAGTTCGAAGCGTGCGATATTTTACCGAAGAACGGAACGGGCAAGATCGACAGAAAAAAACTCTACGACATGGAAATGAACGGCTGATACGTCAAAACGGAGGATGAAAAATGATAAACGAAAAAATTTTAGAGATATTGAAAGAACTTCACGACGACGTTGATTACGGGAGCTGCGAGACTCTTATAGACGACAAGATACTCGATTCGTTTGACATAATCACACTTATTTCGGAGATCAGTTCGGAGCTTGATATAGTTATACCTGCGGAGAAGATCGTTCCCGAAAATTTCAATTCCGCGAAGGCTCTTTCAAAACTTGTCGAGGAGCTTTCTGAGGATCAATGAGTTTTACTTCATACGGATTCATAATATTTGCGGCAGCCGTATTGATGCTCTATTACATTTTGCCGCGCAGGATCAGATGGATACTGCTTCTGGTATCCGGTCTCGTCTTTTACGCTTTTTCCGGTGTAAAGGGCTTTTTCTTTATCATAGCGACGCTGATCACGATATATACGGCGACGTTTATCATCGACAGGATAAACTCTAAGGAATTTGACAAAAGCTCCTTTGAGCACGTTGAAGACAAAGATATAATAAAGGCCGCAAAGGATAGATTCAGATCTGAACAAAAGAGAAATACCGCGATCGTGACTGCCGTTTGCGTGGTGATCAATCTGGCGTTGTTTCTTCTTGTCAGATTTTCATCTCTTATCGCTGTTTTGGGAATATCATTTTACACGCTTCAGTCGTTCGGCTATCTTTTTGACGTAAAGAGAAAAAAGTATCCGAGAGAAAAGAACTTTTTTAAATTTGCTCTGTTTCTGACATTTTTTCCGCAGCTTGTGCAGGGCCCGATCAACAGATACGATCTGCTTTCAAAGACGTTATATGATGGCGCCGAGGGGAGAGACAAGTTCAAAGATATTTCTTTCGGTCTTCTCAGGATGGCATGGGGTTTTTTCAAAAAACTCGTCATTGCAGACAGGATATCGATAGCTCTCGCTTCGATAGTCGAAGCAAAAGGAGAAGGTATTTATGTGCTTGCTGCGGTGCTTTTTTACGCGATGAGGCTTTACGGAGATTTCACCGGAGGAATCGATATAGCTCTCGGCTTTTCAAGGGCTCTCGGAATAGAAATGAGCGAAAATTTCGAAAG
Organism: Mageeibacillus sp. UBA1257; assembly: GCA_002308775.1. Taxonomy (GTDB): domain Bacteria; phylum Bacillota; class Clostridia; order UBA1212; family UBA1257; genus UBA1257. The sequence continues at coordinate 36,476 of DBVT01000022.1, forward strand.
ACCTTATTTTTCAAAATCGATCGCGGAATTCTGGAGAAGGTGGCATATCACTCTCGGAACATGGATGAAGGATTATATTTTCTATCCGATAAGCGTTTCGAAGCTAAGCCTTAAGATATCGAAATCAGCCCGTCAGCGCCTCGGAAACGGGCTGGGCAAAAGGATTCCCGTTTATCTGTCCACGATAGCTGTCTGGCTTTTAACGGGCCTCTGGCACGGTCTGGCGGCCAATTTTATAGTCTGGGGACTTTTGAACTGTTTTATCATCCTTATTTCTCAGGAATTCGGTCCGCTCTATAAAAAATTCAAGATGAGATTCCCTAAAATAAAAGGCAGTGTCATCTACGGAATATTCGAGACGGTCAGAACGTTTTTCCTCATGGGATTTTTGAGGATGCTCGATGTTTATACAAATGTCCGAGAATATTTCTCGAAGCTTTTCGGCATATTCTCGAATTTTATTCCCGACGGTTTTACATTTTCATCATTCGGACAGCTTGGACTCAAAACGTCTGATTTTATTATAGTGTTCGCCGGGTGCGCATTGATATTCGCCGTAAGTCTGATAAATGAGATATTAAGCAAAAAAGGCACGTCACTTGAGAATATGCTCTCAAGAACGGGAGAAGGATCCTCATCTGAAGGCAGGCTTTCGGCTTCTGCTTTGGTGCCGATCGCTGCAGCTGTTTTGTTTGCGGTCGTTATAATATTCGGCGCTTACGGCAGGGGATTCGACATCCAGGACTTCATCTATACGAGATTTTAAGACAGGAGAGATGTTAAGCTATGGCAGGCGCAAAAACTAAAAAAGCTATAAAGATACTGATCTCCGTTCTTTGCGCGGTTCTGATATTCTGCGTATTGATCGCCTTTTTTACCAGACTCGTAAAACCGAAATACATGACAGATGTTATAGAAGGATCATTTGTCGGCGAATATTATAAAGAAGAAGTCGGTCACGATCTGATATTCCTGGGCGACTGCGAAGCGTATGAAAATATTTCTCCTGCGGCTTTATGGGATGAATACGGCATATCTTCATATATCCGCGGAACGCCCCAGCAGCTCGTTTGGCAGTCGTATTATCTTCTCGAGGAAACTCTCAAATATGAGCATCCGAAATGCGTCGTTTACAACGTTCTGCCGATGAAGTACGGTGAGCCTCAAAGCGAGGCATATAACAGACTTACTCTTGACAATATGAAGCTTTCCCTAACTAAGATCAAAGACATAAAAGCTTCGATGACAGAAGATGAGAAGATGGCAGATTATATTTTCCCCGTTTTGAGGTATCATTCCAGGATAACTGAACTCACGGACGAAGATTTTGATTATTTCTTTAAAAGCGAACTCAGATCTTACAGCGGATATTATTTGCGCACTGAGGTAAAACCTGTAACAATGATACCGGACAAGATACCGCTTGCCGATTATTCGTTCAGCGACAAAGCGTGGGAATACCTCGAAAAAATGAGAGAACTTTGCGAAAAAGAGGATATCATATTTGTGCTCATGAAGGCTCCGAGCATATATCCCGTATGGTATGACGAATGGGATAAGGCGATATCTGATTATGCCGCAAAAAACGGTCTTGATTACTATAACTGTCTGACAGACGCAGAGAAGATCGGCATCGATTTTCAGAATGACACATACGACGGAGGCCTTCATCTGAATGTTTACGGAGCAGAGAAGATGTCCTCCTATTTCGGTAAAATCTTCCGGGACAGATACGGCGTTCCGGACAGGAGATCGGAAGAGCCCTATTCATCCGTCTGGAATGAGAAACTGAAGATTTACAATGAGGCGAAAAAGTGATATACTTCCTTCGTATTTTATTAAGGAGACTTTAAGCTTATGAGGAATAAACTTTTCAAGAAGATAATGGCGGTAGTTGTTGTGGCTATGGCCGTTATTTTAATTTTTGCAGGATGTAAGATCGGCTCAGGTGACACTGACAGTACAAAGGGACCGAAGCAGACGAGCACGCCTGTACCGGCAGTTCAAAAGGATCTTGCTGACAAAGAAGGATATTACCTTTCGAAAAACGGAACAGATATCTATCTCGGAGAAGATTTTGCAAAATACAAAGACGCGCTCGGAGACGCCTTGAACTATTTCGAGGCTCCAAGCTGTGCATTTGAAGGAATGGACAAGATCTATTATTATTCCGGATTTGTGATCTACACATTTCCTGACGAGGATATCGACAGAGTGCTTTCGATAGTCTTATCTGACGATCTTACGAAGACTAATGAAGGCATATTTATCGGAAGCGCAAAGGATGACGTAGTCGCAAAATACGGCGAAGTTTCCCGGGATACAGACAGTTCGCTGATCTATGAAAAATCAAAAACAAAACTCATTTTTATACTTAACAGTGACATGGTGAGTTCGATCCAATACTATTTTGACGAATAATAAAAGGAGACATTATGGAAAAGATTCTGTACGGCGACAGGAAAAATTTTTATAAGGCAAATCTTCACGCTCATTCGACCTATTCCGACGGTCGTCTCACACCCGAAGAGGCAAAAAAAGCATATATGGAGCACGGATATTCGATCTATGCTTTCACGGATCACGAATATATGAAGGACCAGAGTCATCTTACTGACGAAAACTTCCTTGCGATAAACGGTTACGAGGTCTCCTTAGATACACGAAGACCCGGCCCGAATCACGAAGATTACAAATTTGTCGTCAACTACCATCTGAATTTTTTTAAGAAGACGCCTGATGATCTCACACATGTTTTCTGGAATCCGAAAAATCCCTGGACAGGCGATAAGGATGTTATCGCCAATGCGAAATATGTGGGCGAGATCGTAGATAAAAAGTTCGATGTCGATTTCGCAAACGCAATGATAAAGGCAGCTCACGAGAACAATTTTCTTGTATCTTTCAACCATCCCAGATGGTCGATGCTGAGCTATGAAGATTATATAGGACTTGAAGACCTCGATTTTCTCGAGATATACAATACGGGCTGTGTTTTGTCGGGCAATGATGACTACGTTCCTCAAATATATGATGAGTTTTTGAGAAAAGGTAAGAGGCTCTGGTGCACTGCGACAGACGACAACCATAACGTTGACGGCCTGATTAATGAGTCGTTCGGCGGATGGATAGTGGTCAACGCCGATAAACTCGATTACGGACCTGTATTCGAAGCGCTTGAAAACGGACGATTTTACGCGTCAACGGGCGGAGTGATCGACAAGATCGTATTTGAGAAGATCAATGACAATGAAGGTTGGATCACAGTAAAATGCGGACCTGCCAGAAATGTTTTCTTTACAACGGGAACGAGAAACGCGAGATACTGGCTTATGGATAAAAATGTCGGACCTCTCACGGAAGCATATTTTAAGGTATTCGCGGATGACGACTATGTGAGGATACAGCTTGAGGATATGGAAGGCAACCACGCTAACTCTCAGGCGTTCTATACGGACGAGCTGTTTAAAGACTGATGGAAGGACTTTTTTACGCGCTTGCGGCGCTTAGTTTGATTTCTTCTATAACAGCATTTATTCTTTACGGCATAGATAAGAGGAGAGCTGAAACGGGAAAATGGAGGATCAGGGAAATCGTCCTGATCCTCTTTGCCGTTTTTGGAGGCGCTCTGGGGGCTGTTCTGGGCATGTTCGCTTTCAGACATAAAACTAAACGCTGGTACTTCTATCTCGCGAATTTCGGGGCTCTGGCGGCCTCTGCGGCGGTTTTAGGTTTTCTGTATTTCACAACATTCTGAAATTCTGCGGATCATTTGCCGGCAGGTCTTTTTTTTAGCTTATCAGGCAACGTTTCGCCGTTTAAATTCAACCGTGATTGTTATTGTAATTCGTAAATATCAAAGTGTCCATAAAATCGACTCGTTTGTCGATAAAATCCTTTATATTTGATA
>DBVT01000078.1 GCA_002308775.1 Mageeibacillus sp. UBA1257
TCCTCGCTGCGATATGCCACCGGCATATCGCTACGGTCGCGTCCCTGTTACCCGGTCAAACTTGATCCGCGCGACCTAACGCTCGGTTCAAGTCCCGTACTGTTTCAAAAAAAGAAGGTGACCAAAATGGTCACCTTCTTTTTTTGGTGCGGATGACGGGACTTGAACCCACATGACCGTACAGTCACTAGTACCTGAAACTAGCGCGTCTGCCAATTCCGCCACATCCGCACAGCAGTGATTATTATATTTGCCTTTTATTTAAAAGTCAATATTTTTTTTTCCGGCAGATTCTGTTCATTTGTGATAATTATCGTAAATAATCTCACTGCATTTCGTCAGCTTTTCAGTTAAGGAAAGGCCTTCGCCTTTAACATACTCATCTGCCCAGGAATACACTTCTTCCGGAAGCCTTCCTTCCTCCAACGTTTTACCGTCCAGCGTGCTGATCAATATTTCGCTCTTCATAAGATAACCGTTCAGCCTTTCCGCAAAGGAGACCATCTCATCCACCGGCAGTTTTTCCTTACCGTTTCTGTCGAATTGTACAGACATGCTGTCCTTTATGTAAAAACCTTCCGCATCGGAATATGCGTAAAGCTCAAAGGAATAAGCTGATATTCCCTGATTTGTATAAGGGCAATACCCCAGAATGAAACAATTATCGCCGTCACGGCATAGACTGAAACTGTTCCAATGAGGATGTGTACGTCCGAGAGAATAGTCAAGAATATTTTTACCGGAGCCCTCCGCTCTTAAAATATATACAGGCAAAGACTCTTCCTCTGTGACCTCTTGGATCTCAATATTTTCCGCTGTTCCGTCACCGTTAAAATCAATTGCAAGCAGCTTAACAGTCCTGTATTTATCGGTTGTCTCACCTTCGTCATCCTTTTCCGGATCTGTCTTATGAATTGTCTGCCATGGGTTTTCTGAAGGAACTGCATTTTTCATTGCTTCTTCTTCTGTTGTCCCGAATCCGATATAGTCCCCTGAACAGTAATAATATACGTGAGAAACATTTCCATCTGTATTTTTTCCTGTTTTTTCCTCTGTCATAAAACCGACAAAGATACTTCCCTTTGTTCCAATTTCGGTTAAATCGATTTTTACCGGAACGGTCAAATGAAAAGGAAGTGAATCTGCATTTTCAATATTGGAAAATGAGATGGTTCCATCCTGCAAAGAAATGCATCCGGCGTCAAACATAAAATCGCTTTCCAATTGTTCATAATCAATGTATTGCTTGTAGAACGCATTAGTATCATAGAATGAAATACCTTTACTTGTATCTTCGCTTATGCTTGACCATTCATATAAGTCACCCGAATAAAATAAGTTATTCGTTATGTATAAACTGAAATCATATTGATCTCCCGGATCAATACCTTTCTCTATCAGTTCCTTAAAATAATTGCCGTAACTTTGCATCCAGTCTTCAGAATCAAGGCCAAACGTACATTCTATGGTAAAATCACTATTATTTTTAACTGTGCAAGGAATAGTAATAAATGAAAATCCCAAAGGGATCTTGTTATCATTAAAAAAATCTCCTGAATAAGCAATACTGGAAGAAGAAACCATAGGAAATTGATTCTCATTTAATTGTCGCTTCTCTTTCAAGGAGTTTTCTATTATTATAACGAAAGAAAGAATCAGACAAGCCAAAAGGACTGCAGCGGAAGATAATTTCATGCGAAAGATATGAGAGCCTTTACTTACTGAGATCTTCCGGATTTCAGTTTTCTCTGCTCTTAACACATTTTCCGCTTGTTTAACATATTTTTCATCTATATTGACAAACACATCGTACAATTGTTCATTTTTCATTTTGGTACACTCCTTGAATACTTTCTTAGTTTTGTTCTTAATCGAGAAAGCCTTTTCCGAACATTGGAATCAGTTACTTCAAGCTTGTCAGCTATCACTTTTGTGTCAAGGAACAAGTTATAACGCATCACGAACATAATACGGTCCCTATCGCAAAGTTTTTCAAGAAAAGAATTGACAATGCTTATCATCTGATCTCGTTCGATGACTTCGGGAAAAAGGTCTCCGAATTCCCTCAGAACTTCGTTTTCATAATTCATCAACTCTGTTGCAGGTACTTTAAAAATTTCACATAGTCTCGTAACGATCTCGTAATCAGGTCTTCGATTACCGCATTCCCACTTTGATACCAGATCCGGAGAAACAGAAAGGTAATCTGCCAACTGCTGCTGTGTCAGGCCGATTTCCTTTCTGTATTTTTTTATTGACTCACCTAATGTCATTAGTCATCCTTTCGAAGTCCGTTTTAATGGTATAACGTGCGTCATTATTATGACATAGATTCTTACAGTCCGTTTACCCAGGTTATAAATCCATTTGTGATCCTCACTGCTCTTGTCGAGCCTCCGGTTGCAGGAGATCCGGGAGCATTTCCCGTAGCAATGCCAACTACCCGACCGAATGTATCACACACAGGCGAACCGCTGATTCCATACGTTCCGTAGGCATCACAGTAAAAGAGGTATGTTGTAGTACCGTAAACATTTCCTGTACTTTCCCACATAGTATATGTGTTTCCTGATTTATCAGATGGATATCCGGTCATTTTTACAGACAGATTTGATAACTGATTGTCTGAACGCTCTGCCATCCAAAAATGTGCAGGAACTCCGGCATTTGAACTTAATCTTATTACTCCGAAATCTCCGGTCGGATCTGCATTCGTATACCAGGAACCGCCTACCCACATTGATGATTTATTAACAGATCCATAAGGTGTCAACGAGCCGTTCTTGCCGGGATAAACTGTAACTGATGATGCCCATTCTCCTAAAGAGGGTTGATACAAAGCGTGTCCTGCAGTAACAACGGTGTTGTTATTGATCAAAAATCCGGTGGCATAGCCTGACCCTCCTGTCGGAAAAGAGACCGCTATATAACATATTGCATAGTAAGGGTTCACAGTCGAATCTGTGATTGCATATCTCGTATAGGACCTTAACGGATCAACAGGCAGATCTTCTATACTTTCTTTAATTACGAAAGGATATGTGAATTCAGGAAGACCTGTCTTTCCGTTTGATTCCACTTCCTCTTCCGTAATCATCATTGTGTCAGGACAAAGTAAAAATTGAAGCCTTGCTTTCGTGAAAACATCCACTGCATAAGGATCAAAATCCTCTATCAAAGAGTTGTCCTTCATCGAATATGCTGAAACCGTACCGTTTTCATCCTGTCCTACAACATACTCGCCGTATTCTTCAAATGAGACAGTATGTTCTCTGACATATTGATATTCATCGATAAAATAGTCAGGCAAAGGATCTGATGCGGCATATTTTCTGAGACTTTTAAGCGCTTTGTCTACGTCAAACACTGATTCCGATGGATCGCTTTCTGAATCGATACTGTCTGCCATCATCACCGGTTCCGGAGTATTATCAGGCGTAACTTCCCGGCTCTGATCTTTTGCCTTTTCTGAAAATACAAACATCAATGTTGGAATGAGTCCTAAAATTACCATTGCGGATATTATAGCAACTAAAATTCTTCTGATCTTCATTGTCTGATCACTCCTTTCGTTGACATAATATCATACTTTTTTTTCGGTGTAAAAGGACAAAATGTGACAGAACATACCTTTAGTTTCCGTCTGTCAGTTTGTATGTTCTGATGTAGTTTTTAACGTCTGCTCCGCCCTCTATATACTTAAGAAGGATCTTTGCGCAGGCCCTGCTGTCGCTGGAAGCCACGTGATGATTCAGTTCTATACCGTAATAGTCGCACATTTCATTAAGCTTATGACCAATTCCCGGCAGAAATGCCCTGCCCGTCTGAACGGTGCAGATATATCTTACATAAGGACGCCAGCAGATTCCGTAATCTTTGAGGCAGTGTTTAATCACGGAAAGATCGAACACCGCGTTGTGGGCAACTATAAGACCCCTCGAAAAATATGATTCAAGCCTCGGCCAGATTTCAGGAAAAGTCGGCGAATATCTTACAGTATCTTCATCAAGACCCGTAAGCTGAGTATTGAAATAGTCAAAAGACGTTTCCGGATCCACCATAGTGTAAAATTCATCCGTTATCTTTCCGTTTTCAATCACGGTGATACCTATGGCGCTCATGCGGTTATTATACCTGTTGGGTGTTTCCACGTCGAAAGCAACAAAACGGTCTATGGTTTTTACATCGGTATTCTCCGACTTTTTAATCTTTTTCTTTTTATCTGTGGCTTCGAAGCTTTTGTCGATCAGATGACATATTTTTTCAAATGAAACAGTCCCGTCCAGCATTACGGATATCCAGTTGTTGTGATTCATATGATATCCGGGAAAATAACCCTTCTGAGATACTAGAAAATCGAAAAACACCGGGTCTTTGATCCTCAGATTCATAATGTCCGTGATACCCTCTTCATCGAGACCCAGCCTCTTTTTCGGAATTTCCATTATGATCGCGAACCATTTTCCGGTATCCTGATGACGCATTACGGGAATACCGGGATCAGTCGGAAAAGGATAATCCTCCGTGACACCGTAATTATTTCTCACATATTCAAATATCCGTTCTCTGTCTGTCATTTTACACAAACGGACTTTCTGTGACCGCTACGGTCTTCAGGCTTTTTTCTTAAAATATTCTATCCTTTCGGAAAGTGTCGGCATCTTCTTTATCGTTTCATCGGAGAACATTGAAAGGGATGAATCCTTGGAGGCTTCCTTTTCGTGACCGATGAGCGCGAATGTCGCGTCCCTGAGATTTGAAAACTCGGGGTCTCTTTGAGCTTCGCAGATGAATTTCTGCCTCGGAGAGTTGATATCCTCGCCGCTTATCTGGAAGAGTCCGTGTTCGTCGCAAAGCTTTCTTACTCTCACAAGCTGATCTCTGGTATTTCTCGACGGCATATACGTGACAGCATTGAAACCGAGTTTGTCGAGTGTGTCGAAGAGTTCTTCGATGTAGTCGTCCTCGAATTTCTGGGCCTTCTTGTCTCCGGTGACAGAGTCGCCGACGTCGCCGAGGTATGCATATGCGGAAACTGCCCCTATCTCTTTTCCGAAGGAGATCATCTTTGATACGGGGGCGCACTCATCAGTCGCGTCAATGTATATCTTCGAGATCAGATCGCTCTTCAACGCGCCGAGCAGGTCGTATTCAAAGAATGGGTCGTCCTCCATAAGGAATCCTCTCACCTTTTTCGAGAATTTCATTCCGAATTCGTTTTCGAGGAAAAGAACCGTCTCCGGACCTCTGCCGCATTTATCGATTATCTTTTTACCGAGGGCGAAAAGGACGTGTCTTTCCGTGATGCTTCCGCCGTTTTTGAATTGCGAGATCGGTACGATATCGTCTTCAAACGAGAGCTTTATTCCGAACCTGTTAAAAAGTCCGTTGATCCTGTCGACCATCTTTTCGTTCCTGATATTTCTGTAAGCTACATATGGTTTGAAGAATTCTTTTACCTGGGAGATATTCTGATGAGGCACTCCGTGAAGAGCCATATATGCGATATTCGCCTGGTCGGGATTGTTGAGCTTTCTTCCTTCCATTGCGGTGCCTGTCATGCTCGCGCGGCATTCAACGCCGACCGTCGTTTTAAGGCCTATTATCTTACCTGCTTCGATGAATTCCTCTGCGCCGCTCAGGGAATCGTGATCCATGATTCCCGCTGTCTGAAGCCCGGCATTGTAAGCCATCCAAACTGCTTTCGCAGGTGAATAAGGTGAGAAAGAATAGATCGTGTGGATGTGGTTGTTTACGTCTGTGCCTGTCTGCGGACGCTCGATCATGCCGTCATCGATCATATTCTTCAGCTTCTGCAGAGCCTTCAGTCTGTCTTCCTTTTTCGCAGCGTTCAGCTTCTCTATCAGTTTTTCCTTCTTCATAGTCAATCCTTCCAATCTGTTGACAAAATCAACTTTTAAAAAATATCATTTCTCTTCATTGCCGTCTGCGTCGTCTCCGAGATCCATCGAAAGCTGCTCTACAGGTTTGTCAGAATCCTTAATGAATGCTCCGGCTACGGGTATGTTCCTTATCGAATACGCCCTGGGATTTACAAAACCCGCATCTGCCGCGAACTTCATGTATTTGAGCTTGTAATCCCTTTTGAGCTTCATCACCTGGACGCCCTGTGAGGTCTTTGTAGGCTTCTCAGGGATGTACTTCGAATTTATGATAATTATTCTGTCGTTGCTCGACGAAAGCGCTATTTCGGCCTCCTGCGGCGTGTAGAGGGCATTTACGAGAGGAGATTTATCCGAATAAGCGTTTATAAGCTTCTTTCTGTTCGTTTTTGTCTCGTAAGCCTTCAGCGGCACCTTCGCCACCTTGCCGTTTTCAAACGCGTAGAGCATCCACCCCTCGTAATCCTCAGGTAAAACAAAATACACTATATTCTCGTCCTGATCCATTCCCAGAGTGTTGCCGAGGTATTCGCCGAGAGCGCTCGCTTTGCAGTCAGGCAGATCGTAGACTTTCATCTTGTAAACGTTTGACTTCGATGAAATGAACATTATCTCCGTCTTGTTGTGCGTCTCGACTTCCTGGATGATCTCGTCTCCTTCTTTGAGCTTCTGATCTCCGGAAGATCTGAGTGATACGAGCGTGATCTTCTTGAGATATGAATCCCTCGTGAGGAACAGTTTGAGTTTGTAGTCCTCGATCATCTCTTCCTTCGTGACCTTGACGACTTCTTCTTCCAGCATGATATCCGTTTTACGCGGCTTGCCGTACTTTTTTGAGACTTCGCGAAGCTGCTTCTTGATAAGTTCGTTGAGCTTCTTCCTGCTTCCGAGAATGCCCTTGAGTTCAGCGATGCTGTCAATGAGCGAATTTTTCTCGTCGATCCTTTTTATGATATATTCCTTGTTTAAGTTTCTCAATTTGATCTCCGCGATGAATTCCGCCTGGACTTCGTTTATCGAGAAACCCCACATAAGATTCGGGATGATGAGATCGTCGCTCTCTGTCTCCCTGATTATTTTGATGGCCTTGTCTATATCGAGCAGTATCTTTTCGAGACCCTTTAACAGGTGCAGTCTTTCTTCCTTCTGCCTGATCTCCGTCTTCAGTTTTCTTTCGACGCACGTCGTTCTGAATTTCAGCCATTCGTCAATGATGCCTCTGACGCCGAGGACTTCGGGCCTGCCGTTCACGATGACGTTAAAATTGCATCCGAACGACTGTTCAAGGCTGGTAAGAGCGAACAGCTTGTTCATTATCGAGTCCGGGTCTGCCGTTTTTCTTATATCTATGGCGATCTTCAGACCGTTCAGATCGAGTTCGTCCCTCACGTCCGTAATGTCCTTGATCTTGCCTTCTTTGACTATTTCCGTTATACCGTCGATGACGTCTTCGAGCGTCGTCGTATAAGGGATCTCATACACTTCTATGCAGCTGTTTTTCTTGTCATATCTGTATTTTGCCCTTATTTTTATCGATCCTGCACCGTTCTCGATGATATTCTCCATTTCCTTCTCTTTATAGATCACATAGCCGCCCGTAGAAAAATCGGGAGCTTTTATGTAATCCAAAAGGTTGACTTTCGGATCGTCTATATATGCGCACGTCGCGTCGCAGACCTCGCTCAGGTTAAAACTGCAGATCTTCGTCGCCATACTGACCGCAAGACCCTCCGTCGAGTTCACGAGAAGAGTCGGAAATGTCACGGGCAGGAGCGTCGGTTCCTTCATCGTGCCGTCGTAGTTGTCCACGAAATCGACTGTGTCTTTATCTATATCCGCAAACAGTTCCTCACAGATCTTTTCGAGTTTTACCTCCGTATAACGCGGCGCCGCAAAAGCCATATCCCTCGAATACCTCTTGCCGAAGTTTCCCTTTGAATCGACATACGGATGAAGGAGAGTTTCATTGTCCCTCGTAAGTCTGACCATCGTCTCGTAGATCGCCTGGTCTCCGTGAGGGTTCAGTTTCATCGTCTCTCCGACCACGTTTGCGGATTTCGTTCTGGGACCTGTGAGAAGGCCTTTTTTGTACATCGTATACAGGAGCTTTCTGTGAGAAGGCTTGAAGCCGTCTATCTCAGGAAGCGCTCTGGAAATTATTACGCTCATCGCGTAAGGCATATAGTTTTCCTCAAGCGTATCCGTTATGAACTGCTCGGTAAAAAGTTCTCTGTTGTCGTTTTCAATATCGTTGTTTTCTTTCTTCATCTCTTCACCTTATGCCAGATCGAGCTTGTCAAGGTAATACTTGCCGTTTTCCCTGATGTGCGTTTTTCTGTCGTCAATATTGTCTCCGAGAAGCATTTCGAACGTGTATTCCATCGATTCGACATCTGTCGGAACTATCCTGATCAGCCTTCTCTTGTCAGGCCTCATGGTAGTCTCAGACATCATTTCCGGCGAGTTTTCACCGAGTCCCTTTGACCGCTGGAGCGTGTATTTCCCGCGTATTCCGGCGAGGATATCAGCCTTTTCCTTCTCGTCAAAGGCGAAAGCTGTCTTCTCCTTATTTCCTTCTTTGTATGTTATCTCATAAAGAGGAGACTCGACTATATAGACCTTCCCTTTTTGCAGGAGCGTCGGGAGCAGCCTGTAAAACATCGTGAGTATCAGCGTTCTTATCTGGTATCCGTCGACGTCCGCATCGGTACAGATTATGATCTTGTCCCATCTCAAATTGTCTATATCAAATGTTGATATGTCCTTAGCCATCTTCGTTTTTAACTCGATACCGCAGCCGAGGACTTTTATGAGGTCTGTGATTATCGGGCTTGAGAATATGTCCTTTTCCGAAGCTTTGATACAGTTGAGCGTCTTTCCTCTTACAGGCATTATCGCCTGGAATTCCGCGTTTCTGCCCTGTTTTACGGAACCCAGAGCGGAGTCGCCTTCGACGATGTAGAGTTCTCTTTTTGTTACGTCGTTCGTTCTGCACGTGACGAACTTTTTTACCCTGTTCGTCATGTCCATCTTGTTCGTCATGAGGTCTCGCTTTATTGCGACTCTTCTCTTTTCTGCTTCCTCACGGCTGTGCTTGTTCGCGAGCAGCTGATTTATGACCTTATCAGCTTCAAGTTTGTTTTCGATCAGATATATCTCAAGCTTTGAGCGAATGAAATCAGTCATCGCTTCCTGGATGAATCTGTTGGTGATAGCTTTTTTCGTCTGGTTTTCATAGCTCGTCTGCGTGGAGAAAGAGCTCGTTACGAGTATCAGGCTGTCCTGGATGTCGCCGAATGATATCTTCGGTTCGTCCTTCGTATATCTGTTGTTTGCTCTCAGAAATTTGTCGAATTCGGCCACGAATGCGTTTCTGACGGCCTTGTCGGGCGATCCTCCGTTCACGAGGAAACTCGAGTTGTGGTAGTATTCGAGCAGATTGACTTCATTGTTAAAACAGAACGCCAGCTGCATTTTAAGCTTGTATTCGTCCTTGTCTTCCCTGTCGCGGCCTCTCGTTTCTGTTTCGAAATACAGAGGCTCCGTGATGCCTTTGTCGCCGGATACCTCTTTAACATAATCGAGAATGCCGTTTTCGTACAGATATTCAAATCTTTTGTTCGATTCTTCATCGTAGAGTTTGAGCTTGAGTCCGGCGTTTACGACAGCCTGCTTTTTGAGAAGCGTCGTGTAAAATTCGAGCGGGATGTCTATATCCGTAAAAACCTCCAGGTCCGGACGCCACTTCTGCGTCGTTCCCGACTGCTTGTATTCGCATGGCTCCTTTTTGAGGCCGCCGACATTTTTACCTTTTTTAAAACTGAGTTCGTACTTGAACCCGTCCTTCAAAACGGTGACTTCCATATATTCAGACGTGCACTGAGCGGCACAGCTGCCCAGTCCGTTTGTGCCTAAACTGTATTCGTAGTTCTCTCCCTTGTTTGTGTCGTACTTTCCGCTCGCGTAAAGTTCACAATAAACGAGTTCCCAGTTGTATCTTCCCTCAGCAGGGTTGTAATCTACCGGGCAGCCTCTTCCGTAGTCCTTGACCATGATCGATTTGTCCTTGAATCTGGTCACTTCTATAACTTTTCCGTAGCCTTCTCTCGCTTCGTCCAGAGAGTTCGCAAGTATCTCTACAAGCGTATGTTCGCATCCCTCCAGTCCGTCAGAGCCGAGAATGGACGCAGGCTTTTGCCTTATCCTCTCCTCTCCCTTCAGGGCCTTGATACTGTTGTTGTCATATGCCTTTTTTGAACCTGCCATTTTTCTTCCCTTTCTCCTAAAAACGTAAGAAAACTCTTTTCGGCAATTAATGATATGATCACAAAAGATTACCGAAAAGAGTTTCTTTTTTCTTTTGTTCTTTACGACGCGGATCTGATTTGCGTCATCCGCCTTTTTGCGCCTGTACCTCTCGTTTCTTATCTGAACGGATCAACAAGGCGCCTGTCACTTCAGCATTACCTGTCCGCCGGTAACAGGAACTGCCTGTCCCGTCTCGTACTTTTGATCCACAATGTAGAATATAGCGCAAGCCACGTCTTTTGGCAGGCACCCTCTGTTCATCGGGACCTTTGACATGTAATATTTTCTGACATCCTCGATCGATTTGGCACCGGGGACTTTTCCGGCGTTAAAATACTGAACGAAGAGGCCTTTCACAGGGTCGGACCACAGCGGTCCGTCGAGATAGTTGCCGGGGCATACGGCGTTGACCTTGATACCGTACGGGCAGAGTTCCAAAGCGAAGCTCTGTACGAGTCCTATGCCGCCGAATTTGCCGCCTGCATATGCAAAGTTTTTATTGCTTCCCTCAAGGCCTGATTTCGAGTTGACCTGAATGATATCGGCCATATAATCGGGAGCAAATCTTCTCTGTATCTTCATTATTCTGGACGCGTATTTCGAGCAGAGGAAGAACGCGTTGTAATTGATCCTCGTTACGAGTTCGAACTTCTGAAGCGTCATCTGTTCGAGGTCTCCCGCGATCGCGATCCCCGCGTTGGATACGAATATATCGAGACCTCCGTACGTCAGAACGGTGTCATAAACCATATCTCTGACGTTTTCCTCGGAGCTTACATCCACCTTTACGGCTATCGTCTTATTCTTTCCGAATCTCTCGTTGAGTTCATCGCTCTTTGCTTTTGCGAGATCGTAGTTGAGGTCAGCGATCGTGACGTAAGAACCCTGATCGAGCATTTCTTCAGCGATCCCCAGTCCGAATCCCTGAGCGCTTCCGGTTACTATCGAGATCTTGTCAGCGAGTCTCTTGGCGTTGCCCGATCCGAGGCTTACTTTGGACCTGTACGATTCGACTTCCCAGTTGCAGATGAAATCGATCAT
>DBVT01000073.1:0-8291 GCA_002308775.1 Mageeibacillus sp. UBA1257
ACGCCTACTCTCGAACCCACATTTGAGCCCGATCCGCTTCTCAGCGAGCCATGGAAAAGGCCTGCTTATCCGTACGGAACTGATTATCCGCTGATCATATCGGAAGCTGTTTCTTCAAATACGACAGAACCTGACGTATACAGCGACTATCCTGACTGGATCGAAGTTTATAATACTTCAGACAGCGCGATCGATCTTTCTGATTTTTATCTTTCCGACAAGAAAACACAGCCGTTTATGTGCAAACTTCCTTCTGTCAAACTTGAAGCGCACGGATATTACGTATTCTTCTGCTCCGGTTATGCGAAGGACGAAAGACATCTGCCTTTTAAAATAAGTTCATCAGGCGAAAAGATCTATCTTTCCGATTCCACGGGCATCATTGACACGTTGAAAATACCTTCTAATCTCGACTGCGACATGTCGATCGCAAGATACGGGACTCAGACTGTATATTCATCAAAAGCCACTCCGTGGATGAACAATCTCGCGGGAAGAACAAAGAGGATCACTCCCCCGATCTCAAGCAAAAAAACAGGAGTCTACGACAAACCTTTCTCTCTAACTTTAACTGCCGAAGGTAAAATTTATTACACGCTCGACGGTACGACTCCGACTGCCGCATCCAAAATATATTCAGGTCCGATCTACATTTCAAGCGATAAGACTTTGCGAACTCTGTGCGTTAAAAACGGCGAGAAAAGCGCAGTCGCGACATATACGTTCTCTTTTGCAAAGGAACACGAATTGCCCGTTCTTTCGATCGCTATCGACGGAGGCAAGCTCTACGGCGACACAGGGATACTCTCCAATCCAGACAGGAATTATTCATCTGAGGCAGTGATAACTTTAACTGAAAACGGCGAGGTAAAATTCACCGAAGGCTGCCTTTTCAAGCTTCACGGAAACGACAGCAGAAAAGGCGCTAAGCAGAATTTCAGGATCAAATTCCTTGCGAAATACGGCTGCAGCAGCTTGAAATACGACTTATTTGACAACAGAGATTACGCCGAATTCAACGAACTTGTTTTAAAAGGCGGCAGCGAGGATTACAGGTACGCCAATATGAGAGACGAGATCTGTACGACGCTTGTTGACGGAGTCACTACTCTTCATGTCCAGGCGCTTAAACCTGTCATTCTTTATATTGCCGGAGAATACTGGGGCATCTATTTTATTCGAGAGTGCATCTCGCCTGAATATATGGAAAGCAGACTCGGTGCTCCCGCAGATTCATTTGAGAAGGCATATTTCAAGAATCACGAGTCAGGTTATACGGGTGATTACGAAGAGCTCAGACAGTTCTGCAAAAATAACGACCTGTCTATAAACGCAAACTGCGACTACGTTTTGAGCAAGATAGACTACATGGAAATGATCGACTGGTACATATGCAGATCGTTTTTCGGAGACAGGGATATCGACAATACGAAATTGTACAAGTCAGATCTCGCGGACGGACTCTTCCATTGGACATTTTTCGATCTCGACTGGGGAATTTGGCACAATGTCGATTACTCTCTGCAAATGCTGACAGACATCGGCAGAGATTCCGTTTTCAACAATCTGATCAAGAACAAAAAGTTCCAGCTGATGTATGCGGATCGCGCAAAGGAGCTTTTGAATACCGTTCTCACCGAAGAGAGATTCAGCGAGCGCGTTGAATATTTCATATCGCTTGAAGCGTCTGAGATCGAACACGACAGACAGAGATGGGGGCTCTCGATGGAGACATACTATGAGCATATCGATTTTATCAGAAACTTCGATAAAAACGGGGCAAGAAAAGCGGCTTTAGAGAGCGAAATGATAAATCTCTTCAATCTGCCAACTGATTATTTTGACTGAAATAGTAATAATTTAATCAAGCATATTCCTTAAAACGCGCATAATTATTGACAATGCGCGTTTGTTTGTTGTAATATACCCATTGTTTCCTCGGGATCAGAGATCTCTTTTTGCGAGATCCGTCCTCCCGGAGGTCTCGTTTTTTCAATCTGTTTTTCAAGAGGTGTTGAAATGACATTGAATATTATCTTTCTCGTGATATTCTTCGCTGTCATGATCACAGTGGGTGTGGTCTGCAGAAAACGCGCGCAGGATGTTAACGGTTTCGTTCTCGGAGGAAGATCCGTAGGTCCGTGGCTCTCTGCTTTCGCATTCGGAACGTCATATTTTTCGGCAGTTATTTTCGTGGGTTACGCAGGACAGTTCGGTTGGAACTTCGGCGTTGCATCCACATGGATAGGACTGGGAAACGCCTTTATCGGCTCTCTGCTTCCCTGGGCAATTCTGGGAAGAAGAACGAGGATCATGACGCAGCATCTCGGATCTCGCACGATGCCCGATTATTTCAGTTTGAGATATAAATCACCTGCTTTAAAGATCGCCGCGAGCATCATAGTATTCATCTTTCTGATCCCTTATACAGCTTCCCTGTTTAACGGTCTTTCAAGGCTCTTCAATATGGCTTTCCCGAAGATCGATTACATCTGGTGCGTTATCGCGATGGCTGTCCTCACAGGATTTTATGTTATTTTCGGAGGATATATGGCTACCGCAGTCAATGATTTTATTCAGGGCTTAGTAATGCTGGTAGGAATCGTCGCGGTAATATTCGCAGTGCTCAATCAAAACGGCGGACTCACAGGTTCGATGGCTGCTCTCGCCGAAAAATCAGGCTGGGAATTCTCATCGTTCTTCGGTCCCGATCCGCTGTTCCTTCTCTTCGTTGTCATGCTGACATCTCTCGGAACATGGGGACTTCCCCAGATGGTCGGTAAATTTTACGCGATCAGAAGCGAGGGAGATATAAGAAAAGGAACGATAATCTCAACTCTCTTCGCGATCATAATCGCGGGCGGATGTTATTTCATCGGCGGTTTCGGAAGACTTTTTACGACTCAGGATTACGTTACCGCAAACGGTTTTGACTCGATCATTCCGAGCATGCTCTCAAATCTTTCACCTATAATAATAGCGATCGTTCTCGTGCTCGTTCTTTCCGCTTCGATGTCTACTCTTTCTTCTCTTGTGCTCACATCGGGCTCTACGATAACTCTGGACCTCGTCGTTCCCGCTGTAAAAAAAGGAATCGATGAAAAGAAAAAGCTTATAATCATGCGCTGCTTCATCGCTTTCTTTATAGTTGTGTCTGCAGTTATCGCAATCATTCAGGCGAAATCTAAAATAGTTTTCATCGCTCAGCTGATGGGCGTTTCATGGGGCGCTCTCTCCGGTGCATTCCTCGCTCCGTTCTTCTACGGACTGTATATGAAGAAGGTCTCCAGATCAGCATGCGTCGTGTCATTCGTCACAGGAGTTTCTATGAGCGTTCTTCAGCTCGTAAAATCTCTCGCAGGCTTTTCTTTCGGCGTCTCGTTCCTCGACAATGTAATGTTTAAAACGAGTATCCACTCCGGCGTATTTGCGATGCTTATCGGCCTCGTGCTCGTACCTATAGTGAGCCTCATCGACAAAAAGACACGTCCGAAAGGTGTTGACGAAATATTCAGCTGCTACGACAAGACTGTCTCTGTTCCCGTATCAGGTTCTCTTCCCGAGGAAGATCCGGCTGGAGAAAAAGAAGACAAATGATCAATATTCAGGAATAATAAAACACCCTGCGGACACTGATCCTTCGCGGGGTGTTTTTAACTGTTGTATCTTATTTCCAAGCTGTGAGAGAAACACAAAAACGGTTAGTCAAGATCAGTAAATTAAAAGGTCTTATTCTGCGATAAATTTCCTGTTTTCGAAGTGTCCGATGTATTTTATCCCGCAGGATCTCGCAAACTGGGAAAACTTCTTGAATGATCTGCCGATCTTAGCCTCTGTGTGCCCGTCTGAGGCCATTGTGGCTATCTCACCGCCTAATTTTACGTATCTTTCCAAGACGGCCTTATCGGGGCTCACACGGCCGTACGTTGACGTGTTGATCTCAAGGGACATTCCGTTTTCAATAATGAATTTTAGAATGCAGTCTATTTTGTCGGGCATATCGGAATATCTGAAGATCTTATCCTCGTAAGGAGCATATCTGACGAGATAATCATAATGAGCGAATACGTCGAAATTTTTATAATATTCAAGATTATCTATTACCGTATCCAAATACCGGCCGTACGTCTGCATCTTGCTTCCCTTTTCAAAGAAGACACCGTCGTACGGATCCATACCGTCTACGATATGTGTCGAGCCTATGATCACGTCGAAATTTTTGTCTTTGACCGCGGAGAGCTCCCTGTCCATCACATGAGGCCGTATCCCAACTTCAACGCCTTTGAATATCTTGATCCCGAGTTTCTTTTCGTATTTTTCTTTCAGTTCGTCTATCGTCTCGATATATTTGTCAAAGTCAAAGCAGACTGTGTCTCCGTAGCCCGGATAATCCAGATCGAAGTGGTCAGTGAATGTAATACTGAAAAGACCGAGGTCCGCGGCCTTTTTGACCGCAGACTCCGGATCCATTTCACTGTCAAACGAAAAACATGTGTGAACATGCGTGTCTGAATACATTTTTACCCTCTTTTGCGTCTCTGGAAGAATTTTACAAGTTCCACTACCGGAATTACGAGCAGAGCAAGCAGAATCGCTATCATATACTCTTTGAATTCGATAGGCGCAAATCCGAATATCTGTCCGATAGGTCTGATCATTACGACGAGTGTCGTGAGCAGGAAGCTTGCGGCTGTCGCGAGAAGCAGGAGCCAGTTTTGAGTCTTCATTGTAAAAATACTTCCCCTCTGGCTTCTCATATTCAATGCGTGGAATATTTCCGCAAGACTCATCGTTATAAACGCCATCGTCATTCCGTGAGGGCTGAGCTCTTCCGGAATGTTTGCGAAGTGCCACGATCCCGATTCGAGGAATACGCCGACAAAATACGATATCAATGTCAATATCGTTACAAGTATGCCCTGATAGATGATATCGAATCCCATCCCGTTCGCGAAGATCCCTTCGTCAGACTTTCTGGGCTGTCTGTTCATGATGTTCCTTTCGGCCTTCTCTGTACCGAGGCTGAGAGCCGGGAACGTATCTGTTATGAGGTTGATCCAGAGCAGATGAACGGGCTTCAGGATCGTAAAACCGAGCATCGAAGCAGTGAATACGCTCAGTACTTCGCTCAGGTTCGAACCGAGCAGGAACTGTATCGCTTTTCTGATATTGTCATATATTCTTCTTCCTTCTTCGACAGCGCCGACTATCGACGCGAAGTTGTCATCGGCAAGGACCATATCTGCGACATTCTTCGTAACGTCTGTTCCGGTGATACCCATGCCTACTCCGATGTCTGCCCGCTTGATACTCGGAGCGTCGTTTACGCCGTCGCCGGTCATTGCAGTGATATAGCCCTTCTTCTCCCAGGCTTCAACTATTCTTACCTTGTGTTCAGGCTGAACTCTGGCATAAACCGAAAAGTTCTCAACTTCTCTCTCAAAGTCTTCATCAGATATTTTATTGAGTTCAAGTCCCGTTATAGCCTGAGAAGGATCTGTGATTATTCCGAGTTCCATAGCGATCGCAACGGCTGTATCCTTGTGGTCGCCTGTGATCATTATCGGTCTTATTCCGGCTTCTCTGCACTCTTCTATGGCAGCTTTTACTTCCGGTCTGATAGGATCGATCATGCCTGTGAGACCGATGAACGTCAGGTCGTTTTCAAGTTTCTCGGGCTCATAGGATATCGGAGCTTCTCTGTACTGTTTGTAAGATGCGCAGAGAACTCTGAGAGCCTTGTCCGCCATGTTCTTGTTGGCTTTAAGGATCTTATCTCTGGCATCGTCATCGAGCGCAACGACTCTTCCGTCCCTTATGTATTTTGTACATTTTCTGAGAACTTCGTCGGGAGCGCCTTTCGTATACTGTATGATCCCGTATTCGGTATTATGTACGGTACTCATCATCTTACGCATGCTGTCGAACGGAGCCTCACCTATCCTCGGCTGAGATCTCTTGAGATCGTTTTTATTGAATCCTTCTTTATTGGCGAAATTGACGAGAGCGCATTCCGTAGGCTCTCCTTCCGCTTCTCCCTCTTCGCCCAGTTCCGCGTCGCTGCAGAGAGCCATACCCATTGCGAGAAGATCCTTGTCATCCGTAAAGATCTCCGTGACTGTCATCTTGTTCTGCGTGAGCGTGCCTGTTTTATCGCTGCAGATGATCTGAGCGCATCCGAGTGTTTCGACAGCTGTGAGTTTTCTGATTATGGCATGTCTCTTGGACATATTCGTTACGCCTATCGAGAGCACTATCGTTACGACTGTCGCAAGTCCTTCGGGGATCGCGGCGACTGCCAGTGAAACGGCTATCATGAACGTGTCGAGGATCGTTTTACCTGTGATCCCTATGGTAAAACCGTCTCTTATAAGCGTTACGCCGAATATAACGACGCATATTCCGAGGACGAGCCATGTGAGTATCTTACTGAGTCCCGCGAGTTTTTTCTGGAGCGGAGTCTGGCCTTCGATCGTCTTTGAAAGGGCGTCAGCTATCTTGCCCATCTCTGTGTCCATACCCGTCGCTGTGATAACACATTTTCCTCTGCCGTATACGACCGTGCTGCCCATATAGCACATATTTTTTCGATCGCCAAGAGGTATCTCTCCGTGTTCTGAGATCGTCAATGTCTCTTCTGTTTTATTTACCGGAACGCTCTCGCCTGTAAGAGCAGCTTCTTCTATCTTAAGACTTGCCGCTTCGATTATTCTCGCATCGGCAGGGACCGCGTCTCCTGCTTCAAGTAAAACGATATCTCCGACAACGAGTTCTTCGCTTTTTAAAATGTGCAGCGTTCCGTCTCTCATGACCTTGCTCGTCGCCGCGGACATTTCCTGCAGAGCTTCTATCGCTTTTTCAGCCTTGCTCTCCTGGAAAACACCGAGAACAGCGTTTATCAGAACGACAACCAGGATTATTATTACATCCGTAGGAAATTCTTTGTTGTATATCGACGTGATACCTGATACAAGAGCAGCCGCCAGAAGAACAAGTATCATCGGATCTGTCAATTCCTTCAAAAATCTGATAATAAGTGGCGTCTTTTTTGCTTCCTTCAGTTTGTTTTTACCGTTTTTTTCGAGCCTGGCTTCAGCTTCCTCTTTTGTGAGGCCTGTGTCAGACGATCGAACTTCCTTCAAGACGTCCTCTTTTGTCTCAATGTAATGCTTCATTGTGTCTCCTCCAGTAAAATGTCTTAGGCGCAGTTTTCTCCTAAACAATATGTCTTTATTATATCATTTTTTCTTCATCTTTTCGACCCATTCGAGGTATTCGATGATTTTATTTTCAGCTCCGTTGCCGCAGGGCTCATAGTATTTTGTGCCTTTGAGCGCTTCGGGCAAATATTCTATATTGGAAACGTGTCCCGGATAGTCGTGAGGATATTTGTATCCGATACTGTATCCCAGGTCCTTCATTCCTTCAGCGGGGGCGTTTCGGAGGTAATACGGTATCTCTCCGGTGTCTCTCGTTTTAACATCTGACATTGCCCGTTCGATGGCCATATATGCGGCGTTCGATTTTGGGCTCGTTGCGACTGTGATAGCCGCATGAGCGAGTATTATCCTCGCTTCGGGCATTCCGATCATTCTGACTGCTTCGGCGGCTGCCTGAGCCACAAGCAAAGCAGTGGGATTTGCGGTGCCTACGTCCTCTGACGCGCAGATAACGATCCTTCTGGCGAGGAAATTGATATCTTCTCCGGCCTCAAGCGCTCTCGCAAGGTAAACGGCCACCGCGTTCGGGTCGCTTCCTCTCATCGATTTTATCATTGCGCTGATATTGTCGTAATGCTCTTCTCCGCTTTTATCAAATCTCAAATGCCTCTTTTGCACGCAGTCAGAAGCTGTCTTCATATCGATCCTGAATCCGTTCGTGATATCGCAGCCGTTGCCGAAGACAGCAAGTTCGATCGAATTCAGCGCAAATCTCGCATCGCCGTCAGCCATTTCGGCGAGGAAATCGAGAGCGTCGTCGTCTATGGTTATATCGAGTTTGCCCAGTCCTCTTTCTTTGTCAGTAAGGGAGGAAAGAATTATTTTCTTGATATCTTCTTTGTTAAGAGGCTCGAGTTTGAAAACTGTCGATCTTGATATAAGAGCCTTGTTGACTTCAAAATACGGGTTTTCCGTAGTAGCGCCTATCAGTATCAGCGTTCCGTCCTCCACATACGGCAAAAGGGCGTCCTGCTGGCTCTTATTGAATCTGTGTATCTCATCGATGAACAGAACAGTTCTTCCCGTCGGATTGAGTAAAATGTTCTGCGCGTCCTGAGCGACCTTTTTAAT
>DBVT01000073.1:8401-8821 GCA_002308775.1 Mageeibacillus sp. UBA1257
AGCAGCTTTCCGGGCGCCAGAATGTGTTCCTGACCGTAAAATTCGTCAAGACTTCTCGGTGCCATTCTGTATGCGAGCGGCTCTTTATTCGAGTAAAATGATCCCTGTCTCTCTTCTTCCATATTCGATCAAAGTTCAGGATAAAGAGGATACTTCTTAACGAGTTCCGCGACCATTCCGAGTACTTTTTCTTTGTTCGCGTCGAAATCGGAAAGCGTAAGATCGATGCACTCNNACTATCGTATCCATATCTTCTTCCTTCATGCCCCTCGTGGTAACAGCCGGTGTTCCGAGTCTGATCCCGCTCGTGATAAACGGACTGAGCGTATCATAAGGGATCCCGTTTTTGTTGCACGTTATATTAACTTCGTCAAGGAGATTCTGAGCCTCCTTGCCCGTTCTGTGCTTGTTCGTGAGGTC
>DBVT01000072.1 GCA_002308775.1 Mageeibacillus sp. UBA1257
CTCTTTTACGTATGCGGGATCCGCCTTGTCTTTATAGTTTTTTTTGACGGCTATATTGAGCTGTGCGACGCGTTTTTCTTTCAATGCTCCGAGAGAGTTTTCCTCCTCTTTTGAACTGTCGAAGATCCTGTCTGCAAGCGCGCGAAGTTCGGCGTTTTTACCCTGGTAATTGCCTTCGACGATACCGAATCCGTCGATACATATCGTGCCGAGATTGCTGATGTTGACAGTGAAATTCAGATGGTCGTTTTTATTGAGAGTGCTTCTGTCGGGCATCGTAAAAGACACCGCCAGGGGAGTCCAGTCGAATGATTCGGAATTCTTGGAGATCCTGCCGTCAAATGAATCGCTTCCGATATTGACCTGTCCGTCGTTTTCCCAGATCTGGCAGAAACGAGCGCTCATTTTAATTACATCGGGCTTGAATTTTTCGGTATTCAATCCGGATCCTTTTATAAAAGCAAAAATAGTATAATCCTTGCCGTCCTCAAGTCCCAGATCGTCAAGTCTCTGTTTGATATAAAGATTGTTGTGATTGTCATACGAGCCCTTCGAATTGCCCGAGTTGACGATCTTCACATATTTTTTTCCGTATAGTGCATCGTCGCCTTCCGCGATCTCCAGTGTGAGTCCCTCTGAATTTGCGATGCGGCTGTAACCGATAACGTGATTCGACGGATCGACGGCTCCCGGCCATGATCCTTCCTCAAGTGTGACACCGGCGTCCTCTTCAGACAGCCCAATCCTGTTGTAAGATGTCATATTGTTTTCTCCTTCCGCTTTTGATAATGTCAGTAAAACGCAGACCGCGCAAATGACAAGAGCGGCCGCTATGACCGGTATGATCCTGCCGGCTTTGATGATCTTCATAACATACCTCCGTCTTATTCTTCACTTTGATAAGAATAATAACATAATAGAAGAGAAAAGTAAACGCAGAAAAAACTCGTGTGAAAAGAAAAAACTGCCGCATTTCAGCTGAAAAAGCGAAGGTAACGCGACAGTTTTCGAATGGCTGGGGTGGCGCGATTTGAACGCGCGAATGTCAGAGTCAAAGTCTGATGCCTTACCGCTTGGCTACATCCCAAAGCATTGTGATTATATCTTTTTCGCTTTTTTTTGTCAATATATTCTGCTATAATTAAAAACCGGGAGCGGTCATGCGCCTGCATTGCGCGACAAACGCTGCCGATGCGAAAAATAACCATCTGCCACGAAAGCCGGAGAACAAACGAATGGATAACATGAATAACAGAAAAAAGATAGTAGTCCTTGACGGTTATACGGTAAACCCGGGCGACATTTCATGGGAGAGCGTAGAGCGGCTCGGAGATTTTACTCTTTACGACAGGACAAAGCCCGAAGATACGGTAAGAAGAGCAAAGGACGCGGATATAGTTCTTACGAACAAAGTCAGGATGTCGGCCGCTGTGATGGAGCAGCTTCCGAAATTAAAATATGTGGGACTTCTCTCGACAGGTACAGACATAATCGACATAAATTACTGCGACGAACACGGCATAGTGGTTTGCAACATTCCCGCTTACAGCACGGGCAATGTCGCTCAGACTGTCTTCGCGATGATACTTTCGATCTGTTCTCCTGTTGAAAAATATAACATCGCGGTGCACGAGGGAAGATGGGTGTCGTCAGATGATTTCTGCTTTCAGGACTATCCCATGAGCGATATGGCCGGCAAGACGCTCGGTATCATAGGTTATGGCAAAATAGGCCGCAAGGTCGCAGATATCGCCAGAGCGTTCGATATGAATGTGGTGATATATTCCAGAACGAAGAGAGACGATATTCCCGAAACAGAATGGAGAAAAACAGTTTACGATGTCGCGAAGGAAGCTGACTTTCTGACCATCCACTGTCCGTTGACTGATGATACGAGAGGAATCGTAGACAAAAAGTTTTTGCGGAGGATGAAGAAGTCGGCTTATCTCATAAACACTTCCCGCGGAGGAGTTCTGAACGAATCAGATGTCGCGGATGCGCTGAACAAAGGTCTGATAGCCGGAGCATGCGTGGACGTGCTCTCGACAGAGCCGCCGAAGGCTGACAATCCGATGCTGACAGCGAAAAACTGTCTGATCACACCGCACATCGCTTGGGCGGGAAGAGAAGCCAGGGAGAGGCTGATGGACATCTGCGCAGGCAATCTGGAGGGCTTTTTAAGCGGAAGAACAAGAAACGAAGTCGGAAAAGTTAAAATAGGTGACTGAATATGAAGAAGATAGTTTTTACAGGCGGAGGATCTGCCGGACACGTTACGCCCAATATCGCTCTTTTCCCTTATTTCAGGGAGAACGGCTACGAGATCCATTATATCGGCTCGGAAGAGGGCATAGAGAAGACAATAATAGAAAAAGAGAAGGACATAATCTACCATCATATCAGAGCAGGCAAGCTGAGAAGATATTTTTCTCTTAAAAATTTTACCGATATTTTCAAAGTCATCGGAGGTTATTACGATTCGAAAAAACTTCTCAAAGAGATCAAACCGGACATAGTCTTTTCTAAAGGAGGCTTTGTCTGTGTACCTGTCTGCGCAGCCTGCGGACGACTCAAAATACCTGTAGTTTCACACGAGTCTGATATAACTCCGGGACTTGCGAACAGGATCTCGAAAAAGTTCGCTGACAAGGTCTGCCTCACATTCAAGGAGACTCTCAAATACGTAAAACCTCCGAAAGGCATTTATACAGGAACGCCTATAAGGGGATTTTTGTATTACGGTTCAAAGCAGGACGCTCTGGATTTCCTGCAGTACGGAGATCCGTCGAAGCCTGTTTTACTGATAATCGGAGGCAGTCTCGGATCGAAGACCATAAACAACGCCGTGAGAGAAAATATAAGATCGCTTACCGACAAGTTCAATATCATCCATTTCTGCGGCAAAAACAACATCTGGCAGGAAGTTCCCGAGGACTGCGCACCGTCTTACAGGCAGTATGAGTTTTTTACGGAAGGCCTGCAGAATATGTTTGCTCTGGCCGATATAATAATGTCGAGAGCGGGCTCGAATTCGATCCACGAGTTTCTTGCGCTCAAAAAGCCGATGCTTCTTATACCGCTTTCGGGCAAGGCCAGCCGCGGAGACCAGATACTCAACTCGGAAAATTTCAAGGCGAGAGGTCTTTGTGATATCCTCAGGGAAGAGGAGATCACTCCGGAGCTTATGCTTTCTAAAATCAACGAAGTCTACGACAGACGGGACGAATATATCAAAGCAGAAACTGAAGCTGAAAACGCCGACGGTACATCAAAGATCATCGACGTCATTCTGGAAACAGCGAAAAAAGCCGAAAATTCAGGTAAAAAGCTCAAAAACGCTTGACAGCCCGAAAGTTTGTCTTTATAATAGGCTTCGTCGTCAGGGAAGGCGGCATTTCACTGTGGTGGGTATAGCTCAGTTGGTTAGAGTACCAGGTTGTGGCCCTGGGGGTCATGGGTTCGAGTCCCATTACCCACCCCACTTTGACTTTCAGGGTTTGATATATCGTCAAACCCTATTTTATTTTTATGAGGTGAAATATGTTTGAAATGACAACCTTTTTCGGAGCATACCTCGCTCTTGACACTTCTGTCTTCGGAACACGTCACATAATCGTGCTTTGCCTTACGCTTGTTTTGATGGCCGCCGCTCTGTTTTTTATGATCAAATACAGGATCCCGATGAAAAAACTTAACAGGATCATGCTGTTGATCGGTATCGCTTCAGAGACTGTTAAGGTAGTTTTTTACGTTCTGGCGAATGAGGACAAGTCGAGGGGCAACGGCTACCTGCCTAAGACAGACCTTCCGTTCCATCTTTGCCCGATCCAGATCATTTTGCTTCTTATTCTCAATCTTGCGACAAACGAAAAGGTAAAAAGAGTCATATATTCGTTTATGCTGCCGACATGCCTCATCGGCGGATTTGCCGCGATGCTGCTTCCTACGTCATCCGCCAGAACAGCGATCGCGATCACCATTCAGTATTTTATTTACCACGGAGCGATAGTCGTATACGCGATCTATCTCTACTGCTCGAAAGAGATCAATTTCGAGATCAATGACTATTTTAACGCTCTCAAATGTCTTGTCGCGACATTCTTTGTCGCGATATATCTGAACAGCTGGGTCAATGATTATCAGAACGACATCAATTTCATGTATGTTGTAAATCCTCCCGTATCCGGGCTTCCTTTCCTTAACAGAGATCACGGCTGGCTCGTTTACATAGTCCACTATGCGCTTCTTTGCGTTTTATGCGTCACACTTGTTTACATAAAACCCGTCATAAAGGGGATAAAGGATAAAACAGGCAGAAAGAATGATCGATCAAAAGAAGTTCAATGACTTATTTGCAAAAATCCTCCTTTGAGTGTATACTTTCTTAAGAACGGGAGGTTCGCTGAAGTTTTATGGACAATTTGAGAAGATTTGTCGTAATATTTACAATATTGATCACGATGACGCTCGCCGCGACGGGTTTCGTTCTCGCGTTGTCATACAATTCTGTTTCAGACGGACTTACGGAGGAGATAAAGGTAAACGACGAGCCTATCAGGATCGAAGACAAGACTGATGTCAAGGAGACGCTTTGCGATAATATTTTCTTTGTCGTAGGAGATCTCGACGAGCCGGAGCCCGTGCTCATGTTCGTTATGAATATCAACACGGCGAACAATTCCATGTCGTTTCTTCTGATCCCGAAGGATATTGAATACAGCATCAGATCGGACGAAAGCGAATCGGGAGGCAAAGTGGGAAAGATCGCTTCTATCTGCCACGACGAGAGCGTCGAAAAATGCTGCGAAATAGTATCTTCGATCCTCGATATATCCATACCGTATTACATCCATATGAATTCCGAGACGTTTGTAAAATTCATCAACGTCTTCAGCTTTAAGGACGGTTTTTACTACGATGTGCCTGTTGATTTCACTTACACATACGATGGTTACAGGATCACGTTCAATAAAGGCAACAGAAAGATGAGCGGAGTGGATTTCCTGAATTTTATGAGATTTTACAAGACGGACGACAATTCATACAGAACGGATCTGCTCGAATATTATGACGGCACGGATGTGGCAAGACTGAAAGTTTTCAAGACACTTTTGTCTGAATTTATAAACAGCCAGTTCATAATGCAGCAGGAGGATTACTATTCCAAAAACTTTGACTCGCTTTTCAGAGGAAACGTTTTAAGCGACTGCAATACGAACATCAATGCGGACAATATTCCGCTTGTTCAGGATTATCTGTCTCTCCTCACGAAAAATACCATCTATTATTATCTGATCGACGGCCGTGAGTCCTATAATGAGCAGTTTTACATCCAGTATACGGGCGTTCTGCTCGATCTTGCCGAACAGGAGGATTTCGGTAAAGAGAACGCCGAAGACATCCTTCCGATACATTTCAAGAGCTATTATTGACAGATATATTGTGATCAGGGCAAAAATAAGAACGTGCTCCGTAAAAAGGAACACGTTTTTTTTGATGTTGGAATCATTTATTCTTCTGATCCTGACATATCCTCTTTGTTTTTACGCGTTTCGATGTCTTCCTGAGTGACGTCGGCAAGGGGATTTTTGTTGACTGCGTCTTTGAGCTTGGGATTGTTTATATGAGTATAGATCTCCGTCGTCGCCACGCTTTCGTGGCCGAGGATCTCCTGAAGCGACCTGATATCGACATTTCCTTCCGTGTACATAAGCGTTGCCGCGGTATGTCTCAACTTGTGGGCAGAATATTTTTTCGGATCCAGAGCGGCTGTGATTATGTATTTTTTAACCGTATATTCGACTGTCTTGGGGCTGATCCTTTTTTCTCTGTTGCTGAGGAAAAGCGCGTCTCTGTCTTTGTTCGATTCATCGAGCTTCGGACGTACCGCAAGGTAGTTGTCTATCGCGGAAAGGCAGGCGTTGTTCAGATAAATAGTCCTCTGTTTATTGCCTTTACCTGTTACAACGAGCGTATCCTCGCGGATGTCGTGAATATTGATTCCGACAAGCTCCGAAAGACGCATACCGCAGTTTAAAAACAGGACCAGTATGCAGAAATCGCGCTCCTTGTAGGGACCGGAAACTGATTTGAGCAGGTCTACGCTCTCATTCAACGTCAGATATTTAGGAAGAGATTTCTGCCTTTTGGGGCTCTCAAGATCTGCCGCGGGATTCTCCTTCAAGAGATTTGTATTCTTAAAAATATACTTAAAAAACGACCTCAAAGAGGAGACTTTTCTTGATCTGTTGGCGGAGCCCGCGTCCCTCGATTTGTGAAGAAAATTGATATACGCGTACAGATCCGTTTTTGTGACGGACTGGATCAGAGCGGTATTACAGTCTGAAATATCGATCTCATCAAAGGGAACAGAGTCTGAAACGAGCCTGCGTCTCACTTTCATAAATCGCAAAAAGAGCCTGATGTCGTAGGCGTATTCCTTCACCGTTTTTTCGGATTTTCCGAGGATCGATTCCATGTATGTTAAATAATCTTCGACGTAGTCAGGATAGTTCATGCATTGTCTCCGTTCATTATGCGTGAAATGTTTTTCTGATATTTAACATTTCGTACTCTCATTTTACTATTTTGGAGGCTGTTAGTCAATTGACAAAGGGACATCGTAATAATATAATTTACTGGATAAATTACCAGGAGGGTAGTGTTATGTCATTCGTCGATTTAATTAAGATCCAGGATCCGGAAGTTGCTTCCGCAATGGAGCTTGAGCTCACAAGGCAAAGAAATAAGATAGAGCTTATAGCTTCTGAAAATTTTGTCAGTCCCGCCGTTATGCAGGCAATGGGTTCGCCCCTTACAAACAAATATGCCGAGGGTTATCCGGGCAAAAGGTACTACGGCGGCTGCGAATACGTGGATATCGTGGAGGATCTGGCGAGAGACAGAATTAAAAAACTTTTCGGAGCGGAACACGCGAACGTTCAGCCTCATTCCGGCGCTCAGGCAAATACAGCAGTTTATTTCGCGTTGCTGAATCCGGGAGACACGGTCCTCGGAATGAATCTTTCTCACGGAGGCCATCTGACTCACGGAAGCCCTGTGAATATTTCGGGAAAATGGTTCAATTTCGTATCTTACGGCGTAAGCAGAGATACGATGACTATCGATTATGATGAGGTTGAAAAAATCGCGACAGAGTGCAAACCGAAGCTTATAGTTGCCGGAGCGAGCGCTTATCCGAGAATAATCGATTTCAAGAGATTCAGAGAGATCGCAGATAAAGTAGGCGCTTATTTGATGGTCGATACTGCTCATATCGCAGGTCTCATTGTTGCCGGACTTCATCCTTCTCCCGTTCCGTACGCGCATTTCGTCACAGGTACCACTCACAAGACGCTGAGAGGTCCGAGAGGCGGATTTATACTTTGCAAAGAGGAATTTGCCAAACTAATCGACAAAGCAATTTTCCCCGGAACACAGGGAGGACCTTTGATGCATGTGATCGCAGCAAAGGCAGTCGCTTTAAAAGAAGCACTTTCACCTGAATTCAAAACATATGC
>DBVT01000106.1:0-275 GCA_002308775.1 Mageeibacillus sp. UBA1257
GGTGAAACAAACGTCTGGTGCGTCGCTTCAGGCGGCATCGACGTGTGTATAAGCGTAACGATCACGAGCTCCGAGATCCATGTAAGATCGATGACTCTTGACAATACCTGGCTGCTCCTCTACATAAGAGACGGCGAGGGTGAATACGCGGACCTGCTGATGGAATACGAGCCTGCCGAAACGACTGATACTTTTACGTGGTATTCGGAAGATGAGAGCATAGCGAGAGTTGACAGAGACGGCAGAGTTTACGCGATATCCCCGGGAATGACAAC
>DBVT01000106.1:310-3410 GCA_002308775.1 Mageeibacillus sp. UBA1257
GAACCGACTCCGGAACCCACACCGGAACCAACCCCGGAACCGACTCCGGAACCCACTCCGGAACCCACTCCCGAGCCGGAAATACCGCTCACCGAATTTGAGATCAACAAAAATCACATAAAGCTTTACGAGGGCGAATACGAAGAGATCATGATCGCCTACGCGCCTGAGGATACGACGGAAACATTCTTCTGGTGCTCTGACGACGAGAGCATCGCGACAGTCACGCAAACGGGTAAAATAACGGCAAAAAGCGTCGGAAACACGCTTGTATGGGTCGAGTCTTCGCTCGGTCAGAAGCTCAGCTGTATCGTTATAGTTGAGGAGACCGGCAATGCTTCCGGTCCCGGAGGGGAGCCTTTCTCAGGCGATAATCACGGCGGCAGCTCTACAGATCCCGAGCCCACGGCGACTCCTGCTCCGACCGCTGCTCCCTCTGAAACAGAAGGACCGGTTGCGACAGATGAGCCGAAAAAAACGGCAACCCCTGCTGCGACTTCCACGGAAGATCCGATAACGACTCCGGCTCCCACGGAAGATCAGACAAGACATCCTGATCAGGGCGAAACAAAGAAGCCCGATACACAGGTCGTCACGATCGAAGGAAACAGAAAAGACAGACTTCCCCTTTATATAGTCGCGGGACTGGCTGTCCTCGGCGCAGTTACGGCCGCGCTTTTACTCATCGCGAAAAAGAAAAATTATCTCGATAAGAAAGACGAATAAAAAAACAAAGAGCCTTGTATGACCGCAAGGCTCTTATTATTTCAGGAGGTAAAAAAATGGCAAGACTATTTGGAACAGACGGCGTCAGGGGCATAGCCAACAAGGACCTGACAGCTGAATTGGCATTTTACCTTGGAGCTGCGGGATCGTCCGTGCTGGCTAAAACGGCGCACCACAAACCCGTCATTCTCGTCGGAACAGACACGAGACTGTCGAAGGATATGCTCGAGAGCGCTCTCTGCGCAGGTATTTGCGCGACGGGCGCGACTGCACTTTCTGTGGGAGTTATACCAACTCCGGCGATCGCTCACCTCACAAGGCTGTACGAGGCTGATGCGGGCGTAATGATCTCCGCGTCCCACAACTCTTTCGAATTCAACGGAATAAAATTCTTCAGCAACCAGGGATACAAGCTCTCTGACGACACGGAAGACGAGATCGAAGCGCTGATAAAAAAAATGAAGAGCGATCCTGCTGCAGCAGACTTCCCCGTCGGCGAATCTCTGGGCACATGTAAAAAGTGCGACTCTGCCGCAGAAGATTACTTAAAATATCTTCTGGGTGCGTCGGAAGTGCGCTTTGAAGGATACAGATTCGTTCTCGACTGCGCAAACGGAGCGTCATCTTATTTCTCACCGGAGCTTTTCAAAAGACTCGGAGCTGAAGTGATCGCGATAAACAATACGCCTGACGGAATAAATATAAACAGAAAATGCGGCTCCACTCATATGGAAATGCTGAAAGAAAAAGTCGTGGAGTGCAAGGCTGACGCAGGATTTGCTTTTGACGGAGACGCCGACAGACTGCTCGCGGTTGATGAAGAAGGCAATATGGTCGACGGAGACGCAGTTATGGCGATCCTCGGACTCTACCTCCGCAAGAAAGGCCTCCTCGTAAAAGACACCATAGTCGCTACAAAGATGAGCAATCTCGGACTGGAGATTTTTACCAGGGAAAACGGAATGTCTCTCGTGCGCACCGATGTCGGTGACAGATACGTTCTCGAGGAAATGCTGCGTTCCGGTTATATGATCGGAGGCGAACAGTCGGGACACGTTATACTGCTCCACAACAATACGACAGGCGACGGACTTCTCACCGCTCTCAAAGTCGCAACGGTCATGGCAGTCGAAAAGAAATCGCTTAAGGAACTCGCTTCCGTTTATAGATCATATCCTCAGGTGCTCGTCAACGCGAAGGTCAGAAACGATCTGAAATATAAATATATGGAAGACGAGGACATTGCGAAAATGTGCCAGGATATAGAGGACGAATTCCAGGGCAAAGGACGAGTCGTTATAAGACCGTCCGGAACGGAGCCTCTCGTCCGAGTGATGATCGAAGGCGAAAACTACGACTACCTTAAAGGACGCGCGGAGCTTCTCGCAGCCCTTATCGAGAGCAGACTGGGCACGTAACAAACATGCGGCAATTGCTTTTATGCCGTTTTTCGATTATAATTTATAAAATTTTTAAGTGAGGTGTTAATGAAAATGTATTACGTTTTGTACAATCCGATAGCGGGCAACGGACAGGGCAAGGCCGCGGCGGAGAAGATCAAAGATTTCATCTCCGAAGGCATCGAAATGGTCGATATAACCAAAGTGGATTACAAAGATCTTTTTGCCAAATGCGCTCCTGATGACAAGATCGTCCTCTGCGGCGGCGACGGCACGCTCAACAGATTCATCAACGAGACAGAGGACGTCCGCACAGGCGTTTCGATACTCTTCTTTGCGGGCGGATCAGGCAACGACTTTTTAAGAGATCTCGACAAGACCCCTCCGTGTGAGCCCTTCGATATAGGCAAATATATCGTCGACCTTCCCGAAGTCGAAGTCCGCGGCAAGAAATACAAATTCCTCAACGGCGTAGGATACGGAATCGACGGCTACTGCTGCGAAGAGGGCGACAAACTGAGAGCAACTACAGACAAGCCGATCAATTATGCGAGCATCGCCATCAAAGGACTCCTCGGCAAATTTAAGCCCGCAAACGCAACAGTCACAGTAGACGGCGTAAAATACACGTATAAAAAAGTCTGGCTCGCTCCCGCGATGAACGGCAGATATTACGGCGGCGGCATGAAGATAGCGCCCGATCAGGACAGACTCAATCCCGAGCGCCGCATCTCGACAGTCATTTTCTACGGTTCCGGCAAGCTTAAAACGCTCATGATCTTCCCCGGCATCTTCAAAGGCAAGCACATAGAGCACAAAAAGAACGTGGTCGTCCATACGGGTTACGACATCACGGTCGAATTCGACAACCCCACCGCTCTCCAGATAGACGGCGAGACGATCACAGGCGTAACGAGTTACAGGGCAAGATCTTCAAAGCTTGTGAATCTGTAATAACGGATCATTTACGGCAA
>DBVT01000106.1:3490-4401 GCA_002308775.1 Mageeibacillus sp. UBA1257
CTTTTGGAAGAATTCGTCGTGAGCGGCATTGTACTCGCGGTTGAATCGCTCGTCGTGGCCGGAATGGAGGGAAGAAATATAATTGTGAGCGTGAGAGCCCAGATCGGCGTTGATCCTGGCGATGGTCTCAACTCCTATATTTGAGCAATGGTCTGATATCCTCTCAACATCCGAGAGAAGATTCAGGAAGTAAGTTCCGGCATATACATTGCATTTTCCGTCGCGAAGTCTCGCTATGTGATAATCCTTGAGCGAGTTGATCATATCGTCGACGACCTCTTCCAGAGGCTCGATATGGATGGCGTCCTCCTCGCTCCTTTTACCGAAGGCCAGCTCTGTGTGGCCCATTATCCTGTCGATGAGGCTCTCGAGGATAGACAGTTCGTCCAGCGCCGTTTGGGAGAAGGAATAACCCTTGTCGTGCATCTCCGTCGCAAGTTCCGAAATATTGTCCGCGTGGTCGCCCAGCCTCTCAAACTCGGTGACGACTTTGTAATACTGGTCAAGGATCCTCGTCTGGTAGGGCTCTTTTATGGACGGTGAGATCTCGATCAGATACTGGCTCACGCAGTCTGTCAGAAGGTCTATATTGTCCTCTTCAGCTTCGATCTCGTCCGCCATTTTATGATCGTAATCGTGCAGTTGTCGGAACGCCGCGTTTATATTGCTTCTCGCCGCCGTAAACATCGTATAGAGCGCATCGTAGCAGCTCCTCAGCGCGAGAGCGGGAGAACTTGCGAATTTCGGGTTGAGGGCGTCGATCCTGTCCTGGTATTTGTTTTTCGGCACCTTGTCGTTACGGACGATCTTTCGGCTCGCCTTCTCATACAGCCCGAGCATCGGGAAGAGTACGATCGCGCATCCCATGTTAAAAATAGTATTCGTGTTCGCTATGATACCGGGAGTGACGG
>DBVT01000106.1:4455-4773 GCA_002308775.1 Mageeibacillus sp. UBA1257
GACAGTTTCGCTGAGGTTAAAAAGAATATTCACGATCCCGACTCTCTTTGCTTCCGCTTTCGCGCCGATCGAACACACGATAGCTGTCGTAACGCAGTCGCCCAGGTAAATACCTACTATAACAGCGTATATCGCCTTGAAAGGCAGCATCCCCGACATTGAAAACGCCTGCAGGATACCTATCGTGGCAGATGAGCTTTGAAGTATGAAAGACACCGCGACGCCGATGAAATAACCGATGAACGGGTTTTCGCCAAGGCTCTCGAACATCTTATTGAAAGCTCCTGTTTCAGTCAGTGAATCCACCGCGCCGGTCAT
>DBVT01000106.1:4874-13789 GCA_002308775.1 Mageeibacillus sp. UBA1257
TTAAAGATCCTGAGCCATGAAACGCTCGAATCGTCAACGTCGAGCAGTCTGATGATCTGGCCGGTAACTGTGGTTCCGACGTTTGCTCCGACGATTATGCCCAGTGTCTGTTTTAACTTGAGGATACCTGCTCCGACAAGTCCGGCTGTGAGAACTATAGTTGCAGTCGATGACTGTATCACGGCTGTAATAACGAGTCCGAGCACGAATGCCTTAAAAGGGTTGTCCGTAAGATGCTCAAGTATTTTCTTTAATGTGCCCGTCGATCCGGCTTTCAGGCTGTCCCCCATCAGTCTCATTCCGTAGAGAAACATCGCCAGACCGCCAAGCAGCGTTATAATGTCAAAAACGCTCATGAATATTTATCGTCCTTGTTGTCTTTCACGGTTCGTTTTTCTGTTTCGCAAACCGCGTGTATTTAATTATATATTATCATTATGAGGAAAGTAAAGACTTCCCCCGGTTCGGACAGTTTGAAAAGGTCACGCTTTTTCGCAAAGTATTATTTCCGAATCGCCGAAAACAAGTGTATTCTTCGCGACTTTCGAGTGATCGACCAGGGCCCACTTCCCTTTTACATTCGCGTGCGGCACGTATTCGTCCGCGAATGACGAAATGTCGCAGCGGATCGAGCATCCTCTTTTTACCGTAAAACCCGCGAGCTGCGTTTTGATCTCGAATTCCGCAACGGTTCCCGGAATATAATCGGGACATACGTACGAAAGAGACGTTATGGTCTCTGCGATTATGTAGTCTGAGCCTCCCTCTGACAGATATATCCTCATAAAGAAAGCCGTGTCTTCGCAGTCGGATCTGACTTTCATGTGCCATTTTACCTCGCCGAAAAAGCGCTTCGTCTGCTCGAAAGGATCACTGTAAAAGGATGTGACTCCGGGTACCGTTCCGGGCTCGAAGGCCTTTGCCATACACTGGAATCTGAATCCTCCGGGAATATTTTCGGGATCGTAGATGTATGACAGTTCTCCCTTTTCACGTCTTCCCGCGGCAAGCCTTCTGTCCTTCGTAAAATACAATCTGAACGATCTTTCCGGATGCTCCGCCAAAAGATTTTTTACCGTATCTTTTTCATATTCCGCGGCCACCCATTCGTCGCTTCCGATATCGTAGTAGTTGAACGAGCCTATTTTGCCTTGCGTAAAAGGCCTGCCGAGGCGTATATGCTCAAACCAGTCAAGTTCGGGATCGCCCGGGATATTTCCGTTGGGGAGCGGATATTCAAAATCTGACGCAACAGCAGTCGCATGGCCGTACGGACCCATCAGAAAGCAAGACTGAGCCTTTGTCTCCTGATTCAGCCGCTTCCACATCGAGCACATCCCGTAAGTGTAAAAATCGAACCATCCGTCTATAAAAAGCGTCGGTATCCTGGTTTTTTCCATCACATAAGTGCGGCAGTCGCTCTGCCAGATCGAGTCGTATGTATCGTGCACAAGCTCCCTCGAGAACCAGGCGATGTCCTCTCCGAGCGCTCTCTCCGTGATCTTGTAGAACGGTCTAACGTATATTTCTTCATTCGGTCTGATCTTAGGGTGGTGTTCGCCCATCATCGCGAACCACCATTCCGCGCCGCTGAAGGTCCTGCAGCAGCCATTCTGATAATTTCTGAAATACATTCTGTCAGTCTGGATGCAGATCACGGCGCCTTTTACGTCGGGGAGATCGTCGCCCATCAGCATCAGCATAGTCGACGCCAGGTAACTGCCGCCCGTGAGAAATATTTCCCCGTTATAGTGGCTCATAGATCTGATGTGTTCGATCAGATCGAGGCCGTCTTCTCTCTCTCCTTTGTAGGGGATGTGGTCGCCTTCGCTGCCGCCTCTTCCCCTGCAGTGCTGGATGACGAGCGCGTATCCGTTTCTTATGTGGCTGTCGTTTGAATACATTGAAGCGAGATCGTCTCCTTTGAGTTCTCCCTCGTAAGGGTTTCTGATCATGACCGTGGGGCATTTTACGAAACCTTTGGGGACTGCGACGATCGTATACATTCGCTTACCGTCACGCGCGGGCAGCATCTCGATCTTCACGGACACAATGTCATTTTCGCTCGATTTGACCATATTTTCACCTGATTTGTGTTATAATTTTCCCGAAAACAATTATACAGTATTCAGGGCGGCGAAGCAATCGGGAAGAGCCCGGAAAGCACGAACGGAAACATAGCATGGACAATATCGGTCTATCTGTAAAAATTGCAGAGAAAGTTGAAAAAGCGGGCGGCAGAGCGTTTTACGTCGGCGGCTTTGTGAGGGACGCTCTCTTGGGCAGACCGCAGAGCGATTCACCCGATATCGATATCGAAGTCCACGGAATAACGCCCGATATTTTGAAAGATATTCTCTCCTCTGTCGGCCCGTTTCTCGAAACAGGCAAGAGCTTCGGAATTTATTCTCTTCGAGGCAGTTCTATAGATATTGCAATGCCGAGGACTGAGAATAATACGGGTTCGGGTCACAGGGATTTTGAAGTTTTCGTAGACCCGTACATAGGCACGAAAAAAGCTGCGGAAAGGCGGGATTTTACAGTAAATTCGATAATGAGGGACGTTCTGACAGGTGAGATCATCGATCACTTCGGAGGAATGAACGATCTGAAGAAAAAAATCATCCGCCATGTTAATGATATTTCTTTCTGCGAGGACCCCTTGAGAGTGCTCCGGGCGGCGCAGTTCGCTGCCAGATTCGAATTTGAGATCGCGTCTGAAACAGTCGAATTGTGTAAAAAAATACCCCTTGACTCTCTTCCCATGGAGCGCATTTTCGGCGAACTCGAGAAGGCCCTTTTGAGATCGGACAAACCCTCGATATTCTTCAAAGTCCTCGATGATTTTGGCGCTCTCTCTTTCCTTTTCAAAGAACTTGCGGCTCTGAAGGGCATCCCTCAGCCTGTAAAATATCACCCCGAAGGAGACGCATATATCCATACGCTGTGCGTTTCAGACGCCGCGGCAGGTTTCAGACGGGAAGCGGAATATCCGCTCGGGTTCATGCTCTCCGCAGTCTGCCACGACCTCGGAAAAGCGACATGCACCGAATACGGATCGGGCGATTTTCACGCTCTCGGTCACGAAGTCGCAGGCGTCGAGCTTTCCAAAACGATGCTCGCAAGGCTGACAAACGACAAAAATCTCAAAAAATACGTATGCAATCTCGTGCTTTTACATATGAAACCGAACAAAATGTCAGCCGACGGATCGTCAGTAAAAGCGACCAACAGGATGTTCGACGACGCGATCTCACAGAGGGATCTGATCCTTCTTTCGATGTCGGATATCTCCCCCGCAGCTTTCCTGCCGGGGGATGTCAAGGAAGCATTTTACGAGAGGATGAGGTCGCACAGAGAGTTTCTTGAAGAACGGCTTAAAATTTACAACGAATATATGTCCCGCCCGTTTGTCAGCGGGGAGGATCTGATAAATGCCGGTCTTGAACCGGGCGAAGATTTTTCGAGAATGCTTTGCGAGGCGCACAAGCTGAGGCTTTCCGGGATCCCCAAGGAAACCGTGCTCAAACATATCCTCGGAAAACGCAAGCAATCGTCTTAAAAAAGTCCTTTTTTGTTTGCGAAACAACCCCTTTTGTGGTACAATTAAATTACACTAAAACATCTGTCTGACCGGCAGCGACACATTTTACCTTGATCACACCGGTCCGAACAGTAAAAGGAGGAATTGCGATGTTAATCAAGTTCAACACGAAAGACGCAAGGGTCTACAACAGTGAGCTCGACGCTATGGAGAAAAAGATCGAACGCAGGCTCCACAGGTATTTTGCCGATGACGACACCGTCTGCAACGTAAAATTCACGGAGAAAAAGCTCGAATTTAAAGCAGAACTCACTCTCGTGTATATGGGCTTCCAGCTCAGAAGCGAGACAAAAGATTCCTCAAATTTCTCAGCGGCACTTGACAAAGGCCTCGACGTAATGGAGCGCCAGATCACAAAATGCAAGGGCAAGATCGAGCAGAAGCGCCAGCCCGCGGAAACGCCCGACGTCCCCGGATTCGAACCCGAACCTGAAGAATACAACGTCGTCAAAGTAAAACAGTACGAAATGAAGCCGATGACAACTCAGGAAGCCATCCTCAACATGAATCTGCTGGATCACAACTTCTACACGTTCTTCAACAGCGAATACGGCAAGATCTGCACCGTTTACAAAAGAGACGACGGCAACTACGGCCTGATCGAACCCAAATAAATCATTAATGATCATATTAAAAACCCGCGGCGCGTCCTGCGCCGCGGGTTTTGTCATTCTGTCTGTTTTTTATTTTTTAGAGCGCACCGTTTTCGGCATGAATTTTACCAGCTTCGGGGATACGGAAGATACGTCCTCTCTTGTGAGGCCTCCCATCGCTCCCATGAGGAACGCATAGAACCACAATCCGAACAATGCCGCCGGCGCGAACGATATGAGCGCCTGAATGTACGAAAAAGATGTACCCATTATGAGACCGAGCAGCCTGCTGATGCCGAAATAAATTGCGAACGCGCCTGCAAGCATCGCCAGCGTACAGACGATCGGTGCCTTTGCCTCCCTCACGAATCTGAAGTCGCGGCCGAGCGTACGCCTTATGAGTATCGCGTTTAATATGAGAGGCACCAGAAATGAAACGTATGTCGAAATTATCGCGCCGTATATGTTCAAAGACGGTATCGCGACG
Source organism: Mageeibacillus sp. UBA1257 (assembly GCA_002308775.1). Classification (GTDB taxonomy): domain Bacteria; phylum Bacillota; class Clostridia; order UBA1212; family UBA1257; genus UBA1257. Next base: position 9,559 of record DBVT01000106.1, read on the forward strand.
AGGAAATAGTTCAAAACAGCCTTCAAAGCGATTCCGATCGCCAGATGCAGCGTCGCATTGAACAGCTTGTTCACACTGTTTAAAACGGAGCTTTGCAGGTGCACTACTCCGGTGATCAGAATGCTCGTCGCCATCGCGGTGAGTATCAGGTTGTTCGTATTGAATCTCAAGATCTCATATATCTGCTTCGAGAAAACGGTGAACGCACCTGCTATCGGAACAGCGGCCATAAAGCACAGTTTGAATCCGTAATTCGCGTTTTCCGCTGCTTTTTTTGTGTCTTTTAAAGCAAACGCGCCTGCGATCGCGGGTAAAATGCTTACGCAAAGAGCTGTCACGAGAGCCGTCGGAACGTTGATCAGCTGCCTCGCTTTTATCAGCGATCCGTACATTCCCTTCGCAATTCCTTCCTCGATGCCTCCGTAGACGAGCCTGTTTTTGAGGATCGCTACATCTATCATATTTCCTCCGTACTGAATGCCGGAACTGAGCGTGATCGGTATTCCGTAGTAGAAGATCTTTCTTACGATGCTTTTGGTCGTTACGGGTTCGAGAATTCTGTCCTTCGCGGCAACGATCTCATCCCTGATCGCCCTTCCCGACCGACGGTAAAATATATAAACTATTATCAACGCGACGAATGCTCCCGCAGCCGTTCCCAAAGACGCGCCGGCGACAGCCTCGACAAGTCCGAATCCGAGTTTTTTAAGTATCGCTACCGCGGCTATAGAAAAACACACGTGAACTATCTGCTCCGCGACCTGAGAAAGAGCCGTCGGAGTCATATTTTTACGTCCCTGGAAATATCCCCTGTAAACCGAAAGGATCGCACATATGAATATTGTCGGAGCGATGCACATAAGGCCTGCCCACGTTTCCTCGTATCCGATCCATAACGAAAGCGGTCTCGCGAGCGCGATCATCAGTGCGGTGAAAAACGCGCCTACGATCGCGGTCACTCTCTTGGCGACCTTGAACGCGCGCTCCCTTGCGACCGGATCCTCGACAGCTGTGAGTTCCGTGACGAGTTTTGAAACGGCGACAGGTATTCCTGCCGTGGCGATGACATATATAAACGCGAAAACTTCGTTGGTGGCTCCGAATGCCGCATAGCCCTCGTCTCCTCCGAGCAGCGCGCTCATGACCGGGACGAAAATGAGAGACATGAGTTTTACGGCCACGGTCGCGGCTGACAGGATGACAAAACCCTTGCCGATCGACTGGGTCTTCGTTTTACCTTTGACGGACTCGGAAGGAGTTCTTTCAGGCGCGTCTTCTTTTATCTCTTCGATTTTCTTTTCTTCGTTGTTTTCCACCGGAAAACCTCCGTAAAAAGCTTTATTTTGATATGATCTTTCTGATCATGTCATATGCGTTAAGCGTCGCGAGCGTCCTTACTCTTTCCCTGTCTCCCCTGAAATTGTATTCTCCGACTTCTTCTCTCTCTCGGTATTTCGCGGCGATATAAACAAGTCCGGCGGGCTTTCCTTCTCCTCCGTCGGGACCTGCGAGACCTGTTACCGAAACGCATACATCGGCGCCGGATCTTTCAAATATCCCGCGGACCATTTCGATCGCTGTCTCTCTGCTCACCGCTCCGCAGCGTTCAAGCGTCTTTTTTGAAACGCGAAGTTCCGCAATTTTCGCCTCGTTCGTATAGGTGACCGCGCATTCTTTGAACACCCTCGAAGCGCCGGGAACAGATGTTATTTTCGATGCCACGAGTCCTCCCGTACACGATTCCGCGGCCGCCATCGTGAGCCCTTTATCATCGAGCATTTTGAAGACTGTCTCCCACATTTCCTCTTCTTTATCTGTAAAAACACTCTCTCCGAGCAGCTTTTTTGCCTCGTTCGCGTAATTATCGGCAAGGCAGGCGGCTTCCTCGTCCGTTTTACCCGAAGCGGTGATCCTGATCGTTACGACGCCGTCTTTGACATATGTCGCGATCGTCGGATTCGTCTGGCCGTCTACGAGTGGCATTATGATCTTCTCGACCATGGATTCTCCCACTCCCACGCTGCGAAGAAAGATCGACTTCATAAACATGTCTTCCCTTTCACGAAGATAAGGCATAACGCTGTCGTCAAACATCGGGATCAGTTCTTTCGGCGGTCCCGGGAGCATGAAAACAGTCTTGCCTTTTTGCTCGATGATGCATCCGGGAGCGGTGCCCATTCCATTCTTCATTATGACGGACCCGCGTGGAAAATAACCCTGTTTGAAATTGCTTTCCACCATCGCGGCGCCTTTATTTTTAAAATAGTTCTTTATATTTTCTATGCTCTCTTCATCAGGCACGAGTTCAAGTCCGAATGCCTCCGCGACAGTCTCCTTTGTAAGATCGTCCTGCGTAGGTCCGAGACCGCCCGTCATTATAACGACGTCGCTCCTTGAAAGAGCAAGCGCGAGGGACTCTTTAAGGCGCTGCGGATTGTCTCCGACGACTGAATGATAATAAACTCCGTATCCGATCTCCGGCAGCCTCTTCGATATATATTGCGCGTTAGTGTTCGCCACCATGCCCATCAGAAGTTCCGTTCCGACGGATAACACTTCGACCTTCTTCATTTTTTCTTGCCTCTTTTTCTGATGACCGCATAAGCGATCGCAAGTCCGGCAGTCGCAACAGTTAAAACGATTATCGCGCCGATCAGAATATAATAATCGACGCCGAATTTTGCATTATTCTTTCCTGACGGATCATCCGTAGGCACAGGTGTCACAGACTGATCCTTGCCCTGATCGTCAGTCTTTCCGGGATCGGGAGTATCTGTCGCAACAGGTCCTTCAGTTACCGAAGGCTCGTCTGTGGGAGTTACAACAGGCTCCGCTGTCGGAGTCGCCGTGGGAGCAGCAGTGGGCTCCGGTGTAGGCGTGGCTGTCTGTTTCGGCGTAGGTGTCGCTGTGGGCTTCGGTGTAGGAGTCGGCGTGGGTGTCGCAGTCACCTGCGTGCCCGTATTGATCTCGAAATATATCGTCGCTCCGTTGTAATTGTCGTATTTCGAGGGTGTGTATTTTACCTTGATCTTCTTGCCTGCGACCTCTGAGATCGTGAGATAAGACTGGAAAGTATCGGAATCCTTGAAGCTTTTTTCTCTGATCACAACGTTGTCAGCCGATATTTCGACTTTGCCCGCGGGAAGATCGCCCTTTACATACCCCGTGAGTTTGCATGTTAAAATGACCTCGTTGCCCGATAGCTTGTACGATCTTTCGATATTGACGTCTTTCGGTTTCACGGTTATCGATTTCCAGCCGCTGCCGTAGCTGCTGGAGGGTCCGTAGTTGCCCGATGCCAGTTTAGTCGCGTACACCTTCGTGGTTCCGGAGCCGGTTATATACGCCTTGTCGCCGTCGCACATGATCACGTCATACGTGTTGGATCCGAAAAGATATTCTCCCGTGCCCGTACCGCCCGATGCAGTCATAGTAAAAGGCGGATCTCCGTACGTGAAAGTGGTCTTCGGGACCTGTATATATACTCTGTCGGGCTGCGGAAGAGTGTGATGAACGGGCTCCGTATTCGGACCTTTGTGAAGGCCGTATTTTTCGGCTATAGCCTCCGCAGTCACCTTTCCGAACTGTTTGAGCTTCGCGTCGTCTTTGAGTCTCGCAAGGTCCTCTGAATTCGTCATAAACTGATATTCGATCAAAACGCCTGTGATATCCTCTATCATCGAGCCTCTGATTATGCCGTAATAGTCGCTGTTCTTTCCGTTCGGGTATGTTATCTTTCTCTCAGGTTCATACGATCTGTATAAAAAATCCATGCAGTCGAGCCCTATGCTCTTGAGGTGGTCCAGTATCCTCCTTGAAAGGTCGAGGGACTCGTTTGCGCGCGCTTTATTGTAATTTCCGTTCGGGACCATCGCCATGCATCCCTTCGCTGAGGGCGAGGAAGAATTGTTGTGAACGCTCACCAGAACCTCGGCGCCCTTCTGCTTTGCGAAAGCTATTCTTCCCGCGAGAGTCATATATCCCGAATCGTTTTCCTCTCTCGTAAGGTATATCGAAACTCCCTCGTATTTGCCCAGTTCTTCTCTTATCGCTTCCGCGATCTTAAGGTTAAAGACCTTCTCCTCGTATTTGACGTCGTTTTCCGTAACGACAGCGCCGGGATCATATCCTCCGTGACCGGGATCTATGACGACCACAAGCGGCTCGGACGCTTCAGACATATTTACGTTAAAACAGAATACGCCGCAAAGGACCGCCGCGAAGGCAAAGA
>DBVT01000106.1:13844-21407 GCA_002308775.1 Mageeibacillus sp. UBA1257
GATATTTTACCATCAAAAACCTCTTCTTACAATCATATTACGGTTTATTCTTTCATAAAAAACTGCAGCCCGCGTTTTCACGAAGGCTGCAAAGAAAGGGGATATGTATAACTGCGCCGTGAAGATCAATTGACGACAATTGATGAGTTTGAGAAAGAAGTGATCAGGCGCAGCATATACCGGGGGAAAAATATCAGACCATCTCGCTGTCGCAGTATATGCACCTGCAGACGCCGCGGGAGTCTTTTTTGTAGCGGTGAGGAAGCTCCTGCTCCACTGAGACGATACAGCGCGGGTTGACGCACTTTTTACCGTCAGAAACGGAAGGTCGCACTTCCCTGGAGTGATCTTCTTCCGCGTCGGTGAGGAGCTTGTAGATAAGCGCCATCCTCATGTATTTGCCGTTTTCGACCTGTTTGAAATAACATGCGCGGGGGTCTTTGTCAACCGCGACGCTGATCTCTTTTACGCGGGGCAGCGGGTGCATAACGATGCAGTCTGATTTTGCGCGCGAGAGTTTTTCCGGAGTTAAAACATAGCTGTCCTTGAGCCTCTCATAGTTTTGACGGTCAGCAAAGCGCTCCTGCTGGATCCGCGTCATATAAAGTACGTCGAGCATCGGTATTGCCTCTTCGAGAGACGTCGTCTCCTCAACGTTGAAATCCTGTTTCATATATGAAGGGAGCCTTAGCTCGGACGGTGAGATGCAGATGAATTTTACGCCTTCGTAGCGGGAAAGCGCGTGGATCAGGGAGTGAACTGTGCGCCCGTAAAGAAGGTCTCCGCAAAGCCCGACAGTCAGGCCGTCGAAATGTCCTTTTTCTCTGTATATCGTGAGCATATCGGCGAGTGTCTGAGTCGGATGGCAGTGTCCTCCGTCGCCTGCGTTGATCACCGGTACATTTGCGTTTTCAGCAGCAACAAAAGCCGCTCCTTCCTTTGGATGCCTCATGGCGATTATGTCGGAATACGCCGAAAGGACCTTCGAAGTGTCTGCCATGCTCTCCCCTTTTGACGCGGAAGATGTGGCCATATCCGTCACTGAAAGAACATGTCCTCCCAGTTCGTACATCGCGGCTTCAAAACTCAGCCTCGTCCTCGTAGAAGGCTCAAAAAACAGCGTCGCAAGTATCTTGTCATCGCAAATGTGCGAATAAAGCTTCGGCCGTTTGATCATATCAAGCGCCGTATCGCAAAGCTCTTCGATCTCTCCCACAGTCAGATCCAATGTGTCAATAATGCTTCTCATCTGGTTTTCCTCTTTTTGTTAAATTATTTCGCCGTTATCCAGCTCTCGTCCGAAGGGTCGTTCCTGAATCTTATGAGCCTTTCGACGTCCTCTTTTTTTATGTATCCCTCTTCTGCAGCAACAGACGCGATGCAGTCGAAATCGGTGAGCGAATAGTTTTTAACATCGGCGGTAGCGAGCCTTTCGATACCCTTTTTCATCCCGTACGTAAAAATCGACACGACTCCGAGCACATCGGCTCCGGCTTCTCTTAAAACGTTCACTACATCTATCACGCTGCCTCCCGTTGAGATCAGATCTTCAACGACTACTGTCTTCTGCCCCGGAAGAAGCTTTCCTTCTATCTGATTCTGCCTGCCGTGGTCTTTTGCGCCTGATCTCACATAACCCATCGGAAGTCCGAGGATGTGACCCGTTATCGCGGCGTGAGCGATCCCGGCGGTCGAAGTTCCCATCAGGACCTCAGCCTCCGGAAAATGCTCCTTCACAGAGCACGCAAGCGCGTTTTCGACGTCTCCTCTCACTTCAACGCTCGTGAGCGTCAGCCTGTTGTCGCAATACACGGGACTTTTTATACCGCTGGCCCAGGTAAAAGGCTCCTCCGGTCTGAAAAACACCGCGCCGATCTTGAGCAGATCCTTCGCTATTTTAACATTTGTTTCAGTCATATTTATTCTCCCTTCAGTATCCTCTTTATTGATCATCTTTATCATCCGATAAATTCGCGCACGCATCTTTCGTATGCTTCGACCGGATCGTCAGAAGCCGTGATAGGTCTGCCTACCACGATATAATCAGAGCCCGAGGCTTTCGCATCTGCGGGCGTCATCACTCTCTTCTGGTCTCCCCTGTCTCCGTCCGCAAATCTTATTCCCGGAGTCACGGTGAGAAAATCATCTCCGCAGAGCGCGTGGACTTCCGCAGCCTCAAGCGGTGAGCATACGACTCCGTCAAGACCCGAGGCTTTCGCGTTCAAAGCGTAGCTTGAAACAACTTTTTTCATTGGTTCTCTTATCAGAAGTTCTTTTTCCATGGTTTCCTGGTCGGTGGAAGTGAGCTGCGTCACGGCGATCAGAAGCGGTCGCGTCGTATGAGCCTCTGTGAGGCCCTCCAGGGCGGCCTTCATCATTTTACCGGTCCCTGCCGCGTGAACGTTGCAAATGTCCACAGAGAGGCTCCCAATGGCCTTCATGGCCTTCTTAACAGTGTTTGGAATGTCGTGAAGTTTGAGATCGAGGAAGATCTTATGTCCGCGACCTTTCAGCGTCCTGATGATGTCCGGTCCTTCGGAGTAAAAAAGCTCCATACCGATCTTGACGAACGGCCTGATGTCTCCGAACCTGTCGAGAAACTTCAGCGTCTCTTCTCCGCTTGAAAAATCGCATGCTATGATAACGTCCTTACCCATTCTTTCTTCCTCCGATTATATCATTCAGATCGCTTATGCCGTATTTTTCCATCGCGNNCGGGAAGCGAGTCGATTATCTTTTCGCACGCAAACGGATCCACGAGGTTTGCCGTTCCGACCTCGACGGCAGTCGCCCCCGCCATCATCATTTCGAGAACATCCTCAGCGGTCGAAATGCCTCCCAGACCTACTACGGGGATCTCCACCGCATTTGACACCTGATAAACCATCCTTATCGCCACAGGTAAAACGGCAGGACCCGAAAGCCCTCCCGTTATATTTGTAAGGATCGGTTTTCCCGTTTTTACATTTATCCTCATGCCGAGCAGCGTGTTTATAAGGCTGAGTCCGTCCGCGCCTGCCTGCTCGCACGCTTTCGCGATCGAAACTATATCTGTCACATTGGGCGAGAGTTTCACGATCACGGGCTTTTTTGCAATTTTTTTGACAGCTTCTACCACTTCTGCGGCAGATTTAGGGTCTGTACCGAAGCTCATCCCACCGCCGTGCACATTCGGGCAGCTGATATTCACTTCGAGCCATCCGACCTGAGGCTCCCTGTCCAGCTTTTCGCAGGTGTACATATAATCCTCGACCGAAAAGCCGCTGACGTTCGCCATGACGGGCTTTTTGAAGACCTTTTTTAGTTTCGGAAGCTCTTCTTCTATCACTTTTTCGACGCCCGGATTCTGCAATCCGACAGAATTCAGCATTCCTGACGGGCATTCCGCTATCCTCGGAGTCTCGTTTCCGAAGCGCTCATCCCTCGTCGTACCCTTGAACGAAAAGGTCCCCAGTTTGTTTATGTCGTACAATTCCGCGAATTCATATCCGTATCCGAACGTTCCGGACGCAGGTATCACCGGGTTGTCGAGTTCTATTCCGCAAAGGGTGACCTTCGTGTTCACGTTTTTCACCACAAGATCTCCTCCTTTTTGAATACCGGGCCGTCCTTGCAGACTCTTTTACTTCCCGAGACAGTCCTCATGCTGCAGCCCATGCAGGCGCCGAATCCGCAGCCCATACGCTCTTCAAAGCTGAACTGGCCGGACGATCTCGTTTTGCCGTAAACTGCCTTAAGCATAGGCATCGGCCCGCAGCAGTAAAAATACGAATAATCATCAGGCAGCGCATCTGTCACAAAACCCTTCACGCCGTACGATCCGTCAGCCGTCGCGACCGTCACGCGGCATCCGAGCTTTTCAAATTTCTTTCGGTAAAATATTTCGTCCTCAGTGTTGAATCCCAGTACGACGCTGACCGTTTTACCTTCGGAGATCAGTTTTTTTGCGAGATAATAAAGAGGAGGGACTCCGACTCCGCCGCCGATGAGCAGCGGACGGTCACCCGAAACGCCTGTATCGTAACCGTTTCCGAGTCCGGTAAGGACATCGATCGTGTCTCCCTTTTTCATTTCGCTCATCTGTTCAGTGCCTTTTCCGACAGTCTTGTAAACGAGCGTGAGTTTTCCGTCTTTAACATCGCAGACGGATATCGGGCGTCTCAAAAACAGCCCTTCAAGCTTCACATTCACGAACTGTCCGGGATTTTTTATCTCTCCGGTATCGCCGGAAAGCACCGCTTCAAAGACGTTTTTCGCTATCTTTTTATTGCTTTTTACGTAAAAAACGCAATCTTTCATATTTTTCCCTTTGATCAGGCGTCTATTGTGGATATCGTGAGGGTAGTCTCTTCGAGGACGTCGAGAAGCACTCTCACCGTATCGAGCGATGTGAAGATCGTAACGTTGTTCTCTGTCGCGAGACTTCTTATCTTCATTCCGTCGCTCTCTTCAGACATAGATCCGATGTCCCTCGTGTTTATAACATATGCGATGTGTCCCTGTCTTATCGCGTCCGGGATCTCTTCGCTGCCTTCGCTTATCTTTCTGAGCACGTGTGTGCGTATGCCGTTTTCCTTGAGGAATTTTGCCGTACCCTCCGTGGCCTGTATATTGAATCCGAGATTGTAAAATCTCCGTACGAGCGGCAGCGCCTCTTCCTTGTCCTTGTCCGCCGTGGTCACGAATACCGTCCCGTAATTCTGCAGATGCGTACCGGATGCCTGAAGCGCTTTGTATAGCGCTCTGTTGAGTTTGTCGTCGTAGCCTATCGCCTCTCCCGTCGATTTCATCTCGGGAGACAGATACGCGTCGAGACCTTTGATCTTGTTGAAAGAGAACACGGGAACTTTTACGTAATGTCTCTTCTTTTCTTCCGGATACAGATCGAATATTCCCTGCTCCTTGAGCGATTTGCCCAGGATCACCTCTGTCGCGATATCGGCGAGCGAATAGCCTGTGGCTTTTGAAAGGAAGGGCACCGTTCTGGAAGACCTCGGATTTACTTCGATTATATATACGTCGTCGTTTTTGTCAACTATGAACTGGATGTTGTAAAGGCCGATTATGCCTATTCCGAGTCCGAGTTTTTTCGCGTACCCGAGGATTATGCCTTTTACCTTGTCGGATATGCTGAAAGTGGGATACACGCTTATCGAGTCGCCTGAATGTATTCCCGTGCGTTCGACGAGTTCCATTATTCCGGGCACGAAGACATCCCTTCCGTCGCATATCGCGTCGACTTCGACCTCCTTGCCCTGGATATATTTGTCAACGAGGACAGGTTTGTCCGCGTCTATTTCGACTGCCGTTTTGAGGTACTGCTTGAGTTGTTCCTCGTTCGCGACTATCTGCATCGCTCTTCCGCCGAGCACGAAGGACGGTCTCACGAGCACGGGATATCCGATCTCAGCGGCCGCTTTCACTCCGTCAGATATTTTCGTGACAGCTCTTCCCTTCGGCTGAGGTATGTCGAGATCGAGTAAAATTTTCTCGAAGCTGTCTCTGTTTTCCGCTCTTTCGATCGCCTCGCAGTCCGTTCCGATTATCCTGACTCCGCGCGCGTTCAAGGGCTCGGCGAGGTTGATAGCCGTCTGTCCGCCGAGCGACGCGATGACTCCTTCAGGTTTCTCAAAATCAATGATCGCCATCACGTGTTCCGGCGTCAGAGGCTCGAAGTAAAGTTTGTCAGCCGTCGTATAATCCGTCGAGACCGTCTCCGGGTTGTTGTTTATTATTATCGCCTCGTAGCCCGCTCTTTTTATCGTCTGGACCGCGTGCACCGTTGAATAGTCGAATTCCACTCCCTGGCCTATCCTGATGGGACCGGCACCGAGCACCACGATCTTTTTCTTCTTCGTCAGCCTGGAATCGTTTTTGCCCGAATACGACGAATAGAGGTATGCGATATATGCTCCCGTATGGAGCGTATCGACCATTCTGAACACGGGCACGATGCCGTTTTTCTTTCTCTTTTCGTAAACCTCCGTTTCGGAAAGATGCCACAGTTTTGATATATATTTGTCGGAAAAGCCCATTTTTTTCGCTTTTTTGAGCGTTTCTATATCGTTTACATTCTCTTTTAATGTTTTTTCCATCGCAACGATCTTTTTGAACGATTCGATGAAAAGTTCCGTGATCATGGTCGCTTCGTGGATCTTTTTAACATCCTCTCCGCGTCTCAAAAGTTCGCAGATCGCGTATATATTGTCGTCTCTGAAATCGCTCACATATTCGTACAGCTCTTCCGTCGAATATTTGTCGAACTTCGGTAGGTAAAAATGGCACACTCCCGTTTCAAGCGACGAAACTGATTTTAAGAAGCATTCTTCGAGCGTGGAGCCTATGCCCATGACCTCTCCCGTTGCCTTCATCTGAGTGCCGAGTTTGTTCGGAGCTGATGTGAATTTGTCAAAGGGAAATCTCGGGAATTTTGCGACAATATAGTCGAGAGAAGGTTCTTTGTCCGCTTTGCCTCCGGCGACGTCTATTTCGTCGAGGGTCATTCCTATTGCTATTTTGGCTGTTACCCTCGCTATCGGATAGCCGCTCGCTTTTGACGCCAAAGCGGAAGATCTCGAGACCCTCGGATTCACTTCGATCAAAAAGTATTTGCTCGATTCCGGATCGAGAGCGAACTGGACGTTGCAGCCGCCTTCAATTTTAAGTTCTTTGATTATCTTTATCGCGCTGTCGTTCAGCATTTTAAGATCGTGATCGGAGAGAGAAAGAATCGGGGCGACGACCACGCTGTCACCGGTATGGACGCCGACAGGATCAACGTTTTCCATTCCGCAGATCGTGATCGCTCTGTCAGTCGAGTCTCTCATGACTTCGAATTCGATCTCCTTGTAGCCTTTCACGCTCTTTTCGACGAGCACCTGATGCACGGGCGAAAGTTTGAACGCGTTGACGCCTATTTCGACCAGTTCCTCTTCATTGTCCGCAAATCCGCCTCCCGTTCCTCCGAGCGTAAAAGCGGGCCTCATAACTACGGGATATCCGATCTCCTTCGCGGCTTCTTTCGCTTCCTCAATATCGTACGTTATTTTCGACGGTATAACGGGCTCTCCTATGGACTGGCACATCTCTTTGAAAAGCTCCCTGTCCTCCGCCTTCTCAATGCTCTCGCTCGGCGTTCCGATCAGCTGCACTCCGCACTCTTTCAGTATGCCTTTTCTTTCGAGCAGCATCGCGAGGTTGAGACCTGTCTGTCCGCCTATTCCCGGAACTATCGCGTCAGGCCTTTCGTATCGCAGGATCTTCGCAACATATTCGAGTGTCAGAGGCTCCATATACACTTTATCCGCGATCGACGTATCTGTCATTATCGTTGCCGGGTTCGAATTGCAAAGTATCACCTCGTAGCCTTCTTCTTTGAGAGCAAGGCATGCCTGCGTTCCGGCGTAGTCGAATTCTGCCGCCTGGCCGATCACTATCGGGCCCGAACCGATGATCAAAACTTTTCTGATGTCTTTTCTTTTTGCCATTTTTCTGCCTCTTTTTCCGATTTTTTTACTTCTTTTGTGTATTCTTATGCGCGTTTTTTGCGTCGTAAACCGTTTT
>DBVT01000106.1:21435-22999 GCA_002308775.1 Mageeibacillus sp. UBA1257
GCGTCGCCTTTCCTTTTGTTAAAAATTCCTCCGGATCGACGGTATATCTTTCTTCGAGATCCCATACGGTAAAATCTTCATCAGAACTGCGTATGCCGAATCTCTTTCGCGGGTTCGTTGTGATCAGCGAAAGCAGTTTTTCGAGAGTTATGATGCCGCCTCTCACCAGCTTTGTATAAAGCACGGGGAAAGCCGTTTCAAGGCCTACTATCCCGAAAGCGCTACCGCGAAGACCTTTCGATTTTTCCTCAGCGCTGTGAGGAGCGTGGTCCGTCGCGATCATATCTATCGTACCGTCGCAGATCCCCTGCAAAAGCGCGTCCCTGTCCTCTTCCGATCTGATAGGCGGATTCATCTTAAAACGGCCTTCATCCTTGAGATCGTTTTCGGTGAGAGTAAGATAATGCGGAGCGGTCTCGCATGTAACATCGATCCCGGCTGCCTTCGCTCTTCTGATGATCTCCACGCTTTCCCTGCATGAAATGTGGCAGACGTGATATGAGCAGCCCGTTTTCGCGGAAAGTTCTATGTCTCTTTTCACCTGTCTCCATTCGCTTTCGGAACAAATGCCCCTGTGCCCGTGTTCCCTTGCATATCTTCCTTCGTGTATATATCCGCCTCGCAGGAGACTGTTTTCTTCACAGTGTGCGACGATGATCTTCCCGAGCCGCTTTGCCCTTTTCATCGCCTCTTCCATCATCTCATCCGTCTGAACGCCTTTTCCGTCGTCGGAAAACGCTATCACATGATCGGCCATCTCCTCCATATCTGCGAGAGTTTCTCCCTTTTCACCTTTTGTTATCGCTCCGTACGGGAGGACTTTTATTATCGCGTCTCTTTCAATGATCTCGAGCTGTTTTCTGAGATTCTCCATACAGTCAGGCACGGGATCTAAGTTAGGCATCGTACACACCGCGGTAAAACCTCCCCTTGCGGCTGCCGCCGTCCCCGTCTTTATCGTCTCCTTATATGAAAAACCCGGTTCACGAAAGTGCACATGCACATCGCAAAAACCGGGGAAAATCACAAGTTTTTCTTTTTTTTCGTTTCTTTGCATCTTAAGCCGATGTCCGGCGGAGTATCGCATCGGATCACCGTTCTCCTCTCAAAAAAGTCCGGGGCATGATCCTCGGACTTTACAGATGTTACACAACAACACAGACGCACAGCTCGCGCCTTTCGTTCCCATATTAACAATCTTGCCGATATCTCTGTATCGCCTTAAAGATCATCCGCGGATTATGATATCACCGGCAAAGGTTCATGTCAAGCGTTTTTTAAAGGTTCTTTCTGTATTTGTTAATTGCAAGTTTAAATGACGCAGGTTTCTGATAGAATGGAAGCGAGTGGTGATTGCTCAAATGCAGTGGCATATTCTAACTTTCTTCTTGGGTAATGGTTCATCCAATGCGCAATGCGTTTTACATCTGCTTTTTTCTCGTTTTCTTGCTATACTTCTCTTGACTCATCTTGTCCTCCTGACGAATTTAGTTTGATCACTTTTATTCTACCAGTTTTGACTCGATGAGTCATTTTTTGCGTCATTTAATTTTACAACTTGCCA
>DBVT01000031.1:0-2753 GCA_002308775.1 Mageeibacillus sp. UBA1257
GCGAAAAAACAGTTTATTATCGATTATATTACAGATCACCCTACTGTTCGCACCTCTGAAATTGCAGAAGTCGCAAATCTGAAAGCTTCGAGAGCGCGCGATTATCTTTCCGAGCTCGTTTTGGAAGGGATTCTGGTTGCCGAAGGTGCAAACCGGAACAGGACATACCGTCTGAAATCATAGAACTGTTATGACACTTCTATGACAAACTGTATTGTTTCTCCAATATAGATAATAGAGGGGCATCTCGGACCGGTCAATGCATATCCGTATGACACCTCTATGACAAAATGCATTGTTTGTCCAAACAGTAAGTGAAGGGAGTTTTCGGACAGAAGAAACCGGGTGATTATGACACTTGTATGACACCATGCATTCAATGTGTAGTAATATAATAGAGGGGCATTTTAGGTCGAGCCACTCGTAAATGCAAAACTGAATAAAGAGAGATTAAAGATTGAGAGAAAAGTCGCACACGGATCAAACCGGAACGACACATATTTAGGATTCAATCCGTGCAAGCGGAGCAGTTAATTTGGAGAGCTTTAGCCTCCGGAACTGAAAAGCTTCCAGGCGCCGTACGAATTCGGACAGAACATAACCGATTATTTATTGAACTCAGGAGGAGTCTTCTCCTTTTGAAGTTCCGGTTGGATGAAGTTCGGATCGTGCGGCGTTTTTTTGTCCGAAATACAGCTTGATAAAAAAGATGTGGAAACTGTTATGTACTTACTCCGGACGACCGGAGAAAAACTCATTGGGACAGATCCCAGAAAGGAGTTCAGATAAATGAACCAGACAAAACCAATCGATACGGACAATCTGTATCCGGAACCTTACTGCGTCATAGACAACTGCCTGTGCCAGAAGATTCCGAATAAAAACAAGATGNNAGCCGGACATCAAAAAGCTCTGCAACTTCGTGCCGTATATCGTGTCGCAGATAACCTTCGACAACGGCGCGGAGGTAACGAGCAGAGTAAAAATAGCGGGCATCTCTTTTTCAGGAGACCCGCTGCCCGTCGTCGATGTCGGATACGACGAATTCGCAATGCTCGGCTGGATCACAAGAGAGTGGGGATTCGGCTGCATCGTTTCGGTCGGATCTTCTACGCGCGATCACATCAGAGTGGCGATACAGTCCACCGCGGATAAAGCGGAACGCGTCACGGTTTACTCCGTCACAGGCTGGAAACAGATCAACGGAAGGTACCACTTTCTCATGCCGGACGATTCCGAGCAGACCGTAGAACTGCCGAACAAGATGTCGGGATACACCATGCGCAGAGAGTATACCGACGCGGATATAGCACAGGGCTTTTCTCTTTTGGAAAAGACTCTCGCTCCCAGGGAGATAATGTATCCGCTGATCGCTATCGTCTTCGCGTCTCCGCTCAACTGTTTCCTCAGAGAAGCTGGATGCGAACCGAAGACCGTTCTTATGCTCGTCGGCAAGACCGGATCAAAAAAGAGCACTCTGTCGGCGCTGATGCTTTCATTCTTCGGTAACTTCACGGCGTCATGTCTTCCTCTGTCGTTCAAGGATACCGCGAACAGCATTATGCATCATTCGTTTACGCTGAAGGACGTTCTGACCTGTATCGACGACTTTCATCCGTCAGGGAGAACAGACGAGAACAGTATGACAAACACCATGCAGATGATCCTGAGGGCGTACGGAGACAGAGTCGGCCGCGGCAGACTTACGGTAAAGAGCGAAGCTATGGAAACACGGTATCCTCAGGGCAACGCGATCATCACCGCCGAGTTTCCTCCGGACATAGGCGAGAGCGGCACCGCGAGATATTTCGCCGTCGAGATGTCTCCGGACAGTCTGAACAATACGTTTCTCACAATGTACCAGGAGGAAGCCGCGAAAGGTAAACTGAGCGCGTGCATGTTTGCGTTCACCGAATGGATACGCGAAAACCATCTCGATGACTGTCAGCTGAAAGAAAAATGGATAAGTGATCTGCACCGGCGTTTCATAACCGGCCGCGACGACGTCATCAAACGGCTGACAGACAACCGTATCACGTTCCATCCGCGCATACCGGAAGACGTTTCCGTGCTGCGTATCGGGTTCGAATCTTTTCTTCAGTTTTTACGTTCTCGAGGTCTTATCGATGACGAGCTGATGACGCTTTATCTTCTCGACTTCGACGACGTTATGTACGGCATCGCAGTCTCTCAGAGCAAGAGTGTCGAACAGGACAAACCGGTATACCGTTTCATTGTGAAACTCAATTCGCTTCTCGAAAGCGCAAGATGTTTTGTCGCTCCGCGCGCAAACGGTAAGGTCGAACGCAACAGTTCGTGCATCGGTTACGAAGACGAAAACTCATATTTCCTTTTCAGATCGCTTGCTCATCAGTCGGTCAGACGTCTGTGCGACGAACAGGGAGAGACGTTTTCAATTTCGGAGAACGCTCTGTCGAAGCAGCTGATTGCCGAACACCTTGCCGTTCCCGGCGGCAGACAGATCACAAAGACCGTCCGTCTTGGCGACGGTTCAACAGTCAAGCTGATTGAGATACCGAAGGACGCGATGCGCGCGGTCGTCGAAAAATTTTCGTGACCTTGTTTTGAAAAGCGGTCACATCAGTCACAAGTGTCACAAATCCCTGTCTTTGTGTCTGATGTGTCTGATGTGTCTGCAATTTGAAAGTATCCCGCGCACATATTTTTCTTTCAGCTTACCTTTTAAAAAGCGAAGGTTTCGAGACTGGCTAACGAAACGTGAGGGGGTCTCA
>DBVT01000031.1:2801-4617 GCA_002308775.1 Mageeibacillus sp. UBA1257
CACCAGGGGGCAATGCATCGCCTTTGGCTTGCCGGCAAGCGGCATACCTTCGGCAGTTAAAACGGGCAGAAGCCCGGACCCACTTTAAACACAAAACCGCGTACGGGGCGATTTGAGGCGCTTTCATCCCGGGCGGGCAACTATGCCTCCGGATCGATTTGAAGCGATTGTACGCGATTTTTGGCCCCGATTTCCGGGATTTCGATAGACGAAAAAACGACCATAGAGAAAGGAGTATTATGGGCAACAGAACAAAAAACAGAGTCATTTCAATACGGGTAACGCAGGAGGTTTACGACGAGATACACGCAAAGGCGGAGGCCTCCGGCGAGAGTCTTGAATCGTTCCTGACCGACGCGGCGCTCGGAAAAGAGATCATTCAGTTCCCTGATCTGAAAGACTTTACGAAGGAACTGAAGGCTCAGGGTACCAACATCAACCAGCTTACCATGCTTGCGCATATGGGAAGAATACGCTCTCCCGGTCTTGAGAGCGCGGCAAATCTCTACGCGAAACTGCTCACTGAGGTGAAGAAGCTGAACGAAAGAAGGCGACGCTGATGGCAACTATCACGGCGATCAACAGCAAGCACAGCAAATCCCACGGCTCTCTGCAGGGCACTCTGAATTACGCAATGCAGGACAAAAAGACCGTCTGGGAGGGAGAAAAACTGGTCGGTACTCTTAACTGTGTTGCCGGCTCTGCCTACCGCGAGTTCATAAATACCAAGCAGATGTTCGGCAAAGACGACGGGCAGATGTACTTTCATTTTGTTCTTTCCTTCCCCGACAGCGAGAAGATCACTCCCAAGCAGTGCCACGAGTACGCGATGGAGTTCGCCAAAAGCAAGTGGAACAACTTCGAAGTGGTTGCCTGTACGCACTGCGACAACGACCATATCCACACGCACCTCATCATCAATTCGGTCAGCTTCGAGGACGGGAAACGGTTCCACAGCGACCAGAAACTGATCCACGATCTGCACGAACTGAACGATCAGATGTGCCTGCAGTACGGCTATATGGTCACCAGACGCAGACCGAAAGACGAGCGCGTTAACGCTGTGCGGCCAGGCGAATACCATTCCGCGATGAAGGGAGAAAGCTGGAAAATGGAACTGCGTATCGCTATCGACGAGGCGATGAAGTACGCTGTCAGCCGCAAACATTTCATCGAGATCATGAACAGCGAGGGCTATTCCGTTCGATGGGAAAAGGATCGAAAAAGCATCACCTATACGTGTCCCAACGGCATGAAGTGCCGGGGTGACAAACTGAACGAAAAGAAATACCTGAAGGAGGCAATGGAAAATGAGTTCAGAATCAGGAAACAAATTGTCTATGGCAGAACTGAAGTCACGGCAGCTGATGAACGCGGCGAAAGCGAAAGCAATGACCACGCAGGTCGTTTTGACGGACGGCAACTGGGGCGCTCTGATCAACAGCATACAACTGTTGACGGAGGCGACAGCGCAGAATATGTCGACGCTGGAATCCCTGGCGACGGAGGACGACGTGAGCGGTCTGCTGGCGGATCAGGTGGAACTTCTGCAGAAGGAACAGACGCTGACGCTGGCGAAGATAGAGGATCTGCTGGCAAGGGTTCAGGCGGCTCAGAAGAGTCAGAGCGAATCGATCAAGTCGCAGGCGGAGAAATCGATCTCCGAGATCTCGTCACAGGCTGGGAGAGCGAAAGAGAGTTTTTCCTCAGCGTGCTCCGAAATGAAGGACGATATGAAAAGATGGCTGAAAAAAGTCATGTGGATCGCGCTCATACCGTCCGGCCTGGTCTTCGTCCTGGAACTGCTGCGCTTAAT
>DBVT01000031.1:4625-7187 GCA_002308775.1 Mageeibacillus sp. UBA1257
TGCACGGATGACCGAAGGCGACAGACGTCCGCACAGCAATCCGGACGATGACGATGATGACATCGATAAGGAACTACGCAGACAGGAACGCGCCGTGAAGGACGGCATCAATCTTGTCATGTAACACACCCCCCTGCGCCCTGAAACAGGGCGTGGGGGTAGTCTAAAATCGGTTTAATACCGGGAAAGGAAACGAATGAAAAAGGAAACGGAAAGAAAAGTGTTTGAATCGAAGCCGGACAGCGAGCCGGACAAGGTGCGTCGATACCAGTTTGACGATGTGACAATAACCGTCGGAACGCACTACGACCGAGCCGCGAAGGATACCTTCAGGGATATTCTGAAAAGAAATATCATGCGCGAAGTCGATAAGGTGACCAGTCCGGACAGAGTTTGCTAACTTTCTGACAATTCTTGGGATTCTCGCTGGACTTGCGGCGGTTTCCCTTTATACTTGTGTGCTGAAAAGTCCCGGACACAGCGGGAGAAAGGATAATCGACATGAAAAAGAACATCGAATTTGTTGCCGGACTATACTGCCGCCTCTCCGGAGACGACGGCCTCATTGACCGCGAAAGCAACAGCATCACCACCCAGAAGCAGATACTCGAAAGGTACTGCGTTGAACACGGATACCGCATCGGAGACTACTACTGCGACGACGGTTATACAGGAACGAATTATAACCGCCCGGATTTTCAGCGGATGATATCGGATATCCAAGCCGGGAAGATCAATATGGTCATCACCAAAGACCTCTCAAGACTTGGCAGAAACCACATATTGACCGGACAGTATACAGATATCATCTTCCCCAGTTACAATGTCCGCTACATCGCGATCAGCGATGGCGTTGACACATACGTCGGGGAAAGCGATATAGCCCCGTTCAAGAATATCCTAAACGAGATGTACGCGAGGGATATCTCCAAAAAGCAGAAAGCGTCCGCGACCAACCGACAGAAGAACGGGCTGTTCTGCGGCAACACACCTCCGTACGGATACCTGATCGATCCGGAGAAAAAACACCACCTCGTGATTGACGAAGAAGCCGCAGTGGTGGTTCGACATATATTCGATCTGGCGTTGACAGGACTCGGTGCGAGAGCCATTGCGACACAGCTTCAGCGGGAAAAAATATGCAGGCCATCGGTCCGGTTCGCTCAGCTTGGAATACCGAACGTCAAGCCGGCAAAGGACGTGTACGCATGGCCTCAGCCGACGGTACAAAAGATGCTGAAAGACCGCGTCTACACCGGGGCGGTCGTTGGAAACAAAAGACCATCCATTTCCTTTCAGCTTAAAAAGAGAGTGCGCAGCGCGCCGGAAGATCTGATCATCACGGAAGGTATGCACGAACCGATCATTGACAAAGCCACATTCGAAAAGGTGCAAAGGCTGCTTCAAAACAGACACGTTGACGCGCCTCTCGAAAAAACAGGGTTGCTCAACGGTTACCTTAAATGCTCCGGATGCGGGAAAACGCTGACGCGAAGCACTTGGAAAAACAAAAAGCCGAACGAATTCTATTCCTGCCGCACCTACCGGAACTACGGCAAGGCATACTGTACCCATCACTATATCCAGGCAGAGATTGCCGAAAATGCCATTCTCCGCGACATACGCGAGAAGGCACGAATCGCGTTGAACGATAAAGGCCAGCTGTTCGCGGAAATGTGCAACAGGTCAAACGGCGCCGTAGGATCGGAACGTGAACGGCTAACGAAGAAGATCGCGCAGAGCCGCGCCAGGCTTGTCGAGATCGACACCGTGGTTGGCAAAATGTACGAGGACAAGGTCCTGGGGAAAATACCGGAACACAGATTTGATCTGATGACCGAAAAGTACAACAAGGAGGCAGCCAAACTCACGGATGAAATTGCCGAAGCCGAAAGCGCAATCCATCTCGGAACCGAATGCGAGGTCGGGGTGGCAATGTTCCGTGAGATCATCACCAAGTACGCGGACGTTACCGAACTGACTCCGGAGATACTTGCGGACACCATCGACAAGATCATAGTTGGCGAGCGCGAACGGGTCAACGGCAAATGGCAGCAGAGTTTCGACATCTACTACCGGTTCGTAGGCTTAATTTGATGACCGGCTCTGCGATATTGCAAAAGTCCCCCAAGAACGGCGCGAAACATTATGGACTCGATACCAGCGTAAAAGTGCACTTTTCCAGCGCTGTGCACAACACGACAATGGCTATCAATCTTGCGAGAGCGGTGGCAAAACGATAATAAAGGGAGCGGTCGATTTCCGCTCCCCTCGTTATCATTCCGTTCCTCTTAGCGTAATGTTTTGTATTTGACCGTCCTCATAAACAGTTAGGATATCAGACCAACTGCTGTTCCTGGCATACACCCAACTGATGAACAGTTTTCCGTCATAAACTGTTTTACTCACTTCATTGTAACTGTAAGCGCGTTCAAATTCAAACGGATCATCAACGATCTTTTCGGATTTCCCGCTTATCACGTCCTCGAGCCAGATCCCTTCGGCGTCAAAATACACAACTTTTCCGTTGTAGACCGTGATCCCGTCCTGCAGGGAACCGAC
>DBVT01000014.1 GCA_002308775.1 Mageeibacillus sp. UBA1257
GGAAGGGTTGATGCTCCGCAGGCAGAAATATGTTGCGAAGCTTAGGCGTTTTTTGAAACAATAAAAAAAATGCGGATCACAGAAAACTGTTTTACACATAAAAAAATCGCCCCTGTTCAAGGAGCGCTTTTCATTATTACAATATCACAATTTTGCAGGAAGCATTCGCTCATGCACGAGTAACCTTGCCGGATCTCATACATGCAGTGCATACATATGCGTATTTGGGAGAACCGTCAACCAATATTTTTATTCTTCTGACATTCGTTTTCCAATTTCTCTTTGCACGTCTGCTGACTTGTGAACGTGTAATGCTGATATGACGGCCGAACATCATATTCTTCTCACAAATTTCACACTTTGCCATGTAAAACACCTCCTCGTGATCAAGTACTCAATGGCAACGGATGGTATTTTAACACATCCGATTTCAAAAAGCAAATACTTTTTTGAAGAAAATTGCCCTTTTTGAGTAAAAATCTACAATTTTTTCGGGCAAATACCGTTCAAGGGGCATATTTCGCACTTCGGTTTTCGAGCAGGACAATATTCGCGTCCCAGTAAAACGATCCGGTGGCAGAAATTGCCGCTCTCTTCGGGAGGAAGGATGCGACGAAGATCACGTTCTATTTTTACAGGATCCTCTTCTTCAGTCAGTCCCATCCTGTTCGATATCCTTATGCAGTGTGTGTCCACTACATACGAAGGCTAACCGAAAACGTCGCCCAGGACAAGATTCGCCGTTTTACGGCCGACGCCCGGCAGCGCGACAAGCTCTTCCATAGTCGAAGGAACTTCCCCGTTGAATTTATCTACAAGTATTTTGCAGCACCCGATGATATTCTTCGATTTCGCGTGGTAAAAACCGCACGATCTGATCATCTCTTCAAGATCTCCCATGTCAGCCTCGGCAAAAGCAAAAGCATCCGGGTACTTTTCAAACAGAGCCGGAGTAATGAGGTTTACCCTTGCATCCGTGCACTGCGCAGACAGCTGAACAGCTACAAGAAGCTGCACCGGCGTCTTATAATGCAGTGCGCACATGGCGTCCGGGTACATCTCCTTCATTATTTCGATCGCTTTATTAATATCTATCATTTTTACTTTTTTATCTGTCATGTCGCCTCATCCAATGTGACAACGAGGTCAGTGAAACTGTTGTCGCCGAATCTGAACACAGTAATAGTGACCTTGTCTCCCGGATTATACGAGAGCAGTATCTTACGCATCTGGAAAAAATCGATGATCTGCGTGCCTTCGATCGCAGTGATTATATCATCCTTCTTAATGCCCGCTTTATCCGCGCAGCTGCCGGCGACCACTGAATTTACATAGCATCCCAGAGGATATCCGTACTCGTCCGCAACGTTTTTATTGTAAGCCGTGTAGATCTCAACACCGAGTCTCGTTCTGATGACTTTTCCTTTTTCCATCAACTGAGGGATCACTGTTTTTACAGTATTCGAGCTGATAGCAAAGCCCATATTTTCATATCCGGACGCGACTACCTTGAGCACGCAAATGCCTATCATCTCTCCTTCTTTGTTCAAAAGAGCTCCGCCCGAGTTTCCGGGGTTGATCGTTGTATCCGTCTGTATCAGGTCGTATGCAGTCGTAGTCTCGCTGCTGATGTTTCTGGAAACTCCGCTGATGATCCCCGTAGTGACCGAATTCATAAATGCGATGCCTCCGGGGCTTCCGATCGCAACGGCCGTCTGTCCAATTTCGACTGAATCGGAATCGGCTATCTCAATAGGAGCAAGACCCGTTTTTTCTATTTTGATGAGAGCCAGATCCGAGACACTGTCATATCCGATGATCTTCGCCTCGAAATATTCAAGAAGGCTCGGATCAAGGAAGACCTGGATCATATACTCGTCTCCCTTTTTACCGTTGGAATCGAGAGTGTGTTCAATGATATGGTGGTTCGTGATGATATAACCGTCTTCAGTGTAGATTACGCCGGAACCTTCGCATACAGTTGTCGTTTCCTTCTCCCAGAACTTGCCTGTCGTCTGTGTGACTCTTATGCCTACGACTGACTTTGCGGCTTTTGCATATGTCGCCGCGGCCACGGAATCTGTTTCAACTTTGATCTCGACGTTGCTGCCCGAAGGGATCGTCTGACCGTCGATCACTGTATTGTTCGGATCTTTTTCATAATAAACGACTCTCGTATTGCCGTACGCTTTGATCAGCTTTGCGAAGAGGCTGTTTTTAGGAGTCGGTATCAGCATGGACGCCGCAATCAAAAGTGCGACAGCGAGCACCGTTATAACAGCGGTAAGAATTACTGTTTTCGCTCTTTCTCTCCTTCCGGCCTTCTTCTCAATCTCTTTCAGTTCATCTTCGAAAGACTCCTCTACGATATAGTCGTCGGCAGAGCGTTCTTTTCCCGATTCATTTTCTTTTTTTTCATTATCTTCCGTCATATCCGGTAATTTTTCAAATGTTTCTTTTACATCGGAAGCCGTTTCTTCACCATTTTCGACAATTTCTTTCGCTTTCTCTTCCGCTTGTTCCGCAGTTTCTTCTATGATTTTCTTCTCGTTCTCGTCCATTTTTCTTTTAGTCCTTTCATATCGTTGTGCAGTATTATTTAACCACAGTTTTTGTCAATCCGTATGGTAAAAATGTGTCTTTTTTATGTTTTATTGCCTGTTTTCGGGCTCTTTCGCTGCCGCAAGGGTAAAAATGAATGTCGTTCCTTCGCCCTGCTTGCTGTGGCATTCGATCGATTCTCCGTGAGAGTCCAGTATCTTTTTTACGATCGCAAGCCCCAGACCGGTGCCTGTCTTGTCCATGCCTCTCGATTTGTCAGACTTGTAAAATCTTTCGAATATCTTGTCTACTTCCTCCTCGGAGATGCCTATGCCCGTATCCGCGACTGATATTTCGACTTTTTCGCCTGTTTCTCTTACAGAGACAGTGATCACTCCTCCTTCGGGAGTGAATTTGATCGAATTATGCACCAGATTGATTATTACCCTCAGTACCGAGGCTTTGCCTGCGCAAACGAACTGCTTGTCTTTCTCGTAATTGAGTTCCACGTCGATCTTTTTACCGGAGATCTGGGGCTCCATCTTGATGAGCTGTTCGGTGATCAAAGCGTTGATATCGAAGACCTCGAAAAGATTGGATTTCGCGAATTCTATCCTCGTCATATCAAGAAGTTCGTTGATAAGTGTATTCATTCTTTCGACTTCGTCCCTGCAAAGACCGAGATAATAGTCCATCTTTTCCTCCGGAACAACACCGTCCAGTATCGCTTCGATGAATCCCTTTATGGACGTGATGGGAGTTCTGAGTTCGTGTGAAACATTCGATATGAATTCAGTCTTCGATTCATCCATTTTCGAGAGCGAATCCGTCATCCTGTTAAAACTCTCCACAAGCGTGCCGAACTCGTCATCTGTGGTCTTTTCTATCCTTATCGTGAAGTCCCCGGACGCGAGCCTCTTGGCGCCGTTATCGAGTTCCTTTATAGGCTTAGTTATCTGCCTCATAAGTATCGAAGTGGCAATTATGTCGATCGCGACCATTATGACAGTAGAAACGAGGAACACCCATATCAGCGAGTTTCTCGCCTCAGCAAGCTCAGGCATCGGTATCGCCACCAGAATAGATCCTACGACCTGCCATTCTGCTTCCGTCTTGTTGTAGTAATTCAGTCCCTTTGAAACTGTTACGTATCTGTCCTTCACGTCGGAGAAAAGGCCGTAATAGTCTGATCTGTCCTCAATATAGCCGTTCATTTTAAGAGCTTTTTCAAACTGGGATCTTTCCTTAAAATGATACTTCCCGTCGTAATAGTTGAAATTGACGCTAATGCTTCTCGGAAGTTCCTTTACCGTATAACCCTTGGGAACGGTATTTCCCGGGAGCAGCGGATATGAGAGCTGGATCGTTCCTTCGTCGTCGGAGATGAAGATCGTCACATTCATCATCTCATTGTACGCCGCAATTTTACTGAGCAGGTTGTAGTAGTATCTGTCGCTCGAATCACCCCAGTTTGCTTCAAAAGAAAGTGCGTCGCTATCCCTGTCGCAGCTGTAGAGGTAGTCTATTGTGGTCTGCGCCGTATCGTCGATTATCTTTTCGATCTCCTCTATCCTGCTGTCAGCTATCGAATCGTAGAGCATTTTCGACATGATCACAGCGGAAACTGTCGCCGCGGCGATGATAATAACTATCGTCATCAAAAGTATTTTCGTATAGATCGATTTGATTTTTAACTTTTTCAACCTTCTCACCTTCTTCCGTCAAAAAAGCCGTACTGATCGCATTAGTAAAACTTTTCTCAGTACAGCCGTTTTGTTTTATCTGAGCTATTGACGGTCACTGCTGATCCTGTATTTCAAACTTGTAACCGATTCCCCAAACTGTTTTTATCGTCCACGGATGAGGCTTTCTGCCCTCTTCGATTTTTTCTCTGAGTCTCTTTATATGCACGTCGACCGTTCTCGAATCGAGAGGAAGCTCATATCCCCATATATATGCGAGAAGCTGCTCTCTCGTGTAGACCTTTCTCGGGTTTGACGCGAGTATGAAAAGCAGTCCGAGCTCTTTCGGAGGCATTTCAACGAGTTTTCCGTCAACTTTCACTGTATATTCAGTCTTATTCACAACGA
This sequence comes from Mageeibacillus sp. UBA1257, assembly GCA_002308775.1. GTDB lineage: Bacteria > Bacillota > Clostridia > UBA1212 > UBA1257 > UBA1257. The sequence goes on from DBVT01000014.1 coordinate 4,632, forward strand.
GACCGGGGTATACGACTTCTTCCGCGTCGTCCTTTTCGACTTTGCCCGCTCTTCTCAGCACTGCTTTGATCCTTGCGATCAGTTCGCTTCTGTTAAAAGGTTTCTCGATGTAGTCATCAGCTCCGAGTTCGAGTCCGAGGACCTTGTCCACAGTCTCGCCTTTCGCAGAAAGCATTACGACAGGCGTATTATTCTGCTTTCTTATTTCCTTGCAGACCTGCATGCCGTCCATACCGGGGAGCATAATATCGAGCAGTACGAGATCAGGCACATACTCTTTGAATTTTTCAAGAGCCGATATGCCGTCACCCGCGACTTCCACTTCATATCCTTCTTTTTCGAGATACAGTCTCAATAGTTCGGTTATGTTTTCTTCATCGTCAACAACAAGAATTTTCTGCTTTGTAAAACGAATCAAAACATGTCCGCCCTGGATCTTAACCGTTCTTCCGTTATCAATGTCGTTTTCCATAATCAGATACCTGTCCTTCCTTCCACGGGGAATACCCGCATATATATTATATCAAACATTTTTCGCTTTTACATAACTTTTTCATAAAAAATGTCAGTTTTATATGCTATTTTGTATATTTTATGCTCTTTTGTCAAATATCTGTCTCTTTCTGCAAGTATTTTTACTCGCAAAGTGATATAATGTTCGTCGTAAAATACAGGAGCGGCGGTTGCTCCGTTCGATCTATACAGGAGAGATTGCAAAATGAAATTAGGAATCATCGGTCTGCCCAACGTAGGCAAGAGCACTTTATTTAACGCGATAACAAAAGCAGGCGCGGAATGCGCCAACTACCCGTTCTGCACCATAGAGCCGAACGTAGGCGTCGTTCCCGTCCCCGACGAGAGGCTTGACGTCCTGGCAAAGATGTATTCGCCCGAAAAAATTACTCCCGCCACTGTGGAATTCGTAGACATAGCCGGCCTTGTAAAAGGCGCAAGCCGCGGCGAAGGTCTGGGCAATAAATTCCTGTCCCACATCCGCGAAATGGACGCGATCATCCACGTCGTGCGCTGCTTTGAGAACGACGA
>DBVT01000039.1:0-1175 GCA_002308775.1 Mageeibacillus sp. UBA1257
TCCTTCATGAAGTTCTTCATACCGGCGCTTTCAAGCTGGAATATGCCTGCCGTTTTTCCCTCGCTGATGATCTTGAATACGGATTTGTCGTCCATGTCCATATTGTCAAAATCGACCTTTACGCCGTGGTTTTCGAAGATATAGTCGACAGCGTTCGAAATGACAGAAAGCGTCTTGAGACCGAGGAAATCGACCTTTAAAAGCCCGAATTTTTCGAGCCAGCCCATCGGGAACTGCGTGACTATGTTGTCTCCGTTTCTGCATACCGGCACATAAGATGTAACGGGATCTTTTGTTAAAACGACTCCCGCCGCGTGCGTGGATATATTTTTCGGCATCCCTTCGATCAGCCTGGCGTTGTCTATCAAATTCTTTATTTGCTGGTTAGTATCGTATTCTTTTTTAAGTTCGGGATTCGTTTCAAGCGCTTTGTCGAGCGTCATATCGAGAGCCGCGGGCACCATTTTGGCGATCCTGTCGCACAGTATGAGGGGCAGATCGAGCACCCTTCCGACGTCCCTTATAACGCCTCTCGCTCCGAACGTACCGAATGTTATTATCTGGGCAGTACAGTCCTCGCCGTATTTGGCAACGACATAGTCTATGACCTCTTTCCTTCTCTCATCGGAAAAATCGACGTCGAAGTCGGGCATGCTTATTCTCTCGGGATTCAAAAATCTTTCAAACGCCAGATTGAATCTCAGAGGATCGATATTCGTTATCGCAACGCAGTATGCTACTATACTTCCCGCTCCGGAGCCTCTTCCGGGACCTACGGGTATTCCGTTCTTCTTTGCGTAATTTATGAAATCCCAAACTATCAGATAATAAAGATCGTAGCCCATTTTCGATATGACTCCGAGCTCGTATTCTATCCTGTCGACTGCTTCCTTCGGTATATTTTCACCGTATCTCACGACTGCCCCTTCGTATGTGAGTTTTCTGAGATACTCCTCGGGCGTCATCCCGTCAGGAACTTTATAGTTCGGCAGGACGGCTCTTTCGTTGTCGTTTATCGTCACGTTGCATCTTTGCGCGATTTTTACCGTATTTTCGATCGCTTCGGGGATATACGAGAAGAGCGACTCCATCTCCTCCATCGAGCGAAGGTAGCACGTGTCAGTGTTGAAGCGCATTCTGTCCTCATCGTCTATCCTCGCCTTCGTCTGCACGCA
>DBVT01000039.1:1289-3782 GCA_002308775.1 Mageeibacillus sp. UBA1257
TGAAGCTCGAGATAATAATTGTCAGGTCCGAAGATCTCTCTGAATTCGAGGGCTGTCTCCTTCGCTCTCTCGTAATTGTTCGAAAGTATCGCCTGGGGAACGTCTCCCGCAAGGCACGCCGAAGTACATATGATCCCCTCGTGATACTGCCTCAAAAGGTCCATATCGATCCTCGGTTTGTAGTAAAAACCGTCCACAAAAGCCGCAGAGACTATTTTTATCAGGTTTTTGTATCCCAGATCGTTTTCAGCGAGTAAAATGAGATGCCCGTAGTCTCCGTTGCCTATTCCCTTGTCAAATCTGGAACCCTTCGCGGTGTAGACTTCGCATCCGAGTATCGGTTTAATGCCCGCTTCCTTGCACTCCTTGTAAAAATCCGGTATGCCGTACATCACTCCGTGGTCCGTAATGGCGAGCGCTTTCATTCCGAGATCGGCAGCTGCCTTCGGAAGCATATTGATCCTGCTCACACCGTCGAGCAGGCTGTATTCTGTATGCACGTGCAAATGAACGAAACTCACCTTTTTCTCCTTCTTCCCTTACAGGCCGCTTAAAACAATTCTTTTATCTTCGCTGACGCTTCGTCCTTTATCCTGTCGCAGATGGTTTCGGCACATTTTGGACACTTTCCGGATGCGCCGAAATACAATTTTACCTTTGGCTCCGTTCCGGACGGTCTTACGCAGAACCAGCCGTCTTCGAGAGTGTAATACAAAACGTCAGATTTCGGAAGGCCTGTCTCCTCTTTTAAGTAATCCTTTATGCCGGTGACCTTCGAACAATCGAGCGAGATCGGAGCCCTTCTGAGCCTTGTCATAAACGCCGAAGCTCCTTCAGCCGGATTTGAAAGCATCAAAGATACCTGTTTTTCGCACGAATAGCCGAATTCTCTGTAAATGTCATTCAGAACGTCGAGAAGCGTTTTGCCCTGGGACGCGTATGTGGCGGCGGCTTCCGAGAGAAGCATGCACGATGCGACAGCGTCCTTGTCCCTTGCGTAGCTTCCCGCGAGATATCCGTAGCTTTCCTCAAATCCGAATATGAAATTGCCTTTTCCTGTCTCTTCGCTTATCGCTATCTGCTCCCCTATAAATTTGAATCCCGTTAAAACGTCCCTGTATTCGACGCCTTTTGCCTCGCAGATCTTTTTTGTCAGTCTCGTCGAAACGACTGTGGATACTACGAAAGGATCCTTCGGCATCGCATTCTTTTTCTGTTTGTCTGAGATCAGATAGTTCAAAAGTAAAATGCCTATCTGGTTGCCGCTGAGCATCACGAATCCGTCCCTGCCTTTTGCAAAAACGCCTGTCCTGTCAGCGTCAGGATCTGTCGCGAGTATCAGATTCGCGTTCTTTTCTTCAGCGAGTTTTACGGCGAGATCGTAAACACTCACATTTTCCGGATTCGGAACGGGAACAGTGGAAAAATTTCCGTCAGGGATCATCTGCTCTTTGACAGGATAAACATTCTCCATCCCGATCCTTTTCAGTATATCCGGCACCCAGAAAGCGCCTGTTCCGTGCAAAGGCGTATAGACGACCTTGAAGTTTTTCTTCTCCTCTTCCATATCGTCTCCGTGCACGCAAAGCTTCTCTATAGCCTCAAAATATTTTTCTCTCAAATATGACGGCTGGTCCTCTATCTTACCCTCTTTTCTCAAAATGTCATAGTCAAAACGCGGTATCTTCGTATAATCCTTCGTTTCTGAAGCTATTTTCGATATCTTATCGGAATCATCCGGTGAGAGCTGAGCTCCGTCCGGACCGTAAACCTTGTAACCGTTGTACTCCTTCGGATTGTGGCTCGCAGTGATCATCACACCCATGCTGCAGCAGAGTTCTCTGACTGAAAAAGAAAGGACGGGAACAGGGCAAAGCATGTTATAAAGATAAGTTCTGATACCCATTCCGGCATATACGGACGCGGCTTCCTTTGCAAATTCATCGGAGCAGTTCCTCGTATCGTGTCCGATCACTATTCCTGCCTTCACAGCCTCTTCGCCCAGCGAGATCACATGCTTTGCGATCGCATAGCTGATCCTTCTTACTGTATAGATGTTCATCCTGTACGTTCCGGCGCCGAGGACACCGCGAAGTCCGGCAGTTCCGAATTCAAGCTCCTTCGCAAATCTCGAAGCGATCTCTTTTTTGTCGTCCTTTATACTTTTGAGTTCTTCTCTCGTCCTGTCGTCAAAATATTTTCTTTCGGTCCACTTTCTGTATTCTCTAAAGCTGTCCATTGTTTTCCTTTCCCTTACCGTAAAGATCCCTTTTTACAACCGTCTCACCTGCAAAAATCGTAAACGGACTGATACATCGCAAACACGTTTTCCACGGGAGAATTGTCCTGTATCGCATGTGTAGGAGCGAAATGATACCCTCCGTACGGCTTCATCAGCGTCAAAACGTCAAAGCAGTTCTTTCTGACATCCTCCGCAGTGCCGTAAGCGAGAGGTCCCGCGGTCGAGATGCAGCCTCTCAGATTCAACCTGCC
>DBVT01000039.1:3820-5287 GCA_002308775.1 Mageeibacillus sp. UBA1257
ACGCATTTTACACCGATCTCGATGAAGTCCTCGTATGCCCACGAAGAAGAGCCGCAGGTGTGTATCATGACAGGCAGCCCGTACTCTTTTGCCAGATCCGTGTACTCCTTCTGTATCGGTTTGATCGTTTTTCTGTATAATTCAAGGCTTATCATCGGTGCGATCTGTGTTCCGAGATCCTCTCCCAGCCAGATGAAATCTATCTCTCCTTTGCACGCCGCGAGAGTCCGCTCCATGATCTCGAGAGACGACTTGGCCCTTCTCTTCATCAGGTTTAATGCAGCCTCGTCTTCGCATATCAGATGCACGAGAGTGTCTTCCATACCCATTATCCTGCCGTTGGAATTGATTATGTCAGGCACGCCCGGGCTTCCGAGGTAGAGTGAATATTTTCCGCCGTATGATCTCGCCCTTCTTGCTGCCTCTTCGTAATCGAAATGATCGGGATCAGGCACGGGATAATTGTCAAAAGCCTCGTCATCAGCGTCCTTCAGCGGGAAATCGCAAAAGTCCCAATATCCGCCCGTTTCATGTTCTACCCATCTTGTGATGAATCCCTCGAGCGGGTCTCTGTGCTTTCCTTCCGGCGCGGGCGGGAAAAGCGCAGGTCCTATATACGGCGCTCCTATCGGTCTGTAATCCATTCCGATCGCCTCGTAAAACGTCTCCCTGCTCTCCTTCTCAACTCCGAGATATTCTCTGAATTTTCTGTCTATAGCCGCGTTTGAATCATAGCCTATGGGCGGTCTGTCTGTTTTCTCAAATTCGAAAGTTCTTCTGACCCTCTCCCTCGAAGTCATCGTCTCGTTTATTTTGCGGATCTCCATAACGCACCCCTTACGTGTAGCATGAGTATAGATATATTATATATTAAAATGCTTCCTCAAACAAGTAAAAAAGAACGCTTTTAACAGTCTTGAAAGAACTGAAAACGGCAGCTCCGAATCTTAAGGAGCTGCCGCAGATCTCGTGTTCTGATCATCCGGCGTTTTTCATCGCCTCTGATCTGTATCGTTATGCTTCGACCATTTCGTAGAGCGTAACTCTGAGAATGAGGATTTCAAAGCCGATATACATAAATCCGGACTCTGAGTTAGGTCCGCACTCGAAGTCTACGAGCGTCGTCTCTCCGTCGGATGAAAGAGGAAGACTGGCTTTTGTTGTGAAGATGTATTCGTCCGTATGCCACTGACCGTCGATAGTCATTACCTGTTTGCCTGCTTCTCTGCCTCTTTCATCGCCGCTGCAGTAGATGTAGCACTCTCTGAGTTCTTCGCCTGTTTCAGCGAATTTGGGGCTGTGAGACAGTTTGTATGTAACAGTGAACTTATATGTCGTTGACGGTTTGAGCCCCGGGAAGTTGTATATGTCGTTCCAGAGAGCCGTGTAGTTTCCTTCTGCGCTGTCTGAACATACTCTGATAGCCATTGCTTTAGTTCCGTCATCGAGTTCGACTTCCGTGATGAT
>DBVT01000039.1:5374-5650 GCA_002308775.1 Mageeibacillus sp. UBA1257
CCGTTTGCGTCAGCCGTTTCCGGATCGCCGATTCCGGAATCCGCGAATATGTCATACGTTCCGGGCTCAGGTTCCGGTGAAGGCGTAGGTGTTGCTGTAGGCTCCGGCGTGGGCGTAGGTGTCGCTGTCGGAACGGGAGTTGCCGTGGGCTCAGCCGTCGGCGGAGCTGTAGGTTCCTCAACAGGTTTTGTCGTCGAACAAGCGGCAGTAACCATGAGAGCCGCAACAAGAACCAACATTAAAATCAGATACTTTTTCATTTTACCAATCCTTTCC
>DBVT01000039.1:5703-10504 GCA_002308775.1 Mageeibacillus sp. UBA1257
CCGCTTAACTGTTCCGTTTTATCACGAATACGTATAATACCACATTATTCCGCTTCTCTTCGGTATGCAGACTTCAAAGCCCTTTTGGGCAAGTTTCTTGCCGGAGATAGTAAAATCCTGTTCGGGATCCATGCAGTGGAACGTATACGTCGCGTTCTTGTCAACCACGGGTCTTACCGTGACGGAATCCTCTTCAACCTTGACGTTCCTGATCACTTCGACGAAGCCTTTTTTGAGCTCGGGATCGTCGAACTGGACAGCGCAGTACTCGTCTGTCTTCTCGTGTGAATCGATCAGCTGGTAGTAGTCGCCGTCTATCATGATCTGAGCGGCGGGCTCCCAGATCTTTCTCATTTTACGGATGCAGGACATTATATCCTCGTCCGCTTCGGAGCCCCATTTCCAGCATCCGATCGCGGGCGTCATCGCGTTGTAATAAGCGAAATCGTCGTGTTTGAAAGGCACGAACGGCGAAAAATCACCGTGGTATTCTCCGTTTTCGTCATCCCAGCTGTATGCGAGGCTCCTGAAATAAGGGATCCAGGAATACATCGCTTTGTTGTGCATCTGTTTTACGACGTGCATGCCGTAGCCTACGTCCGTATAATGCAAAGGGATGGATCTTCTCATCGTCTCAAGGTCGTTCCTCCTGCCTCCGGAAGAACAGTTGTCTATCCAAAGTCCCGGATGTCTCGCGAGCAGCTCGTCGTGGAATCTGAGCATTCCCTGGAAATACAGGTTCTCTGTTGATCCTTTCCTGTTCTCTTCGTCATGCTGAGAAAGGAAAATGTCCTGCGGATGGATATTCGCGTCCTGACGGTAGACAGAGAGTTTATATTCGTCTATTTTGTCGCTGATAAAATCGGTGAGCCATTTTACGCAATCGGGATTTGAGAAATCTATGCTCCTCGTCCAGCTGTAGTTGCCGTTTTTCTCTCTGAGTTTGAGAACATATTCCGGATGCATCGTATCAAAAGCGCTTCCCTCAGCGAATCTCTCCGGTTCGAACCAGAGCAGGAATCTGATCTTTTCCTTTTCGCAAAGCTCTCCGACAGGTCTGAGGCCCCTCGGATAACGCTTCTCGTCCGGCTCCCACGTTCCCGTGAGCACCCAGTTAGGCTTTCCGGAATTCTTGTCTATGCAGGTGTACCATCCGGCGTCTATCCACCAGAGATCAGGTTTGAGGTCTCTTTCGATGAATCTTTTTATGCCGTCCAGCTGGTTTTTCTCAGTCGATTCAGTCCATTCTATTCCCGGTCCCGGATCGTTTATTATGAACAGCGGGGGTATCGGATGTCCGTTTTCGTGAGGTATGATATGCTTCATGTAAAATCTTCTCCACATATTCACGCCTCTGTCTCTGTCGCCTTTATAAGCCATTATGTTGACTCTGGGCGTTCTGAACGTCTCGCCGGGCTTAAGATACGAATCGAGGATGCCTATTCCGGCGCTCATCTTGAAACCGCCTTTTGAGGGAGCGAATTCAGCCATCCATGTGCCCGGCCATCCGATAGCGATATTGTAACCTCTGTCCTTCCCGAGGATCTTCATATAAGGGAATTCTCCGGAGCATGACTTGGCGTCTTTCGGCATCAGTTTTACCTTTTTGAGAAGCCTGAATGTCTCGCCTCTATATGACTCATACGTACAGTTGTCGCCGTTGTTTCTCTCGAGGAAAGGTCTCTCCGCGGGCATTTCGACGTCCGTAAGTATTTTGAGGTCGCTGATCTGAGCCGTATTGCTCTTTCCTTTGTTTGTGATATATGCCACCCATTCGACCATCGGATAGTCGTTGTACTGGATATATTCCGCTCTGATCTCAAGTCCGCTTCTGTTTCTGCCCGTCACGATCGTCTGGTACATCGTCGTGTCGATGAGCTTTCTCTCGACCTGCGGGTTGAAACTCTCCGGGATGCCCCTGATGATCCTGCTTCCGAGCCTGAACGACAGCGGGATCTTCTCAGGACTCACGTAGATAGGCAGATCGTTTCGAAGCGCCATGTCTTCTTCGTTTACAAGGTTTCTTTTCGTAAAATCAATACTCATTTTTCCTCATTACCTCCTGAATAATTTGATATTATATTCGGTTCGTCAGTCTGCTGATATGGTAAAACAAAAAATGCCCGAAGTCAAGTATAAACGTATCGAAACCTCCGCCGGGATCCTCCGCATGTTTCGAAGTGTCGGCAGAACGAATAATGCCCGGTCCGGAGCCTTAATCGCGTGCCAGATTTTTGATCTTTCTGTGTCTTGCCCAGATCCTCGGCGTGTAAAAGGCCGCCCGAACGACCCAGTCCGCATACATCGAAAGCCATGTGCCCAGCGCTCCGAGCCCGAGGACCGTGCCGAAAACATAACCAAGCGCGACCCTTACGAAAAACATCGAAACGACAGCGACTGTCATCGTATATTTTACGTCGCCCGCGGCGCGCAGAGAATAACCGATATTGAACGCCAGCGGATGGATAAAAGGCGTCACCGCGAGCATGGTCAGGATGATGATCCTGGCGCTTCCGACAGCTTCCGGTGTCACTTCATACAGTTTTAAAAGCGGGCCCATGAGCGGCAGGATAATGAGGTTCAGCCCAAGCATGCATACGGCGTCCGCGACCGCGAATTTGACCGTGTATTTCTTCGATTCTTCTATAAAGCCTTTTCCTACGCAGTATCCGACGACAGTTGTGGTCGCAAGGTTCATCGTCTGAGCGGCGATGATAGTGATGGAAAAAATATTGTTCGATATTGCGTTCGCGGCTATCTCCGCCTCGCCGTAGCCGTTCACGAATGCCTGAACGATTATTTTGCCCAGGTTAAAAAGGGCGTGTTCTGCCGCTGTCGGAAGGCTGATAAAAAATATCGCTTTGAGGATGGATCTTTCAAGCCTCGGCGGAAAGATACCCCTTATGTTGATCTCCCGTTTTGGTGATATAAGCAGTATCACGACCGCGAGAGCCGCAAATATACGGGAAATAAGCGTCGCGAGAGCTGCTCCTTTCGTCTCCATTTTAAACAAATAAATGAAGACCGCGTTGCCGCCTACATTGATCAGATTCATCAAAAATGCGACGATCATAGGAGGCGTGGATTTGCCTGTCGCGCGCATGATACCGGAACCTGTCTGGAAGATCGCCATGAACGGATAAGAACATGCGCAGATCATAAAATAGGGCACGGCATAGTCTGTGACAGCAGGATTTTTTTCGCCGTAGATGAGCTCGATAAAGCCCCTTCCGCCAATTAAAAACAGTGTGGAGATCGTCAGTGCGACCAACGTGATGAGGAGCATCGACTGTCTCGCCGTTCTCCTCGCTCTGTCCTTGTCCCCCGCTCCGATGCACTGGGCTATGACCACAGTCGCGCCTGTCGCAAAAGCGGAAAAAACTCTGACCAGCAGCGTCGAAATAACATCGATATTCGAAACTCCCGAAACTCCGGCATCTCCAGAGGAAGACACCATCATCGTGTCCGCGATACCGATAGTCGCGTTGAGCAGCTGCTCTATAAATATCGGGAAGACGAGAAGAAACATATTCTTTTTGTTCTTGTAATATAATTCTTCCATCTTTCCTCTTTTCCTGCCGGGCCGGATCATTGATCCGCTGTTTACTTTTCGGTCTTTTTGCCGAACGACAATTTGTTCTCCGTACCTTTAAAGATCCTCTTTATATTTTCTCTGTGGCGGATTATAACGAGTATCGAAGATATCGCCGCGAATATAAGTAAAAAGATACCGTCGGGATCTGCTTTGAAGCCCTCTTTTAAGACGCTTATGATCGTGACGACCGGAAGAGCCGCGGCACCTAAAACGGAGCCCAGAGAGACGTATTTTGTGATCAGGACCACTATTATGAACACGGCGAGGCAGATGAGCCCCTGTATCGGAATTACAGTTAAAATGACGGCAAAAGACGTTAAAACACCCTTCCCGCCCTTAAAATTGAAGAAGACCGGCCAGTTGTGGCCGAAGATCGCGAACAGTCCCGCGACCGTTGCGCCTTTTACATATGTGAGAAAACCGATGTTCTGCCCTTCTCCGACGAACTTGAAAAAAAGACCGAACGCGAGAGCCGCGATGACCCCTTTTAAAAGGTCTCCGAGGAGTGTCAATACAGCGGCTTTCTTGCCGTATGTGCGCAGCATATTTGTCGTTCCCGCGTTGCCGCTTCCGTGGTTTCTTATATCGTCATGATAGATCAGTTTCGACCAGATCACCGCGAAATTGAGGCTTCCGAGAAGATATCCGACTGTCGCGGCAAGAGCGAACAATACTATTTCAATCGCGAGCGGAGGCATTTTCACCCTCTCCTTTTTCTCTTATGTTGAGTACGATAGGTGTACCTTCAAATCCGAAATTCTGGCGCAGTCTGTTCTCGATAAATCTCTGATACGAGAAGTGGAAAAGTTTTGCGCTGTTGCAGAAGATCGCGAACGTAGGCGGTTTGACTTTTACCTGCGTCATATAATAGATCTTCAGCCTCTTGCCCTTGTCTGACGGAGGCTGGTTGATCGCGATAGCTTCTGACAAAACGTCGTTCAGCATGCCCGTCGTTACCCTGTATGACGCGGCTTCGGCGACTTTTCTTACTGTCTCCAGTACCTTTGATACTCTTTGCCCCGTGAGAGCCGAAATGAATAACATCGGCGAATATGTCATAAACGAAAGCTTGTCGTAAACTTCCTTCTTGAATTTTTCAAGCGTGCCCGTCTCTTTTTCGATGAGGTCCCATTTGTTGACTGCGATGACAGTCGCTTTGCCCTGGTCGTATGCATATCCCGCGATCTTCGTATCCTGCTCTGTGAC
>DBVT01000039.1:10517-13135 GCA_002308775.1 Mageeibacillus sp. UBA1257
ATCATAAGTAAAACGACATCAGATCTGTCTACTGCGGTGAGCGACCTCATAATGCTGTATCTTTCGATATTGTCTGTTATTTTACCTCTTTTTCTCATTCCGGCGGTGTCTATGATGCAGTAGCGCTGTCCGTCGACAGTGAGATAGCTGTCGATCGCGTCCCTCGTCGTTCCCGGTATGTCGCTTACGATCACGCGCTCTTCTCCCAGAAGCTTGTTTATGAGAGAAGATTTGCCCGCGTTAGGTTTTCCGACNNGCGACTTTGATCACATTCTCGTCTTCCTCATCCTCTTCCCTGGGCGGAAGCTGCCCGAAAACAGCGTCCAGAAGCTCACCGATACCCAGTCCGTGCGCCGCTGAGACCGTGTAAAAATCCCCTATGCCGAGGTTGTAAAATTCGTATATTTCCGGAGGCGGCTCTCCTATCGAGTCCACCTTGTTGACTGTTAAAACGATCGGTTTGCCCGATATTCTCAGCATCGTGGCGATCTCTTTATCCGTCGCCGTGACGCCGTCCTTCGCGTCGACCATGAATATTATTACATTCGCGAGGTCAACGGCGATCTCCGCCTGTCTCTTCATCTGAACGAGTATGCTGTCAGTCGAATAAGGTTCAAGACCGCCCGTGTCAACGAGAGAAACTGTTCTGCCGGACCATTCGATATCCTGATATATCCTGTCCCTCGTAACGCCGGGAGTATCTTCGATTATGGATATCCTTTTGCCTGTGAGATAGTTGAAGAGGGATGATTTTCCCACGTTAGGTCTTCCGATTATTGCCACTATTGGTTTGCTCATATTATCATTCCTCCGTTTCTTCTATTCCGAGTACAGCGTTCACGAAGTCGCTGCCCGATCTGCCCACAGGCGTAACCTTTATGTTCAAAGCCTTTGAAACGTCCTCCGTCGTCATGTCGTCCAGCATCACTGTTTCGCCGCTTCTCAGCATATTTTCCGTGATCAGAAGCTCGTCGCCCAGGTTTGTTCCCTTCAGTTTATTTACGATATCCGTGCCCGTGAGAAGCCCCGAGACCGTTACAGACTCGCCGAAAAACTTGTTTTCTACGGCATAAGTCACCGGTATTATATCGCAAACATCGGCAAACTGTGAGGCCGTATAATGGGCCAGCCCGTTGATTATATCATACGCAGCCATTCCTGTCGCGAGAGAGATCTTTCTTTTTTTGCCTTTTGCGGCTTCTTTAAGAGACTTTTTGTGTTCGTTTATGTACGTTACGACTTCGTTTTCGAGCAGAGCGCACATCCCCACGCCGTTTTCAAGCTGCGGGAATCCGTCATAACAGTCGTAGTCCGGCATGCTTCTTCCGCAATTAATGTAAAATTCATCCGCCGCGTAAACGAATCTTCTCCCCAGTTTCGGATAGAGCTTCTTTTGCAGATCCTCTACCATATCTACCACTTCAGCAGATTCTTCCGGTGTAAAAAGCCTCAGTTTCGGCAGATCCTGTCTGTATCTCGTAAGTCCGACGGGAACGACTGAGACGCTCACAATACTGTCTGAGAGAGTCAGAAGATCGTCTAAAGTCTTTTTAAGATGCTCCTTGTCGTTTATATCCGGGCAAAGAACGATCTGCGCGTTAACTGTTATGCATCCTTCAGCCAGCACTTTCAGTTTCTGCATTATATCTCCCGCGAATCTGTTTTTGAGCATCATTTTACGAAGTTCGGGCTCTGTAGTATGGACGGAGACGTTTATCGGAGACATCCTGTAGCGGACGATCCTGTCGAGTTCTTCGTAGCTCACATTGGTCAATGTCACATAGTTTCCCGTGAGGAACGACAGCCTTGTGTCGTCGTCTTTAAAATAGACAGTCTCCCTCATTCCGGGCGGCAGCTGATCGATAAAGCAGAATATGCATTTGTTTCTGCAGCCTCTGTCGTCATCCATCAGTGTAGACGCGAATTCAAGTCCGATGTCCTCGTATTCGTCCTTCTCAAAGCTGACTTCGTACGGGTCTCCGTCTCCGTCTTTCATTTTAAGAGTGACGTCGGTGTCCGTCATCAGGAATTTGTAGTCGAAATAGTCCTTGATCTTAAAACCGTTCACGGACAAAAGCGTGTCTCCCGGACGGATGTCTCCCTCCTCCGCGAGGCTGCCCTTTTCGACTCTTATGACCTTTTTGAAATCGTCTTTTTTCATTTTACAGTCGTCTTTCCGCTGCGGTCTCGATCGCGAACTGTCTCATATCCCGCTGAAAAGTGAAAAGCAGCAAATCACACTTATGATGCGACTGCTGCCTTACTTTGCTTTGTGTCTTATTTAAATGCTATCAATCCTCTGCGAGCTTAATAGCTTCACGGCCTTTGTAGTATCCGCAGGATCCGCAAACAGTATGTGAAAGCTTGTATGCATGGCATTGAGGGCATCTGACAAGATTCGGAGCTTCCAGTTTCCAGTTAGCTTTTCTCGAACGTGTTCTTGCCTTAGACCATCTTCTCTTAGGACAAATCATTTCTTACACCTCCAGTGCATCTTTCTAGCACGATTCATGCACTTCCTCTTCGTAAAACGCGCATGCGGGTGGTATTATACACTTCCCTCAAATCAAAAGTCAACACTTTTCTTGAAAAATTTTGTAAAATTTCACAAGAATCGT
>DBVT01000039.1:13170-24595 GCA_002308775.1 Mageeibacillus sp. UBA1257
GCCTGAACAGCCGTGATAGCGATAACTCCTACGATATCCTCAGCCGAACAGCCTCTCGAAAGGTCGTTTACGGGTTTTGCAAGTCCCTGGAGGATCGGTCCGTAAGCTTCCGCTTTCGCGAGTCTCTGTACGAGTTTGTATCCGATGTTTCCCGCGTTCAGATCGGGGAAAATAAGGACGTTGGCTTTTCCTGCGACATCGCTTCCGGGAGCTTTCGATGCGCCGACTGAAGGGATGATCGATGCGTCAGCCTGGAGTTCTCCGTCGAGCATGAGTTCGGGAGCTTTTTCCTTGGCGATCCTTGTTGCCTCTACAACTTTTTCAGTCANNCTGTGAGCGCTTCCCTTTGTGGAATATGAGAGCATTGAAACGACAGGTTCTCTCTCGACAAGCTTTTTGAATGAAGAAGCTGATTCGATAGCTATGTCCGCAAGTCCGGCAGCGTCCGGATTTTCGACAACGCCGCAGTCTGAGAAAACGAATATTCCGTCAGCGCCGTACTGACAGTTCGGAACGACCATTACAAAGAAAGCTGAAGCCATCTTCGTTCCGGGTCTCGTTTTAAGTATCTGAAGAGAAGGTCTGACAGTATCGGCCGTTGAGTGGCNNGCGCCGGAGACCATACCGTCTGCGTCGCCCATTTTTACCATCATAGTGGCAAAATATACGTAATCCTTCATCATGGCTTTAGCCTTGTCCATATCCACGCCTTTTGCTTTTCTGAGCTCGTAAAATGCCTCTGCATATCTGTCGTAATCGGGCGATTCAAGGGGATTCACCACTTTGCATTTTGAGATGTCAAGTCCTTCGGCGAGCCTTGCGACCTTCTCGGGGTCTCCTACGAGAACGATATTCGCGATATCCTTCTCCTGAACCATTGCCGCAGCCCTGATGACTCTGATATCTTCGCTTTCAGGCAGCACTATAGTCTTTTTGTCAGCTCTTGCTCTGTCCGATATTCTCTCGAGAAAATTCATAAAACAACCTTCCTTCGCATTGATTTGTATTTTAATTTGTTCCGCCGCGTCTTTTGCGGTTTTTTCGGCAGAACGGTAGTATTATACACCATTTCGAGCCGATAATAAAGATGATTCGCTCATATTTGGCTCATTTTACGATCTGTGCGCATAAAAAAACAGGCGCATGATATCCGCGCCTGCTTATAGATATGTTATCCGTTTCCGGTATTACGACCTGATCATACCGATCGTCACTGAACCTTGAACGAACCGGAGCAAACGATAGTTTCGATCCTCACGCCCGAATACGTTCCTCTGAAGTGCCAGGTCGCTTCGACATCTATCGTCTCTCCCTTGTTCGCGAGGAACGTGTATTCGTAGATCAACGTCTCGTGCCTGACTTTCTCGGTATATTTAAGGGGCTCAGTATTGTAGATGATCGTTTTGCCGTTGACGGTGAGAGTGTTGTCGTTTCTCTGGCTGACGCTTATGGTTCCGCATTCGAGGTATATCCTG
Organism: Mageeibacillus sp. UBA1257; assembly: GCA_002308775.1. Classification (GTDB taxonomy): domain Bacteria; phylum Bacillota; class Clostridia; order UBA1212; family UBA1257; genus UBA1257. The sequence continues at coordinate 14,646 of DBVT01000039.1, forward strand.
ATCTTAACGGAGCGCATTGAGCCCTGATCCTCGTATGACCAGTCTGTTCTCACATTGATGGACGTTCCCGTATCGCTCTTGAAGCTTCCGCTCGTGCCCGTTGCGACCTCAGGTGTCGCAGTCGGTCTGACTGTTGCCGTTGGAGCCTGCGTAGCGGGTGTCGCAGTAGAAACGGGCGTCGGAGTCGCCGTGGGCTTTCCGGCTGTCACTTCGGGCGTCGGAGTGGGAGTCTGTTTCCCGTCGTCGGGCTTCTTATCTGTTGCCTCCGGGGTCTCGGTCACCTTCGGAACAGGCGTTTCCTCTCCGGGCGCAACTGACGGCGCGACTGTAGTATCCGGCCCTTTGGGAGTGTTGTTCATTATATTCATGCACGCGAAAACAACGAATATCGCAATGATGATCACGGCGATGATTATCAGTACCGGTGCGAATTTTCTCATCTTACTCTGGACCTCCTCCCGTCCCTTCGTCGGCTTTGAAAAACCGCGGTTCACAATTATTATACCACTCTTTCGCGATTTCGCAAATGAAAACTTCAAAGGTGTCCCGCGGCGCGCCGTCAATCTATATCCCCTTCGCCGTCTCCCGCGTAAAACTGCAGCCATACGGAGACATCATCCATCGAGAGCGTTTCACGGGAGCGTTCCTTTTCTATCCGGCGTGATCTTTCGAATATTTTACGAGCCTTCTGCTCACTTTCTAAATATACGACGGCCCGCCTGAAGCGGACCTTTTCGTCAGAATTCCTGACGATCGAAGAGAAGCTCGAATTCGTAAAACGGAGCACCTTTTCAATATCACCGTCATATGTCTGTCCGAAGAGCATCATCGCAAGACCGTCGCAAACGCATATGTCGACCGCATATATTTTGAATCTGTTGACAGCTCTGCTGAGATCCTTCATATATCTGATCTTCCTCGTCAGCCCGTAAAATGCGTCAATATGCCTGCCTTCTTCGTCAGTCGGTATCACTTTTACGTATGCGAGCCAGTCGAATCTTTCCGTCTTCAAATCATTCACCTCGTATCTGTCAGGCGATGCGCCTGCAAGGCCCGCCTCCGACGATACTTTATCATATTTCCCGATCTTGCGTCCGAAAATATTTTTACGAAAATCATTGTTTTTTACTGTGTAAAATGTTAAACTGTTAACATTAAAAAATATTTTTGGAAAGAGGTGCTTTTATGGCATACACGGGACTTGACGCCTACAAAAATAACCAGGATAACTACACCATCGACAGATCCAGGAAGCTCAGAGTCGGTATCATCGGAGCAGGATGGATCGCTTCTTCGCACATTCAGGAATATCTCAGAATGCCTGACGTTGAACTCGTTGGTATCGCCGATCTCATCGACGGAAAAGTTGAACGTTTCCTTGACGATCAGGGCGTGCACGGCGAAGTGAGAGACAGGATCAAGATCTACAAAAACCACAAGGAACTCATCGACGACGCGAATCTGGACGCTGTTTCTGTATGTACTTACAATATGCAGCACGCAAACTGCACGATCTATGCTCTCGAGCACGGAGTAAACGTTCTCCTCGAAAAACCGATGTGCGTGACGCTCGACGAGGCTGTCGCGATCAGAAAAGCGGAAAAAGCATCGGGTAAGATAGTCTCCATCGGATTCCAGCCTCGTTTCAATCCCAACATGAGGATGATCAAAAACATCATCCAGTCCGGCGAGCTCGGCAAGGTATATCATATAATCATCGGCGGAGGCAGAAGAAGAGGCATCCCCACTCCTTTCGGAACGACATTCATCGAGAAAGAGACAGCGGGTATCGGCGCTCTCGGCGACATCGGTTGCTATGCTCTCGATATGGTCCTCAACGGGCTCGGATATCCGAAGCCTCTCACAGCGTCAGGCTATATGTCTGACTATTTCGGAAAAGCTGACGACTATCCGTTCAAAGATGTTTTCGGAGTCGACGACTTCGCGGGCGGCCTTGTAAGAATGGAAGGCGGAGTCACGATCGAATTCAAAACGGCATGGGCAATGAATATCGATTCAATGGGCGACTCCATCGTGCTCGGAACAAAGGCAGGTCTGCGTATCCCCTCCTCCGGTCACTGGGGCGGCATCGATGCTCCTCTTAAAATATACAGGAACCTCTGCGGCGTAGACGTCGAAACGGTTATTCCTATGCAGGCAGATCCCAGCGAAGGCGTGTTCTACTGGAAGGTACGTTCGTTCCTCGACGCTGTCAAAAACGGCACGGCTGCTCCCGTTCCGACGAGCGAAGGCATTATAAACCAGGCTATCCTCGACGGTATATACAAGTCCGCCAAGATCGGACACGAAGTCGAGATCGAGATCCCCGAGATCTGATAACTGCCCGGATATATTTGATCAACGTAAGAAAATCCTGCGCAAGGCAAGTTCCGTGCGCAGGATTTTTAATTTCTTTATTGTCGTATTGACGTAGATCCGATCACTTTATCGTGATATTGTCAGCAAATTCTCCAATCTCGAAATTCGCGTCTTCGAATGTTTCCACTTTCTTTCCGTTCAGATACAGGTCGCTTACGGTCATATCGTATGTCCTGGAAATTTCGGAATGCCCTTTTACCTTTGACGGAGGCATATGCATTCCCTCGTCCGTATAAACTCTGATATTGTGAGCAACTATGTTGTGGTTGTTTGCAAAAGGCGTCTCCGGAGCGAGGATATCGTGCCAGTGTTCGCAGATCTCGATGTGGAACAGCCAGCAGAGGAAGGGCTCATCCGGAGGATTGTAATCGATGTCCTTGAATTCCGCTTTCGGCCTTTTGATCGTGTCGAAAAGTTCGTCGACGTATTTCTTTTTGCCTTTGAAATGCGTTCCCGCGTCAGCGTGGGATTCATAATTTTCCATATTATCGGATTCGACCTGATCGTCGTCAATGCCTATGCAGAGGATAGGCTTTCTCGCGTGTTTGGAGTATTCTACGCGGATATCGTCGTAAAGAACATTCGAAACATCGGCATAACCGCCCGTCTGGAAGCTTAAAACAGCCTGTGCCTGGTGGATCACGTCGCAGTCGGTGAAGGATATGTTCCTGTAAAATTCCGCGCACGCCTCGGCTCCGATCTGAAGAGCAACGCCCCAGTCGCACCAGAGCACGCATCTGTTGACTGAAATATTTTCCACATTCTGTTTTTCGAAGGGCATAAAACCTTTGAGCGTGACGCAGTCGTCGCCGTTCCTGATAAAGCTGTTGGAAAGAGTGATATTCTGAGAGTTCACGATGTCGAAGCCGTCAGAACTGCCCCAAAACATACCTATCTGCTTGATATTGTTCACGATCATATTGTTGCAGTTGTTGATGCAAATGACCCACATCGGAGAATCGAGCATCGTTATTCCGTCCACCAGGATTCCGCTGCAGCAGAGGAAATGCATCTCCATAGCCATAGATGTGATGCCTCCGGTCACAGGCACATCGTAGCGGTCTGTCTTTTCAACGATTCCATGGCCTATGATCCTGAAGTTTGAAATATTTTCTTCGAGAAAATATCCTTTGACCCACGCGCCGAAATCGATGAAAACGGTCTGCCCGGATCTGATCCTTATCCTGCCCGCGTCATGATATCCCGGTCCGAAATAGATCACATCAGGGCTGTCCTTGGAAACATCGGCATAGTCTGACGCGTCATTTATGAAAATGTGAAGCGCTCCGTGGTGGTCTTCAGGCTCCACTGTGAACTGACCCTGCCCTTTGAATTTAAAGCAGATCTTTCCGTTCTTTACGTCGTAATCGATCCCCTTCGAGAAAGGTCTGATCCTGACTTCGGTAAATTTTTTTTCAGGCGTCACTTCAAAATGCAGCTCTTCGTCTTTGTCGGCGTCGATTATAACAAATGAAGCCTCTTCCTTGTTCGTTTCCGCTGTTCCGTGAGTCGATTCGCAGTTTGCGGCGACGAACTGCCTCGATTTTACGATGCATTTGAAAACGGGAATGTCTTTGCCGTTAACTGTAACATCGTACAGTTTGCTGAGTTTTTCCGCAAAAGGGGCGTTGAATATTTTCATTTTTTCCTCCGAAAGCCGTATTTTTCAATATATTAAAATGTCATCTTGTGAGACCCTTTAAAAAGTCCACAGCCATCTTGATGTCCTTGTAAGGATCGTCGCCGACTTCTCTTTCGATCGTCAGGAATCCTTTGTAGCCCTCTTCCGAAAGAGCCTGCAGGTAGTTCGGGAAATCCACGGAACCCGTTCCGAGCGGGACCTCTTCAAATGTCGGACCCTGGATGTTCGCAGGCATCGGTTTACCGCCGTAAACGCATTCGGGATCCACTTTTTGGAGCATATTTCCGTCCTTTGCGTGCGAATGGACCGTATATTTGGCGAGCCTGTGAGCCGCAGCCACGGCATCGTCTCCGCTGACCATAGTGAGGTTTGCAGGGTCAAGATTGACTCTTACGCCCTTGTTGTCGAGATCCTTTAAAAACCCTTCCAGAATATCGGATTTTTCCGGACCGGTCTCGATCGCGAATGTCGCTCCGTAATACGAAGCTATATTGCCCATCTCTGTCATCGCCTTGTACAAGATATCGTATTTTTCCGACGATCTGTCAGCGGGAATAGCTCCGATATGAGCGGTCATGATCGATGTATCGAGGTCACCGCACATCGCGAAGATCTTTCTTGAGAGTTCCAGTACTTCCGGATTTCTTTCCTTCTGCCAGAATCCGTGTCCCGTTTCGCCGCAGAGAGCAGAGATGACGAGGCCTTTGTCTCTGACCTTTTTAACTATCTCGCGGCACTTTTCCTTCGTCATATTATCCGGTGCGAATTCGCCCGCCGATACGTAAAACTGAAATCCGTCAGCGCCAACTTCGACGACTTTTTCAAGAGCCTCGTCAAAAGGCAGCCTGAATGAATCGAGCATTACACCTATTGGGAATTTGTACATAAAATCACGCCTTTCCTATCGACCCGAACAGTTCGAGTTTGTGTCTTACCGTCTCCTGAAGCCTCTGTTTTCTGAGACTTCTGATATCCATATAAGAGAGTCCCTTTTCGATCCCCTCTTTCATAGCTGCTTCTCCCGCGTTCGCGAGATCCGTAAAAATATTGATCTTCGTTATTCCGCATTCGATGGAATGTCTGAAATCGTAATCCGAAAGACCGGAGCCTCCGTGCAGCACGAGCGGCACGTCCGTCGCGTTTCTTATTTCGGTGAGTCTGTTAAAATCGAGTTTCGGCGGCTGCTTGTACATTCCGTGAGCTGTGCCTATCGCGATCGCCAGGGCGTCTACCCCCGTTTCGTCTATATAGTCCGTGGCTTCTTTTACGGTAGTGTATCTGTCGTCTGTCTCGTTGTCTCCCGTAACAGCTTCTCCGACGTGTCCGATCTCGCCTTCAACAGACGCTCCGAAAGCGTGAGCGATCTTTACCATCTCTCTTGTAGCTTCGACATTTTTCGATCTTTCATACGCCGATCCGTCGAACATTATGCTTGAAAAGCCCCATTTGAGAGCCTGTATGCAATTGTCAAAAGTCAGCCCGTGGTCAAAATGAACGACTATCGGGACCTTCGCCGCCTTTGCCCTTGAGAGCATCGAGGGAGCTATCGTTTTGAAGTCTCCGTAAGGAAGCAGGACCTCAGCCGTTCCCAAAATTACAGGCGATCCGTTCTCTTCCGCGGTCGAGATTATCGCGTCCATCATATCGGAATCTATCGCATTGAAAAGCCCAACACCGTAGTGTCTCTTTTGAGCGTCTTTCAAAACATCATTCAAATTGACAAGCATAAAAACCACCTCAGTATTTTTTTGTTATTATATCCTTTTTGCAGGTAAAAATAAACCGCAAAATCAGTTTTTCAGGCTCTGTATCGGCGCGGGTAATCTGCCGCCTCTGTTTATAAACTTCGCGCATGAGAATTTGCTGACAGGCATTACGGGGCCGCTTCCCAAAAGACCTCCGAAGGAGAGTTCCTCGCCCACTTTCTTTCCGATCGCAGGTATCAGTCTGACGGCCGTAGTCTTTGAGTTCACCATTCCTATAGCCGCCTCGTCGGAGATTATACCTGAGATCGTCTCGGCCGTGATATCTCCGGGCACGACGATCATATCGAGTCCCACGGAGCAAACGGCTGTCATCGCTTCGAGCTTTTCGATCGACAGCGAACCTGCTCTCGCCGCTTTGATCATTCCTTCGTCCTCACTCACGGGTATAAAAGCTCCCGAAAGTCCTCCGACGTGAGAAGAAGCCATCACGCCGCCTTTTTTAACGGCGTCGTTGAGCATCGCGAGACATGCTGTCGTTCCCGGTCCGCCGCAGCTTTCAAGTCCCATCTCCTCGAGTATCCTCGCGACGGAATCCCCGACAGCGGGCGTAGGCGCCAGCGAAAGGTCCACTATTCCGAAAGGAACGTTGAGTCTCCTTGACGCCTCCATCGCAACAAGCTGTCCGACTCTGGTTATCTTAAAAGCTGTCTTTTTTACCGTTTCGGCGATCTGTGTTATGTCGCAGTCTCCTGCTTTTTTGATCGCTGAGCTCACGACTCCGGGGCCGGATACGCCCACGTTAATAACGCACTCGGGCTCGCCCGCTCCGTGGAAAGCTCCCGCCATAAAAGGATTGTCCTCAGGGGCATTGCAGAATACCACGAGCTTCGCGGCTCCGATGCAGTTATCATCCTTTGTGAGCTCTGCCGTTTTCAGAACGATATGTCCCATTTCGGCAACAGCGTCCATATTGATCCCGGTCTTCGTGGAACCGATGTTCACCGACGAACAGATGTGCTCTGTTTCGGCAAGCGCTTCGGGAATGCTCTCGATAAGCTGCCTGTCTCCCGGTCCGAAGCCCTTGTGAACGAGAGCGGAATAACCGCCGATAAAATTGACTCCGACAGCGCGCGATGCTTTTTCGAGCGTTTTCGCGAATTTGACGGGATTTTTACCCTCGCAGGGGGCTGAGATCATCGCGACAGGCGTAACGGATATCCTTTTGTTCACTATCGGAACGCCGTATTCCGCAGCTATATCGTCTCCCGTTTTAACGAGATTTTCGGCATAGCGGCAGATCTTTTCGTATATTTTCGCGCAAGCCCTGTCTATATCGGGGTCTGCGCAGTCGAGGAGAGAGATGCCCATCGTTATCGTTCGGACGTCGAGGTGCTCCTCCTCTATCATTTTTAAAGTTTCAAGAATATCGCCTGTATTGATCATAAGATCACTCCTCAAAGATCACACGTGGTGCATCGAGTTAAAAATATCCTCGTGCATTACCCTGATATCGAGTCCGAGCTCGCGTCCCATCTCAGACATCTCCCTCGAAAAATCCGCGAAAGGCACGCTGCTCTCTTTTATGTCGATCATCATGACCATCACGAACATGTCCTGAAGGATGGACTGTGTGACGTCAGTTATATTCATTCCCGATTCGGCGCACTTTGTGGAAACCTTTGCAAGTATTCCGACCATATCTTTTCCGATGACTGTTATTACGGCTCTCATAATCGATTCTCCTTATGCTTTATCATTCACGGCTTCGCCATTACTTTTCCGTTTTGCCGAAATAGTACACGGGTGCCGCCGTGATCCCCGTTGTTTTGATCCTGTATTCGTAGCAGAACTTGTTTCCTTCCGTTTGCCAGATGTTCGGGCCCTTCCATCTCTCGTTCACATCGGCGTTGTGAAGGCCTCCAAAGGCGTTTTCGCGCGTTCCGAAGTATTCGAGTGTAATTTTATGCTTTCCGGGTTCAAAGTGTCCCAGACGGGCGCAGAACGGTTCTGAGAATATGATCCCGCGGCATTTTCCGTCTACGTATACTTTTACGAGTGCTCCGGTGAATTCGGAGATCCTGACTGACAGATCGTCGCAGCCCTCCGGAACATCGACCGTTTCAAAATATTTCACATTACCCGTGTAAAAAGGCAGATCCTGTCTCGTCAGATCCGTATAGCCGAGGACCTTCGGGATCTCCGTGACTGTCTTTTCGATACCTTTGATCTTCACACCGAATTTGCCCAGCATATAGCACCATTCGATCTTCGTCCTGATCCCGACGGGAGTTCTTACCAGCAGCGTGTTCTTTCCTTTTTGTATCTTCGGAAGTTTTACTTTTCTTATCGCCTCGTCTGTAAAATACCCCTCGATCTTCTTACCCGCAGCCGCGCCGTTTAAAATGACCTCGCAAAGCTCGGCGTTCTCCAGTGCCAGATAAGCGCCTTCGTAATCGATCTCCGAATCGAATTCGAATTTCAGGTCGACAGTATGTTCGAGCTTCTCCGGAGGTTCCACCCACGGCTGGGCGTCGTCGTATCTCGGAAGGCCGCATTCGGCAAGCGCGATATTGTGTATCCTGGTGAGTTCCTCGATGCCTCTCCATTCTCCTCTCGCCCTCAGCGACTTCGAATCGATCCTGAATTCCGCCTCGTCAAGTACCATCGCATTGTCTTCCGAAAGCGAGTATCTTACGGGCTTTTTGTCAGAATATGTGCCTATAACTGTCACTTTCGGCTCTTTTTCGCCTTTGATCTTCTTGTCGTATCTTCCGAGTCTCAAAAGGACACTGTCCATCGCGTAGAGCACAAAGTCGATATACGTATCATCGTCGTCCACTCTGTATTCGGGGACTCTGATCCTTCCTGTCAGCGTGTCGTAGACCTCGGGAGTGAATTTTCCTTTTATTCTGAGCGTGAGCCTTCCGGGACCGCCGTACTGTCTTCCGATCTTGTTTGATCGGGCAATGAAAAGCCAGTCGCAGTCGTTGTCTCTTCTGTAATTGTAAAAATATTCGCCCGATCTCGTTCCGTCGGAGTTCATAAGCTCGATCCGCCTTTCGGGTCTCAAAGCTTCGACAATATCATATTTTAAGAACTCCGTTTTTTCGCATCTGTCATACAGTTTGCGGGCTTCCTTTGAAGGCAGCGCGTCAACGTATTCGGGGCATTTTCCCATGAATAACACTCTTCCGCCCGCTTCCTGATAATCGGAAAGCGCTTTCAGTGTCGTTTTTCTGATCGTTTCGAGAGGAGGCACGATGACAGTTTTGTATGTCATTTTTCCAACATTGAAGCCGCCTTCGGTGCCCTTGTAAAGCTCGGGAAGAAGACTCTCGCTTATGAAATCGAAGTCGATCTGCGAAGAAAGCAGCCAGCTCACAAGATCCATGTGGTTTGATTCTATTTGGTCTCTCACATCGGCCGTATTCTGAGACGGTCCCCAGTTGAGCCAGTAGCTTTCAATGGAATGGATCACGGCGACATCGACGACCGGTCTGCCCCTCGTGAGAGCAGTATTGAGTCTCGCGTAATGATCCTCTATAAATTTATACTCCTTATACCAGGGCGACTGGTAAAAAATGGAAGCAGGATAATCTCTCTTCGCATCCCCGTGCATGGACATCCACGAGAGGTGAGGAACTCTGACAGTCACTCCCAGAGCGGCCTGCCAGTCTCCCTGGCTCTTGTGTCCTCTGAAATCGTAATCCCAGCCTGTCACTCCGTACAGTTCCGAGAGCATTCCCTCTCTTCCGTACTGGTGCACTGCCGACTGGCACTGCTTCGCTGTGTTGTACTCGCGGTCGTCGCTCAGCATATCTATTCCGGGAAGATTGAATCCTCTGTAGCATCTCATGGCTTCTCCGAGGTGCTCGGTCTGAGTCTTAAGCCACTGCTCTCCCATCACATGACCTGTCAAAGCGATGCCGTTTTTCTCGCACCACGATCCGAGATTGTCTGAAAATGACGATGTAAATACCTCGCATACGAAATCGTGATACAGATATCTCGCTCTGGAATAAGTTCCGTCAGCTTTGTCCCAGAATATCTCCGGGAGAGTATCTTCTATTTTTACTCCGTATCTCTTCTCATACAGATCGTCCATTTCGGGCGTCCAGGGCAGAGTTACGCTCTCTTCGCTGTTTCCGTACGCGAACGTCTGCTTCTTGTCGACCTGCGGCTCGTCAGTAAAAAAAGCCGGTACCACCCCGTCAAAATACTGC
>DBVT01000069.1:0-226 GCA_002308775.1 Mageeibacillus sp. UBA1257
GCATTCAAGATCGCAGGTTCGATGGCTATAAGGGAGGCATGCAAGAAGGCAGATCCCGTTTTACTCGAACCGATCATGAAGGTCGTTATCACAGGGCCTGAGGAATATCTCGGAGATATCATCGGTTCCGTCAGCTCCAGAAGGGGCAGAATAGAGGGAATGGATGAGAGCAGTCCGGGCATCAAAATGGTGCACGCGTCTGTGCCGCTCGCGGAGATGTTCGGTT
>DBVT01000069.1:306-469 GCA_002308775.1 Mageeibacillus sp. UBA1257
GCAAAGAATGCTGCGAGATGAGTATTTTACACGGTCCGAAAGGCAAAAAAGTGCAAAAAACACTTGAAAAACTTTTTTTGATTGTGTATTATATAACACGCAAACAATACTGTATTTATTGTATCATTTAGGAGGAAATTAAAATGGCAAAAGCTAAATTTGA
>DBVT01000069.1:533-715 GCA_002308775.1 Mageeibacillus sp. UBA1257
AAGACAACTCTTACCGCAGCAATCACAAAGGTTCTTTCTCTTGGAAACGACAAGATCGAAGTCAAAGCTTACGACCAGATCGATAACGCTCCTGAAGAGAGAGCAAGAGGAATCACGATCAATACTGCTCACGTTGAATATGAGACAGATAAGAGACACTACGCTCACGTTGACTGCCCCGG
>DBVT01000069.1:844-1920 GCA_002308775.1 Mageeibacillus sp. UBA1257
AACAAGTGCGATATGGTTGATGACCCTGAACTTCTCGACCTCGTTGAGATGGAAGTCAGAGAGCTCCTCAGCAAGTACGATTTCCCCGGCGACGATATCCCGATCATCAGAGGTTCCGCTCTTGTTGCTCTCGAAAGCACATCGACAGATCCTAACGCTCCCGAGTATGCTTGCATCCATGAACTTATGGACGCTGTTGACAGCTACATTCCTACTCCCCAGAGACCTACAGACTTCCCGTTCCTGCTTCCTGTTGAGGACGTATTCACGATCACAGGACGTGGCACGGTTGCTACAGGCCGTCTTGAGAGAGGTACGATCAAAGTCGGTGATCCCGCTGAGATCGTCGGACTCAAAGAAGAAAAGAAATCCACTGTTATCACCGGTGTTGAGATGTTCAGAAAACTTCTCGACCAGGCTGAAGCAGGCGACAACATCGGTGTTCTTCTGAGAGGTATTCAGAGAAACGAAGTTGAAAGAGGACAGGTTATCGTTAAACCCGGATCGATCCACCCCCACACACATTTTGAGGGTCAGGTATACGTTCTGACAAAAGATGAGGGCGGCCGTCATAAGCCTTTCTTCACAAACTACAGACCTCAGTTCTATTTCAGAACAACTGACGTTACAGGCGTTATCACTCTTCCCGCAGGAACAGAAATGGTTATGCCCGGCGACCACATCACAATGGACGTCCAGCTGATCACTCCTATCGCTATGGAAGTCGGACTCCGCTTCGCTATTCGTGAAGGCGGCAGAACGGTCGGCGCAGGAACAGTTTCCAAGATCATCGAATAATCATCTTGTAAAACGAAAAACGATCCCCGGATCTCTCATCCGGGGATTTTTTTTACGCTCTGCAGTATTGAAAAAAACAGGCCGTTATGCAATAATGATTTTATCAAACGGCGGGAGATTGCCGCCGGGAAAAACGAGGACAGTTATGGACAAAAGAATTCAGAAGGTATTAACGCAGAAAAATTTCGCATTCAAATACGACGGGAAGGAAAGCGTGTGTTTTACACCGAAGGTAGAATTTAAAACGGTCAGAAATACTGCAGACGAGAGAGAGATCA
>DBVT01000069.1:1977-5661 GCA_002308775.1 Mageeibacillus sp. UBA1257
TGGATTCTGTTTACGAGAGATTCAGCCTTGAGAATCTGACAGATGAAATAACGGAGAAATTTTCGGATATAAGGGACTTCTGCCACGAATTCGCGTTCGATCCGCCGACGGAGAGCGGCATCGGCGATATGCTGAAGGAAGACAATGTGAGGCTGTTTTCATATATGGGTTCAGTTCTTCGCCACGACGAATTTTTGCCGGCCTATCAGTATCTTTATAAAAATTACAGCGAGGACATAACGAACGGAACGGGCAGAAGCTCTGACAGCCGCATGCCTTATTTCAATATCAACAGGCTGGATGAGGGAGTCGTAGTCGCGATCGGATGGTCGGGCTGTTGGAAAGCTTCCGTAAAAAGGACAGAAAAAGGCGTGCTTTTTACCTCGGGCGTCGCGGGAGCGGAGTTTTTCTTAGAGCCTCGCGAGAGAGTGGAGCTTACCAGCGTTCTGATCACAGGTTACGACGACGGATATCAGGACGGACAGAACAGATTCAGAAACGTGATGAAGAGAAGAGCTGCCGAAATAGGGCATATAAAAGGCCCGGAAGATCTGCCTTTTTCGATTCTTCTTTGGGGAGCGATGCCGTCCGACAAGCAGATCGCCTTGATCGAAAAAGTGACGGACGCGGGTATATCCATCAATTACGTCTGGATGGATGCGGGATGGTACGGATATTCGACGGGAAGGTGTATCAATGAGCACGAGGGCGACTGGGGAGCGCACACCGGAAGCTGGGTAGTCAATAAAAATTATCACCCCGACGGTCTTCTCGATGTAAGCAGAACGATAAAGGAGCGCGGCCTTAAATATCTTCTCTGGTTCGAACCGGAGCGCGTGATCAAAGGGACTGATGTCACAAGGCATCATCCTGACTGGTTCTTTAAAAGAGAAGACACGACGTGGCTCATAAATTACGGAAATGAAGAGGCATTGCAGGGCACGTTTGAAATGCTGAGCAATTATATCGAAACACTCGGCCTATCCTGCTACAGGCAGGATTTCAACGTAGATCCGCTGCCTTACTGGAACAAGGCGGATGAAACGGGAAGAGCAGGTATAACGCAGATAAAGCACATAAACGGCCTCTACAGGCTCTGGGATATGCTCCTCGAAAGATTTCCTCATCTGATAATAGACAACTGCGCATCGGGCGGCAGAAGGCTCGATTTCGAACTTATGTCACGCTCTCTTTCTGTCACGAGATCGGATTACCAGTGCGGATTCGATCCTGACGAGATGTCCTTCCAGAACCACACGATGGGAAGTCTGGCGCTTCTTCCTTACCTTGGAACATATGCCGGCTATCCGGGCTGGGAGATGACAAAATACAGCGTCAGAAGCTGCTATGCGCCTACATTCAGTTTCAAAACATTCTGCTACGAGAACTGGAGCGAGCATCCGCAGGAAGAGATCGACAATGTTAAAAAGTTCGCCGAAGAATACGTTTCGCTGAAGCCTTATTTCGTCGCCGATTTTTACAACCTGAATATGCCCTGGGTCACGGAAGGCTCCTGGGGGATCGTGAGCGGCAACAGGACGACGCCGGACGAAACGGTCTGGTGCGCGATGCAGTTCAACAGGAAAGAGGAAGGCGACGGGATCATACTCGCGTTCAGAAGAGAAAGATCTCCTTATTCGACAGCAGATTTTATCCTTCACGGGCTGGACAAAGATAAAACGTACGAGCTCACGGATGTTGATACGGGAAAAGTCGAGACGATCTCGGGAGAGGAACTCGCGGAAAAGGGATATACTGTCGAGATACGCGAAAAGAAGGATTGCAGGCTGATAAAGTACAGAGCGATCTGAAAGCAGACATAACTATCATTAAAAAGTTCTTAAACAATCAGACTTCGAACGGCGGGATGAAGCTTTCACTGACAGTTCCGCCTTCCTGGGAATAAATATTCTCAAAACCGAGGGAGTATGCGAAATCGAGGACTTTTTCGTATGAAGACTTCGCGAGAGGGATCGAAAGTTCCGGATAATCCTCAAAATGTTTCATCGGCGTGTACTGGTTCATAACACTTAAAACGATATCGTTACCGAATCTGCGCCACAGATTTTTCAAAACCTTTTTTGAATCCTCCGCTCTTGTCGGAAGAACAAGGTGTCTCACAAGGACACCTTTTTTCATCAGTCCGTCCTTTCCGAAAACGGGTCTTCCCGCGACTGAGAGCATCATCTCGAGAGAGTCAGCCGCATAGCGGAAATAACCCGCCGCTTTTGAGTATTTTACGGACAGAGAGTCGGAAAAGTACTTGACGTCGGGCATAAAAATATCGACATATCCGCGAAGCAGGGAAATGATCTCCGGCAGCTCGTATCCTCCGCAGTTATAAACCACAGGTATGGTGAGCTGAGAAGGAGCGCTCCGGGCGATATCCAGCGCGTCACAGATCGCGGGCATATAATGAGTAGGCGTCACGAGATTGATATTGTGAACACCCGATGATTGTAGTTTTAAAAACGCTTTTGCGAGCTCTTCGACTGTATAGCTTCTGCCTCCGCGTCCTCTGCTTATCGCTTCGTTCTGGCAAAAAACGCACTGCATATTGCAGCCCGTAAAAAACACCGTCCCTGAGCCTTTTGAGCCCGAAATGCACGGCTCTTCCCACATGTGAGGCGCGACTCTGGCGATCATTACAGGCAGCGCAGGCATTTTGCAATAGCCGATCTGACCGCTCAGTCTGTCGACACCGCATTTTCTGGGGCATATTTTACAATCTTTAAAAAGTTCGAGCATACATGCCGCCTCCGCCGACTATTATATCATATCGGTGACGCGGGCGACAAAAGACCAAATGAATCAACGGACAGTGCGATAAAGGATCCGGGGAAATTCAAAGCCTTTTTCCCTCGTCCATAAAGTCGATCATTTCCATTACGGCGTTCATAAATTCCGTGTTCGAAGGCCTCGCGTCAGTCTTTAAATACGAACTGATAAAAAGCTCCGGATAACGCAGAATATCGTTTTTTCTCCACGCTGCCTCGAGGGCGTTCCTCATATTTCTCTCGACATTCAAAGGAGAGATGCCGAACTTGTCAGCGACCACAGGATAGACTTCCTTTGTGACGTGGTGAAGACTGTCCGGGTTTTCTTTTACGAGGAAGAGCGCGTAGGTAAAATACACATGACCGCTGTAATGGCGGGGCACTCCGATATCGGTGAGGAACGAAGAAATGAATTTAACAGTCCTTCGGTCGCTCTCCGAAAAATCGCGCCCGCGCAAATTTGTTTTTCTCATGTTTTATCCCCTTTCAAAAATGAGTTTGCACAAATTATAATACAAACTCAAAAACGGCAATTCCGGTAAACGGGCGTATTTTCGAAAATAAGAGGGACGAGAAATGCGCAGACAAAGGCAAAATGCCTCTCTGAGCCGTTTAAAGGCCGTTTTACGGGTCCATCCTGAGGTAGTAGGGTTCCGATAACTTTATGACGATCCTGCCCGCTGTGGCGTCCGTGAGGGCCTTTATGAACGAGTCGCAGTCTTCCTCGAGAACGTCGTATTCGATTGAGATCTTCTCGGAAAAGAGGGGTGTGTGCGCGTTTATTTTGTATGACAGATATAATTTTTCTATTTTTCCGAAAAAGGAATATTCGACGACGATGGAGACCCTCCTGCAAACAGATACGGTCACAGTACCCGCATCTGAAACCGCTCCTGATGCGGCAGCC
>DBVT01000007.1:0-10698 GCA_002308775.1 Mageeibacillus sp. UBA1257
TAAAAGACCTTTCAATAGTGGGAGGCGCTCAGCGGATGGCTGTCATCGGAGAGGGAAACATAAATTTCGACCGCGTATTTTACGAGGCTGAAAGGGCGGGAACAGAATATATGCTCGTCGAACAGGACGACTGCTACGGTGAAGATCCGTTCGAATGTCTCTCAAGGAGCTTTGAATATCTGAGATCATGCGGCTTCAACTGATGCCGCAGTCACATTTTAACAGAAAGATCTGTTTGCTTTCGGAGGTAAAATATGGATAAAGTCAGGATGGGCATCATCGGAATAGGCAACATGGGAAGCGGCCATCTGAGCAATATTATCGCAGGAAAATGTCCCGAGATCGCGGTCACAGCTGTCTGCGACATAAACCCTGAGAGGCTCAGCTGGGCAAAAGAAAAGACGGAAGGAAAGGCCGCGTGTTTTACAGATGCAGTTAAAATGATGGATTCGGGGCTCATAGACGCATGTCTTATCGCAGTTCCCCATTATTCACACCCGAAACTCGCGATCGAAGCTCTCGGAAGAGGAATTCATGTGATGTGCGAAAAACCTGCCGGAGTGTACACAAAAGCTGTCCGAGAGATGAACGAGGCTGCGAAAAAGAGCAACGCGAAATTCGGCATGATGTTCAATCAGCGCACGGACTGTATCTACCGTAAAATGCGCGAGATCGTTCAAAGCGGCAAATTGGGTAAAATTCGCAGGACGAACTGGATCATAACGAACTGGTACCGCCCGCAGGCATATTACGACTCCGGAGCGTGGAGAGCCACCTGGAGCGGCGAAGGCGGAGGCGTACTTCTGAACCAATGTCCTCACAATCTCGATCTGTGGCAGTGGATCTGCGGCATGCCGAAGACAGTAACTGCGCATCTCTATTACGGCAAGTGGCACGACATCGAAGTCGAGGATGATGTGACAGCATTTGTAGAATATGAAAACGGCGCGACAGGATCATTCATAACGACGACGGGCGACGCTCCCGGAACGAACAGATTTGAGATAACTTTAGACGGCGGAAAACTACTCGCGGAGAACGGCAAACTTCTCGTAACGGAGCTGGACGAACCTGAACCTGAATTCAGCAAAACGAACAGCAGACCGTTCGGCATGCCCTCGTGTAAAACATACGAAGCTCAAACAGACGGCCTTTCGGAACAGCATGTAGGCGTCCTGAACAGATTCGCCGCATCCATCCTTCGCGGCGAACAGATGGTCGCAGGCGGCGAAGAAGGCATCAACGGCCTCCTGATCTCGAACGCTATGCATCTTTCCTCCTGGCTCGGTAAAACGGTCGAAATTCCTTTTGACGAAGATCTTTTTTACGCGGAGCTCATGAAGAGGGTCGCAAATTCGAGGCGCAAGGAATTTTTCGAAGGCTCCGTCGCGGATCTGACAAATACGTATAATACAGGAAAGCCTTAAATAAACGAAAAAAATATTGACGGCAAAAGCAAAAAGAGCTGTGACGGATATCTTTCCTTCACGGCTCTTTTTTACGCTCTGACGGGTCATCTTTATGCAATCTTAATGTCGGGGGATATTTTTCTTATGCCATCTTTTTAAGGAAAAACGTATAATCGGTTCTGCTGAACGGGCGGTGAAAGGCGGCAAGCGCCGATCGCAGGCCTCCGGGAGAAAGGGTTTTACGATGAACAAGATCGAAGACAGCGAGAAAAAAATAAAAAAGAAAAAGCTATCACCGTTCCAGATCATAATTTTCGGATTCGCGGGAGTGCTGATCACAGGCGCAATACTGCTTATGATGCCGATATCATCGAAGAACGGCGCGTTCACGCCTTTCAATGAAGCGCTTTTTACTTCGACATCGGCTGTTTGCGTCACGGGACTTGTCATACATGATACGGCTGCATACTGGTCCGCTTTCGGGCAGGCAGTCATACTTGTACTGATACAAACAGGCGGGCTCGGAGTCATCACTGTTGCCGCGTCGCTCGCGCTGGTGTCGGGCAGGCGCATCAGTCTTCTTCAGAGGAGCATCATGCAGGAGGCGATATCTGCTTCGAAGATAGGCGGTATAGTGAAACTTACGCTGTTCATCCTCAAGGCGACACTGATATTCGAAATAGGCGGGGCTCTTACGATGATGCCTGTTTTTTGCGTAAAATACGGTCCGAAAGGCATCTGGATGTCGTTTTTTCACTCGATCTCGGCGTTTTGCAACGCGGGATTCGATATTATGGGAGAAGAATCGGGGCAGTTCACATCGTTCTCGTCATTCTCGTCACAGCCGTTGATCAATATCGTGGTCATCAGTCTGATCATCATAGGAGGCATCGGGTTTCTGACATGGGAAGACCTCGTGACAAACAAATTCCACGTCAAGAGATACAGGATGCAGACGAAGATAATACTGTCGTTTTCTGCGATACTCATAATCATCCCCTTCGTATTTTTCTTCTTTGTGGATTTTAACGGGCTGCCTCTCGGAAAGAGAATACTCGTGTCGCTCTTCCAGGCGGTGACACCGAGGACGGCAGGTTTCAACACGGAAAATATAGCTGCCATGTCGGGCGGCAGCAAAGGTATGATCGTCTTCCTGATGCTCACGGGAGGAGCACCGGGGTCTACCGCGGGAGGAATGAAAACGACAACGATGGCCGTTTTACTTCTGAATGCGATAGCTATAATAAGGCGGAAAGACGACTCCGAGGCGTTTGGAAGAAGGATAGACATAAGCGTTACGAGGAATGCCACTGCGCTCCTTTTGATGTATGTTTTCCTGTTTGGCGCGAGCGCGATAGTAATCAGCACGCTGGAGGGCATACCTGTCGCAACGTGCCTTTTTGAAACTGCCTCGGCGATCGGAACAGTCGGACTCACCCTCGGAATAACACCGGAACTCGGCGTGATATCTCAGGTGATACTCATGCTTCTGATGTTTTTCGGCAGAGTCGGAGGGCTCACACTCATATACGCGGCGATATCCCAACCGGGAAATAAAAAGAAATCCAAACTGCCGCTTGAACGTATAACGATAGGATAACAGGAGGTCAGATAATGAAATCGATTTTAATTGTAGGACTCGGAAATTTCGGAAAACATCTCGCGAATCAGCTGAATCTGCTCGGGCATCAGGTGATGGGCGTCGATCAGGACGAAGATAAAGTCAATGATGTTTTACCGCTCCTGACGAATGCCCAGATAGGAGACGCGACTAATCCCGCGTTCGTAAAATCTCTCGGTGTAGGCAATTTCGACGTGTGCATGGTGACTATTGGAGACGATTTCCAGAGTTCTCTGGAGACAACGTCTCTGCTGAAGGAAATGGGAGCGAAATTCGTCGTAGCACGTGCAGACAGAGAAGTTCACGCGAAATTTTTGTTAAAAAACGGCGCCGACGAAGTCGTATATCCCGAAAAACAGGTCGCCAGATGGGCGGCTATAAGATACAGTTCCGACCATATTTTCGACTATATCGAACTTGAGGACGGGCTCGCTATGTTCGAGGTATCTGTTCCGAGATCTTGGGTCGGAATGAGCGTAGGACAGATCGATATACGTAAGAAATACAACATCACGATCATGGCCATAAAGCAGAACGGAAAGATGAATGTCTCGATAACGCCTGATACCATTTTGACGGAAAACAAGACGCTGCTCGTTCTGGGTGAGTATAAGGCGATCCAGAAATGCTTTCAAATCTAACTTATGAAAGAAAAATTTTACATGAAGGAAAAATACAGAGGAGGTGAGCGGTAATGAAGGAAGGATTGATCGAAGGTATTCTGCTGATAGTTGCTGTTCTGGGCATGTTCGTCTTCGGAGGTTTTCTTTTTGCGAAGTTCGACAGATTCCTGGACAAAAACAGACGTACGATAGAGAAAGAAAACGAAAAACCTGAACCCTCCTGCGTAATGCTCACAGGTGACGCAACAGATGAGGAAACTTTGAAAGAAATACATAAGTTCAAGAAAACGCACGAAAAGGTACACGTCCTGATATGCGAAACACCTGATGATACAGCATGTGATAATAAAATCGAAGCTGAAAAACAGGAAGAGGAAGTCGACCGTCGAAAAGGAAGATTGGACTAACGAAAAAAAGAGTGTTATATTTATTGTCGCATTTATCATGCGGGCGGATGAAGAAGGCGGTGATGACGTGTGACGCAACAAAATAATAAAGATGAGAGAAGAACGGCAGAACATACGCTTGTGTGTCTTTCTCCTTCGCCTACGAATACGAGAATAATAAAAACAGCCGCAAAAATGGCGAAGGCATTCGGAGGTTCTTTTACCGCGTTGTATGTAAAAACGTCTTCATTCGAAAGTTTGACGGAAGAAGACAGGAAGAGACTGCAAAAAAATACCGCGCTCGCGGAAAGTCTGGGCGCTGATACGGCGACCGTAAACGGTGACGACGTGTCGTTCCAGATAGCAGAATTTGCGAGACTTTCAGGCGTGACGCAGATAGTTATAGGACGCAGCAATACGAAAAAACGCCATTTCTGGAGCAAGAGTTCCCTTACAGACAAACTTATCGAGATCGCTCCGACGTGTGACATACATATTATCCCTGATGCGACTTCGGGAGGAAGCTACAAAGAAAAAAGAAACGGATTCGCGAGCAGATTCGTTCCTTACCCCAAAGATCTTCTGATCACTGTGATGATCCTTATAATAGTCACACTGATCGGAATGCTTTTCCTCGATCTTGGTATAACGGAGGCGAACATAATCGCGATGTATATACTCGGGGTGCTGCTCACTGCGATTTTTACGAGAGGATATGTGAGCGGGATCATCAGCTCTATAGCAGGAGTCATACTGTTCAACTTCTTTATGACAGAGCCCAGATTCGACTTCAGAGCGTACGATCCCGGTTATTCTGTCACATTTGCGATCATGCTCGTTATATCAATAGTGACGTGTACGCTCACTTCAAAACTCAAGGATCAGGCGAAGCTTTCGGCGATGACGGCTTTCAGGACAAAAGTGCTTTTCGACACGAGCAACCTTCTTAAAAAGGTCAGTGAAGACGAAGAGGTAATGAAGGTCCTTGCGAGCCAGCTCAATGTCATGCTTGACAGAAACGTGATCGTCTATCCCGAATCGATGGGACAGTTGATGAAAGGATATATTTTTACTTCGACAACAGATCCTGAAGAGAATGTATTCTTTTCGGCAAAGGACAGGGAAGCCGCCGAACTCGCTCTGATAAAGAAAGGAAAGACAGGCCATACGACTGACATGGCAAAAGATGCGGAGTGCCTTTACATTCCAATCAAAACGAATGAAAAAGTGTACGGTGTAGTGGGAATACAGTCAAAAGGCAAGCAGTTTGATTCGTTTGAAAGCAGTGTCGCAGATTCAATAATAGGCGAAGGAGCGCTGACGATAGAGAGAAACAGGACAGCGCGAGAAAAGGAAAAATCAGATCTGAGAGCCAAAAACGAGAGGCTCAGGTCTAATTTGTTGAGATCGATATCACACGATTTAAGAACGCCTCTCACATCGATTTCGGGCAACGCGAGCAACCTCCTTTCAAATTATCAGGCACTTGACAGCGAGACGAGAACGCAGATGTTTACCGATATATATGACGACGCGCAGTGGCTGATATCTCTCGTGGAAAACCTGCTTTTTGTAACGAGAATGGAAGACGGGACAATAAAAGTGAATACATCCGCTCAACTGATAGAGGAAGTGATAGACGAGGCCCTGCGCCATCTCGGAAGAAAAAAGACGGAACACAATATTACGGTAAAATACGAACAGGAGCTTCTGCTGGCAAAGATCGACGCGAGGATGATAATACAGGTCGTGATAAACATAGTAGACAACGCCATAAAATATACGCCTCCCGGGTCTGACATAGTCATTACCGCAGGCAGAAGCGGCGACCTTATACGCGTAAGCATAGCTGACAACGGGGCAGGTATATCTGACAGTGAAAAAGAGCAGGTCTTTGAAATGTTTTTTACCGGGAACAGTTCTGTTGCAGACAGCAGGAGAAGCCTCGGTCTCGGTCTTGCCCTTTGCAGGGCGATAATACGCGCTCACGGAGGAGAACTTACTCTGTCCGACAATATACCGCACGGGTCGGTATTCACTTTTACACTACAGTCGGGAGAAGTGGATATGCCCGAAATGGAAGAGGAGAATGAACGATGAATAAATTTACGGTTTTGGTAGTGGAAGACGACACACCCGTCAGGAACCTGATAACAACAACCCTGAAATCTCACGATTATAAATATTATTCCGTGTCATGCGGAAGGGACGCTCTCTCCGAGACGGCTTCGAGAAATCCGGATACGGTACTTCTGGATCTCGGGCTTCCGGATATGGACGGCGTTGAAGTGATAAAAAGCATAAGGACATGGTCGAACATACCTATCATAGTCATAAGCGCGAGGAGCGAGGACGACGAAAAGATCGAGGCTCTGGACGCCGGAGCAGACGATTATTTGACGAAACCATTTTCCGTTGAAGAGATGCTCGCGAGGCTCAGAGTGGCCCAAAGGAGACTTTCTATCGCAGAGCAGACGTCAAATGAGTCCGTGTTTTACAACGGGAGGCTTAAAATAGATTTCGCGTCCGGTTGTGCTTTCCTGGGAAACGAGGAGATGCATCTGACGCCCATAGAATACAAACTGCTCTGCCTTATGGCGAAGAACGTAGGGAAAGTCCTGACGCACACATATATCACGAAAAACGTCTGGGGCAGCAGTTGGGAGAACGATATCGCGTCGCTTCGAGTATTTATGGCTTCCCTGAGAAAAAAACTCGAATCGGGAGACGAATCACAGCAGTACATACAGACGCACATCGGCGTAGGCTACAGGATGATGAAACTCTGACCGTAATAATTAAACTACACTCCGTATTTGATCTTTACCCTCGACAGTTTCTCTCCGAAGGGTTTTGCAAACAGGAGCAGGAAGAGCACATTTGAGACTGAATAAAGGATGGTATAAGGAATCGCGGCTGTTATCGCGGACAGATAATACGAAATGTCGAACGTGCCGTTGTACCAGAGAACAGTCCAGATATCCATGATAAAAGAAAAGAATATTCCCGAAAGAAGGCCGTATACGATCAGAAGTATGCGGCTTTTTACGAGCGGTTTGTGGAGGAGACCTGCGATCAGACCGATCATGCCCCAGGCGAACATCTGGAACGGAGTCCACGGTCCCTGTCCGAAGTAAAAATTCGAAAGCACCGCAGAGAGCGAACCGACAAGAAAGCCTGTTTCGCCTCCGAGATATATCGCCGCGAGGATCGTGATCGCAGTGACCGGTTTGAAGAAAGGAATGAATCTTCCGGCAACGG
Organism: Mageeibacillus sp. UBA1257; assembly: GCA_002308775.1. Classification (GTDB taxonomy): domain Bacteria; phylum Bacillota; class Clostridia; order UBA1212; family UBA1257; genus UBA1257. Next base: position 7,301 of record DBVT01000007.1, read on the forward strand.
ACAACGCTACGAAAACTGCCGCGAGAACGAGGCGACGGGAGCCTGTTTTTTTACTTTCAAAGCCCGCGATGAACAAAATGAAAGCGAGTATAACGACTGCGAGAGTCACAAAAGCGAAACGTTTGTCGTTAAAGATCACAAAGCCCAGGGCTACGGACGCGGGAATCAGCACGAACGGTATCAGATATTTCAATATATTGCGCAATGTCTCGTTTTTGATCACCGGCATAATTAAAACCCTTTCATTTTATCCTTTCGTTCGCCCTGCATATCGCTTCGGCGTCGTCAACAGTCGCCACGAGGTCGTACAAACCGCGCGTCATCCTGTTTGCGGCAGTCGTGTAAAAACTGTTGCCCGAGAAGAACACCCTCGGAATGTCGCGGGAGATTATTTCTCCCCTGAAAAAGAGAGCGCATCTGTCGGCGCATGAAGCCGCGAAATCCATATCGTGTGAAACGCAAACGACGGTCATACCATCCGCTTTGAGCTTTTTAATAATATCGGTAAAAATCTTTTTCGAGTGAGCGTCAAGGCCCTTTGTGGGCTCGTCAAGGAAGAGCAGGCGGGGCTTTGCGGCAAGTACCTTCGCGAGAGCGACTATCTGCTGCTGGCCTCCGGAGAGGTCATACGGATGCTGCCCGAGAAGAGAAGACATGTCAAAGGGAAAAGACGACAGATCCGCGTGAACTTCTTCGAGCTCCTCGCGAACTGTATTTTTAAGAAAAACAGTCTGCACGTCCTGCGGAAGGAGAGAGACGCATTCGCGGTAAAGAGACTGGTTTTTGTATTCGGAGAGCTTTTTGCCGAAGACCTTTATCGAGCCGGAATACGGTTTCAAAAGAGCGCAGGCGTTCATCAAAGTCGTAGATTTTCCGGAGCCGTTTCCGCCGAGCAGACAGAAGATCTCGCCCTCGTAGACCTTGAAAGAAAGGCCTGACAGAACGTCCGGAAGCTCTTTTTTATATCTGAAGAATACGTCAGAAAATTCGAGCGCGACACGTTCATTGTGAGTATATTCGTCCGTTTTAAATGATCTTATGTCGTTTTTGAATGATCTTTCGATCAGATCTCTGCCTTCGCGCACATCGAGAGGACAGGGAACGTCAAAATCGAACCTCGAGTAAAATTTGACAGCCGCAGGCATTCCGTCGAGCATATCTTCATTCGTTTTAAGAGAGGCGACAGTTGCCCTTGTTTCTCCGTACGAGACGATCCTGCCGTTTTCGAGCGCGAGCAGTTTGTTTGACATCGGAAGTACGTCCTCGAGCCTGTGTTCGACCATTATCACAGTGAGTGACAGTTCTCTGTTCAGCCTTGCGACAGTGGAAAGAAAATCGGCAGACGCGACAGGATCGAGCTGCGCAGTCGGTTCGTCCAAAAGTAAAATTTCAGGCTGCATGGCCATCACGGAAGCGAGATTCAAAAGCTGCATCTGTCCGCTCGAAAGCTCAGAAACATTTTTGTCAAACCACGATTCTATCCCGAAAAATGCCGCCATTTCAGCCACGCGCCGCCTGATGGTATCCGTGGAAACGCCAAGCGACTCAAGACCGAAAGCGAGTTCGTGCCAGACTTTATCCGTGACGATCTGCTGCTCGGGTCTTTGCATTACGTAGCCGATCTTAGCTGCGCATTCGCGGGGAGAAAGTTCCTCGAGCGGTTTTTCCATATACTCGACGCTGCCGGAGAGAGTCCCCTGAGGAGTCAGCTCCTTTTTCAGCATGCGAAGGAGAGTCGTTTTACCGCTTCCGGTGGCTCCGCAAACGACGACCATATCGCCTTTCCCGACGGAGAATGAGATATCGTCCAGAGCCTTGTTCTCGCAAAGCGGATATGTGAAATTCAGGTTTTTGACAGAAAGTATTTCCATTTTATATTGTCCTTTATTATTGCCAGCACGGGTAAAAACGAGAGCAGGGCATATGTTATATATGACAGAACGGACATCACCGAGAGATCAGTTTTGCCGATGGCGGGGTAGTATGTGAAATCGAGCGCGTGCACGATCGCTCCTGCGAGAAAAACGCCGAAGAGAGCAAGAGTCGCGGCGAGGAAAATGATATCGTTTTTACGGAAACGGAAGATCGAGAAGAATGTGCGCCTCCCCGTGCCGTAGCCTCTCGCGGACATGCTGTCTGCCGTTATTATTCCGTTTTCAAGCGCCCAGGTGGTCATCACGGAGAATACGCGAAGGCCTCCTTTTATCGTATCGAGGGCGTTGTCCTCCTTGTACAGACCGAGCGCTTTCTGCGAGCGGTTGATTTTTTTAGTCTGCGCGATGAACATCGGAATGTATCTGAGAGACATCGAAATGATCAGTGAAAATTTGGGAGAGAGCGCTCCGAAAAGATAGAGCATTTTATCGCTCGTCATTATTTTCGAAAACGACCTGAACCTGTATACGACGGAAATAATCATCGCGGAGGAGGCAATGCCGTATATCAGCGCTTCGAGCGTGATCGGATTGTTGTTGAGGAAGAAGAGTATCGTCACGCCGTTGTGGTTAAAAAGCGGATTCACGATCGCCATTACGACAAAGAACACGAGGGCCGTTATGTGAGAAGCGGCTCCGTGAAAGCCGTCGATCATAAAAAAGAGCGTCAGTGAGCCCAGAAGGGACAATCCGAGAATAACGGGGTCCATTATAAACATCGCAAAGCCCGTGACTATCAGAAAGTATACAAAAATGACTATCGGATTGTATTCTTCCAGCTTTCTCAAAGGAGGCGTCCCTTTCTTTTTACTTTTTCAGATCATTGCCGAGATCGCAAGTGTACAGCCATTCGACATAGTCCCCGTCTGAGAGCTTGTATTCGCCTGCGCCGACAGTAGAGGACACACCGTTTACGTAAAATACCCATCCGGACAGTCCGCCGAAGTCGAATTCGTACAGATAATTTATGCCTGAAATATATGCCAGCGAGTTGGAACTCTTATATTCGACCTGGATCCTGTACGTTTTCGCCGCTTCGACGAGCAGGTCGTAGACAGTTTCCCCTTCGGTGATCTCGAACTCTTTCACGGGTAAAATAACCCCGTCAGCAGGTATGAAATCAGAATCTGATTTACCCACGACTGTGTCGCAGCGGATCGTCATCGTGATCTTTCCGACGGCGTTCTCCTTTTTCCCCGGCTGTTTATAGTAACTCTCGGCAGAGCGGAAATTCGTGAATAACGTCACGAGTATAAGTACCGCCGCGATCAGCGCGATGAATATGTAATTTTTGAAATTGCGTTTTTTGCAAAGGAATAGGATCAGTGCGACTAAAAACGCCGCCAGAACTATTCCCGCGATCACATATGTTTTGTAATTTTTGAAGATGGATGTTTTTGTATTATCGCCGTCCGTATCGTGATTTTGGCTGTCGGGAGACGCCGTAGGCGTATTGTCGTGCGT
>DBVT01000007.1:10789-21242 GCA_002308775.1 Mageeibacillus sp. UBA1257
ACGGATCCTTTTTCGAATATGTAAAATGGCGATTTTTCGTATTTGTCGAGCTCGACGGATACGAGGGAGAGGAGGACCTCCGAGGTCGCAAGATGATTGGTCTCTTTCTTGTCGGCGTGGCAGAAGCTGCCGTCATCGAGCATGTATTGAAGGATGCCGTCGAGGAGATTTTTGCCTTCTTTTATGAAGCGGCTGTCTGTCTCACAATCGATTCCGAGGGAAGAGATCGCGAGCAGGACCTGCGCGGTGCTCTCGGCGTTTTCAGTGCCGAACGATCTGTAGCCGCCGTTTGAAAGCTGCATTTCGCTGAGGCGGGAAAGCGCCTTGTCGACGGATGACGTGATGTCCGGGTCTTGTTTGTAATATGGCGCGAGAGCCTGCAAAGTCATAGCCGTGACGTCAGTGTCCGAAACTGTCCCGAAGAGGGCCCAGCCGCCGTCGTCAAGCTGCAGTTCAAGCAGCTGCGCAATGACGCTGTCGACGGTATGTGAGGACGATCTTACACCGTTGTTTAAAATGTGCAGGCCGAATATCCAGCTCATAACGCCCTGTTTGCCTATCGTTTCATCTGCCGCGGATATCACAAACGGGTGCTCGGGCTTTCCGCATGCGACGAGCAACAAAGCGTATTTCTGCCTTGTAACAGCGCCGGAAACTTCATTTTCCGACAAATATTTTTCCAGTTTTTCCGTGTAATGTGTAAAATCGAGATCTCCGTAGTATCTTCTCGCGGCAAACGCGTACCATTCGGGAGTAAAACCGATTTTCTCGGCGAGCGTCCCGTCGAGCCATTTTTGCGGGTCTTTGGAAGGTTCGGAGTATGACAAAATCCCGTCGATAATTTCAGGGCAATTACTGACGGTTTTACTTTCAGAGAAAACGGCTGTCGCTCCGGTGACAAAAACGAGACATATTATGACCGCCAGTGTCAGGATCGGAGCGAAGCCAAAATATTTAGATTTTTTATTTCTCATTGATCTTTTTGCGGATAACAAGCGAAGCGGAGAGTATAGCGACCATTACGCATACAGCGAGAACGGCAAGTCCGTTGTCATTCGTGCCCGGGTTGATCTGCGCAAGACAGATCGGAGATACGAGAGTTGCTGTTTTGCTGACAGCGCTGATCACATGGCTGCCGGCGTCGGGTATCGTAACGGTGACATTGCCTTCGCTGTCTGTTACGAATGACGTCTCTTTGCCGTCGACCGTGATCGTCGCGCCTTCGCACGGAGTGGGAACAGGGTTGTAATCAGCGTCATATCCTATCACGGTGAGATTCAGTGTGATCTCTTCGCCGCTGACGGCCGAAACGGATGACTTGTCAAAATATGAATAAGCGTCAGACCAGCCTGTCTTATCTTCATAGACGAAAGCGTATACGTAGTCGCCTTCCTTGACGGGATCGGTAAGGCTCCATGCGGACGCGTCATTCACAAAGTAACCGAAAGAGCCGGAATTGTCGCCCCAGAGTTTTGTGAGGGAAAGTCCCCAGTCGCTCATTCCGCTTCCGTAGCCTGCCGCAGCGCCGCCATCGTAGAATTTCTCGTGAGCGCAGTAGAGCGCGTCGTTGATCGTCAGAGCGCCGTCTTCATCGATATCCGTAACTTCGACGGATTCTCTTGCTACGACTATGCCGCCGTTTTTGATCGTAACGGTGACATTTGCTCCGCCTTCCGCGAATGAGAACACGCTAAGAACTGTTGACATGATCGCGATGACCACGAGCATCAAAATCGTTTTGTTAAAAGCTTTTTTCATTTTCCACAATCTCCTTTATCTTTGAATTGTTTTTATTCAGCTTTTTAGCCTGTATCATTTTTCTTTTAGCGCGGATCCTTTTTTCGACCGTCTTCAGCTTTCTGTCGTCGTCTCTCGGCTCCTTAAGCCCTGCTTTTTCGAGCGCTCTGGGCCAGGGTCCGAGGAAAGCTTTTACCGCGCAAACCTCTTCGTCGGAGAAGTCCGACCTTTGCGGGAATCTGTCAAAACCGCCGTTTTTCAGTTCTTCCTGCTTGTCTTTCAGCAATTTTATGCATTTTTCTTCCGTAAAAAGCCTTTCCGTACAAACGCCTCCCATAGACAGATCTTTACCTTGACAAAACACATTTTAAAAACAAAAAACGCGCCTTGCCTGTCTCTCATCTCCGCAGATCGGACAGGTAAAACGCGAAAGCCGCATAGCGCAAATCGACACGACGAAGAATTCTCTTCGCTATGTTTCGCGGTTCCATTTTTCTTGCCCAAAAATGCTCCGGCAATGAGCCGGTAAAAACCGATGTGTCCGGCAGGTATTCCGACTTTGACGGTAATGGCGGTTGCGCGGGATTTTCACCCTACTTCCCCCTGATCCGGACTGCTCCGGAACCGGACGACACGATAATTCATTTGTTTAGCGCCTTTTTCCGGCGCATTTTTAATATATCATCTATTAGAGAAAGAGTCAAGAAAAATATAAATATAATGCCCGGGCGTGATATAATGATCGTGACAGGATTGCAGGCAGATCAACATCAGATAAAATGCGGTGGAAATATGGGTTTTTTAAACGTAGAAAGAACAATAATTGATCTTGGGACGCGACGTCCGTACAAACTGATCCAGATCAGTGACACGCACGCTGTTTCGCTGTCTCCCGATCAGACAGGTGAGGAACTCGAAAGGGCGAAGCAACAGGAAAATCTATGGATGAAAGGGAAGGCACATTTTGCGCATTTGTTCGGAGAAAAATATGACGAATCAGAGTGTGCGATACATTCGTCGGAGTGCCTGCAAAAAGAGATCGAATACATCAATTCGGAAGCCCCGGACGCGGCTCTTTTGACAGGGGATATGATCGATTATCCGTCAGGCGCGAATGACGAACTGCTACGAAGATCGATCAGATGCATCAATGCGCCTGTGCTTTTTACATGCGGGAATCACGAACGCCCGGCGGACAGGTATAACGACGTATGCATTAACGGAGACGCGTCTTTTCAAGTCATTGAATTCGACGATCTCAGGCTTGTCGGGCTCGACGATTCAAGAAAAACGATATCACGCATGCAGCTGGAAAAGCTTCAAAAGGTCACGGAAAACGACAAAAAAACTGTAATCTGCATGCATATTCCCGTAAAAACAGCTTCAAACAGGGATGAAATGATCTCCTATGAGGATTACTACACTATCGATCCTGAGAGCTGCGACAGTGATTCGAGGGAGTTTATAAAATATATTTCGGAACGCGAGACGGTAAGACTTGTATTGTGCGGTCACTGTCACGGGGCGTCGCAAAGCGAGTTCGCTCCCGGTAAAAAGCAGCTGATCTGCTCCAGCGGGCTTATCGGATATATCAGAGAAATAATTATTCACTGACCGTCGTTTTTAAGCTTGGCAAGTTCCTCTTCCTCGAGCTTCCTGTAGGCGACCTTGCCGACAAGAGTTTTGGGAAGAGTGTCACGGAATTCTATGTCGTACGGCATCGCGTATTTCGCGATATATTTTCTGCAATAACCGAGCAGTTCCTGCTTCGTTTCTTCATTTGCGGGGACGCCGGGGACGAGAGTCACGAAAGCTTTTACCTTCTGCATTTTGTATGCGTCAGGAACGCCGATGACGCAGCTCATCTGGATCTTCTCATGCGCGTCGAGGATGTTTTCGAGCTGTCCGGGATAGATATTGTAGCCCGATGAGACGATCATCCTTTTCGCTCTGCCTTTAAAATATACAAAACCTTCGTCGTCCATCGTTCCGAGATCGCCCGTATAGATCCACGTGAGTCCGTCAGGATGCCTCCGCATGGTTTTTGCGGTCTCCTCGGGCTGGTTTATGTATTCCTTCATCATCGTGGGACCCGAAAGCAGGATCTCGCCTTCTTCTCCGTAAGGAAGCTCTTCGTCTGTTCCGGGTCTTACGATCTTTATGAATGTATCGGGGAAGGGCAGACCGATGCTTCCTTCCTTGAACATGTGGGGAGGAGTAAGGCAGCAGGCAGTGACCGTTTCTGTCGTTCCGTAACCTTCTCTCACCTGCACGGAGCAGTTGTGCTCGAGGAGGAATTTGTCCAGTTTCTTCTTCAGTTCAACGGACAGCGAGTCGCCTCCGGAGAAAACACCCTTCAAAGAACTCAGATCTGCGCCGTCCATGTCAGGCAGCCTCAAAAGAGCCTCGTAGAGCGTAGGAACTCCCGCGATAAAATTGCACTTGTATTTCGTGATCTGTTTCGCGTAGCTCTTTGCCGTAAAGCGAGGTATCAGTATGCATCTTCCGCCCTGCGCCAGCATTGAATGTATGCACACACCGAGTCCGAATCCGTGGAACAGCGGCATTGCCGCGAGCATCTTGTCGCCCTTTTCGAACATCGGATTTGCCGCGACTATCTGCTGCGAAAGAGCGTTGAAATTTTTATTCGTCAGAAGGATACCCTTAGTGGTTCCCGTGGTTCCGCCGGAGTACAGTGTTACGGCAGGTCTCTCGCTTATCATAGCAGCGTCGGCGTATCCCAAGGCTTTTGTTTCGCTTATGACCGCGTCGACATTTTTCGACATTTTCAGAAAGTCTTTCCAGTATATTACGGGCGCGTCCTTGGGCATTTTTATCTTTCTGCCCTGAGTCAGAATGTAACCGATCTTAACGGGCAGACTGAGAGCGTCCTGTATCTTTGCGATGATCAAGTGCTTTATTTTAGTATTTTTACTCGCTCTCGCGAATTTTTCGTAAAACTGGTCCAGCGTGACGGCAGCGACGCTTTCGGAATCGTTCAGGAAAAATTCGATCTCTTTTTCTGCCGACAGCGGATGTATCATATTCGCGATCGCTCCGGCAAGATTTATCGCGTAAAAAAGGCAGACAGCCTGCGGACAGTTCGGCATCGCCACGGTGATCTTTTCGCCCTTTTTGACGCCGAGAGCCTTCAAAGAACGTGCGATTTTCTCGGTTTCGCGTAAAAAATCCTCATATTTCGTCGATCTTCCCATGAAATCGTACGCGATCCCGTTCGGTCTCTCATCCGCGATTTTCCTGACGGCGTCGTACATCGATCCCTCAAAATAATCCAAATGGAGCGGCACGTCTCCCAAATGATCTGCCCAGGGCATTTTAACTTTTTCGTTTTCCGCAGACATCGCAAAACCTCTTCCGAAACGTCTTTTTAACGAAAATAATTATACTTGACTGCGGCTCACAAAGCAACATTGCGGGATGTTTGACATTTTACCTTCCGTCCGATACAATATCATGCGTTGTGCAAACAAACCGCACACGGAAAAACCGAAGGCCCGCTGATTTTGGTGAGTTCTTTGGAATGCGCCCAAAAGAGCGGGTAAAACGGGAGGGAAGCTGTCGGCGCCGCTATGGCTACGAAAAAAAGCGTAAAAATTGCCGCATTTTACGTTATTGCCGCAGGGGTGCTCTGGGGCATTATCAGCATATTCGTAAGGAGGCTCACGCAGGGCGGAATGACAGCGATGCAGATAACAGCCGCGAGAGTGACAGTCGGAACCGTCGTTTTGCTTGCCGTGATACTCATTAAAGACACAAAGCTTCTGAAGATCAAACCGAAGGATCTGTGGCTTTTCCTCGGAACGGGGCTCTTCAGCGTGGTGCTCTTTAACGTGTGCTATTTTTACACTATGCAGCACGGGGAAATTTCAGTCGCTGTGGTCTTGCTTTACACGTCGCCCATATTTGTGATGCTGATGGGCGCGGTCTTCTTTAAAGAAAAGATCACCCTGAGAAAGCTCGTCGCTCTTGCCGCGACCGTGCTCGGATGCGTTTTTGTGTCAGGCATTCTCGGAGGCGTAAAAATGGAACTTATAACGCTGCTCACGGGCATCGGATCGGGATTTTTTTACGCTTCTTATTCGATCTTCGGAAGATATGCCGTAGAAAAGTATCATCCGCTGACCGTGACGTTTTACACGTTTTTGGTGGCGATGGTGACATCCGTGCCTCTGTGCATGCCGGGGAAACTGATACGGATCGTCGCTGACGACAAAATGCAGATACTGTGGATCCTCGGAATAGGTGTTGTCTGTACGGTGCTTCCTTATATTTTTTACACAGAAGGACTGGAGAGAATGGAAGCGGGAAAAGCTGCGATAATGGTGACTGTGGAGCCTCTCGTGGGAACACTTCTGGGAATCATCGCATACAAAGAATCCGCAAACGCTTTGAAGATCGCAGGCATAGTCCTGATCTTCGCGGCTGTCGTGTTTCTTAACGTAAAAGAGAGAAAAAAGGTAGAGAGTAATGAAGGAGAAAAATAAAAAGCAATTCATAGGCATGCTGGCGCTGTTTGTGACGGCCCTTATCTGGGGTTTGTCGTTTATTGCCCAAAGCGAGGGAATGACGAAGATAGGACCGTTCACATTTTCAGCTGTCAGGCAGCTGTTGGGCGGCATGTGCCTGATGGTTTTTATCGTTGTGAGAGATCTTATCAAAGTAAAAAAAATGACACACGATGAAAAACTGGATCTTAAAGAGGGCAACAAGCGTGTTCTGATATACGGATGCATCATAGGCGTCGTTTTCTTCATTGCCACGAATATGCAGCAGTTCGCTTTCTTATCGACAAAACCGAGCAAAATAGCGTTTATTACGTCATTTTATATATTCTTTGTGACGATTTTCGGCCTTTTTATGGGAAAAAGGCCTTTCTGGATGCTCTGGATCGGAGTCGGTCTGGGAATACTCGGACTGTTCTTCATCTGCATCGGTCCGAATGGATTCGGCCACGTAAAACTCGGAGATTTTCTCTCTCTCGGTTGTTCTGTTTTCTTCGCGATCCAGATAATGTTCGCAGAGAGAATGGCGCCCCACGTCGATGTCATAAAACTTTCCGCCGTGCAGTTCATATTTTCCGGAACAGTTTCGACTGTCTGTATGTTCATCTTTGAAAAACCGGTGATCGCAGACATACTTTCGGTTTCGTTCGCGCTCATTTTCTCGGGAGTATTTTCCGTGGCTATCGCGTATACTCTTCAGCTGGTCGGACAGAAATACACGGACGCTACGATCGCCTCTTTGATCATGTGCCTCGAATCCGTTTTCGCAACCATAGCGGAATCAGTTTACTACAAGACATTTTTAACTCGCAGTGAGACCATAGGCTGTGTTATAATGTTGCTGGCAATAGTCATTGCTCAGCTTTCGGAGCCTGTAAACACAAAACTCAGGCAGGCAAAGGAGAAAAAGGTACGGAACGCGCGGCAGTCGGGAGGCGGCACTGATGAAAATTGATTTTAAGGTTATCGATCTGAAGGGCAAACTCGTTATGAAAACTGACGAAGTGAATAAGATCCCGAGTGACTTTTTACTCAAAACGTACGAAAAATGCGGATACGGGATCTTCCTGAACGGTCAGAGAGTGAAGGCGGATCACATCATCGAGGTTCGCACGAGAGCAGCCAATCCGGTAAAAAGGGACACATCAGAAGAGTTTTGACCGATGCGTTTTGACCTAAGGAAACGTGTAACATGAAAAGGATGTTGAAATATTTGAAGCCTTATTCGGGCATGCTCGTGCTCAGTATGGTTGCGATCGCTGTCGCGACGGTGGGAGAGCTCCTTCTGCCCTCAATAATGAGCAGAATACTCGATGAAGGCATAAAAAATAAGGATTTTTCATATATAGTAATTTGCAGCCTGCAGATGTTTGCGATCGCGCTGGTGAGTTTCGGCGCGTGGATATTAGGCAGCTATGCGGGAGCCAGGATCATAGCCGGTTTTTCGACAGATCTTAAAGATGCCGTGTTTAAGAAAGTGAACACGCTCACATTCGAGGAGATGAACTCGGTCGGATCGTCTTCTCTCATTTCGAGATCTATATACGACGTGGGAACTGTTTCGTGGGTCGCGACGATGCTGGCTGAGACAGCGGTGACTGTTCCGATACTGTTTATCGGAGGAGTCGTTCTTTCCATGCGCAAGGATGTCACGCTCTCGCTTCTGATGCTCACGGTAATACCTGTAGTTTTCGGAGCCGTTGTCCTGATCGCGAGGAAAGTGGAGCCCCTTTGGGAAACGGCTGACAAATACATAGACAAACAGAACGATATCCTGAGGGAAAGGCTTCACGGCATAAGAGTCATCAGGGCTTTTAACAACGAGCCCAAGGAGCAGGAAAAGGCCGCGAATGCGACGAGGATAATGGCTGACAAGATAATAAAAGGCAATGTCACGATGGGCATTCTTTCTCCTCTTGCGATAATGCTTTTGAATGTCGCCGTCGTGTTCATCGTCTGGCTCGGAGGCTTCAGAATAGGCAACGGACAGGGCAACGCGACAGGAGCTGACATATTTGCCGTCATACAGTATATGGCTCTCGTAATGAACGGAGTGATGATCGCCGCCATGACTATCGTTATGCTCCCTGAAGCGAACGTCAGCATAAAAAGGATCTTCCATGTAATAGACCTCAAAGGCATACCGAACGGCGAAAAAGACTCTGATTTCAGACTTTCAGGCGATTTAGAGCTTAAAAATGTCACATTTTACTATGAAAAATCTGAAAAACCGGCGGTGGAAGACGTTTCCCTGAAGATCTCAGAGGGACAGAAAATTGCCATAATCGGAGGCACGGGAAGCGGCAAGAGCACGATCGTAAGGCTGCTGATGAAATTTTACAAGCCAACAGAAGGGGCGATCTGCTCGGGAGGAACCGACCTTGCGACGATCGAAGACAAAGCTGTCAGAAATGAGATCGGATGCGCTCTTCAAAAGGCCGCGATATACACGGGAACGGTGAAAGAGAACATTTTAATGGGAGCGGAATGCGATGAAGAAAAGCTCGCAGGCGCTGTGAGGATCGCGCAGCTCGATGAATTCATCGCCGGTCTTCCGGACGGCATAGATCATATCCTCGAACAGTCAGGCAAAAACATCTCAGGCGGTCAAAAACAGAGGATCTGCATTGCCAGAGCGATCTACAAAGACGCGCCGCTGTATATATTCGACGACACGTTTTCCGCGCTCGATTTTATCACGGAGGCAAAGCTGCGCAGGGCGCTCGCTGAAGAGAAAAAAGACAAAACTGTGATCGTGATCACACAGCGCATAACATCCGCCATGAATTCGGACGTGATATTCGTGATGGACAAGGGCAAGCTCATCGATTCGGGAAAACACGACGAGCTTCTTGCGCGCTGCAGTATATACAAAGAGATATACATGTCCCAGACGGGAGGTGTATCAGCATGAGTAAAAAACAGAACACAAAGCAAATTAAAGATAAAGCGAAGGAAAAAGCTGAAGCAAAAAGAAATAACAAATGCTTCTTCAAAGCGATAAAGGAAACAAAAACGATCGCGGGATGGTTCGTCCTTGCGGCATTTATGGGAGCCGCCATAATCGCTTGCGGAATAATCGGACCGAAGATCCTCGGAAACAGCATACAGCTCATATACGATTTCGAGAGCGGTACTCTTGAAGGGAGCGAGACGCTGGTCGAAAGGCTGATACCGGGGCTCATTTTACTCGCGATCATATACGTTTCGAACGGACTGCTCAGCTACGGCAAAATGTACATCCTCAACAATTCCACGAGCAGGTTTTATACCTGCAATATGAGGATAAAGATGGCAGACAAGATCAAACGTCTCCCGGTAAAATACATCGACAAAACATCCGTCGGAGAGGTCCTCGACAAGATCACGGAGGATATGTCCACGCTGGGTTTTACGATGCATGATATGCTGGACACGATGATGATGGGATTCATGCAGCTTTTCGCCCTTTCCGTATTTATGATGCTCGAGGACTGGAGACTTGGCCTTCTGGTCATCGCCTTTTTGCCGTTTTCACTGATAATATCCTCGAAAGTCGCTTCAAAATCGGAAAAGCATTTTGCGGACGCGTTCGAAGAAGAAGGAAAGCTTTTCGCGCTGGTAGAGGAGAGTTATACCAACATCCAGACGACAAAAGCATACAATTATGAGTCTGAAACAGAAAAAAAGCATAAAGTGATCAACGACAGAAGCAAAAAAGCGATGGCAAAGGGAGTATTCCTCTCAGGTATCGTGAGACCTTCCATTGCCCTTTTGAATGCCGTATCGTACATACTGATCTGCCTTTTCGGAGGGTGGCTGATAGTTTTCCGAAACGTTCCCGTAGGAGTTGTCGTGACGGTCATACTGTTCGCGAAAAATTACCACGGACCGCTCGAGCAGATCGCTCAGGGGCTCAGTTCACTGCAGCGCTCAAAGGCTGCGGCAAGGCGTGTTTTCGACTTTCTCGAGGAGCCCGAAGAACAGGACGCCGCAGGCGGAGCGTTCGAAACCGCTGACGGGGATGTGACATTCGAAAACGTTTCATTCTCATACGATCCCTCAAAACCGCTGATCAAAAATCTGAATGTAAATGTAAAAAAAGGCCAGAAAGTGGCCATAGTAGGTCCTACGGGAGCAGGAAAAACGACTATAGTGAACCTGCTGATGAGATTTTACGACCTGCAGGGGGGAAGGATACTGATCGGAGGACA
>DBVT01000007.1:21311-23038 GCA_002308775.1 Mageeibacillus sp. UBA1257
AATGTCGCGTACGGAAGGCCCGGAGCGACGGAAGAGGAGATCGAAAAGGCTTGCGACGAGGCTTATTGCGACCATTTCATAATGACTCTCCCGAACGGTTACAGAACTGAGATCAGCGAAGAATCCGCGTTTGTCTCGGGAGGCCAGAAACAGCTTCTGACGATCGCGAGAGCGATACTCGCCGACAGGGAACTTCTGATCCTGGACGAGGCCACATCGAACGTGGATACGAGAACAGAGATCCTCATCCAGAAAGCGATGGACCGCCTTATGAAGGGTAAAACTTGCTTCGTCATCGCGCACCGCCTGTCAACTATAGTAGACGCTGATGTGATACTTGTTATAAAGGACGGCAGTATAGTCGAAACAGGCACGCACGAAACACTGCTCGCCGAAAAGGGTTTTTACTACGAAATGTACAAAAGCCAGTACGCGATGTGATATAATAAACGCAGAATAATATTGTTTTAAATCCGTTTAAGAGGTGTTTTTACTATGACGAGAAGAGAACGTTTTGAGAGAACGATGAAAAAGTTGCCGGTTGACAGAGTCGTCAGAGATCTCGCAGGAACTCCTCAGACAGGTATAGAGGCAAAAGTCACGGAAGGGCTGAAAAAGCTGCTCGGAATAGAAGGAGAGTACACCGGACCTTATTCCGCATACGACGAGCGCATTCTGAAAGCTCTGGATATCGATATCCGCAAGGTGGGAACGCTTTTCGAACCTGAATCCCCGAATACGAAAATGATAGGCAAAAGGGCTTACGACTGCTGGGGCGTCGGACGTGAATTCACGGGAATGTACTGGGACATCGTCGAAAATCCTCTGAGAGGCTGCGACATGGAAACGGTAAAAACATTCCCTTTCCCGGACGCGTCAGGCATCGATAAAAGGCAGATCGAACAGTTCAAGGAAGAGGCAAAGAGACTGTATTATGACACTGATTACGTAGTCTGCGCAGAGCATCCCACGTACGGAGTCATGGAGATCGGCTGCTGGATGATGGGCTTTGACGACTATTTCCTCAAGCTCGCGCTGGAACCGGAACTGATCGAATGCTTCTCCAACAGAGTCAAAAAATACCAGCAGGACGTATTCGAACTGTATTACGGAGCGATCGGTGACTATATACATTTTACTACGTGCGGAGACGATTACGGAACGCAGAACGGACCGTTCCTTTCAAAGGATATGTTTGACGAAATGATCCTCCCGTATATCAAATGGCGCGTAAAATATATCAAATCTATGACAAAAGGTTACTTCTGGCAGCACAGCTGCGGTTCTGTTTATTCAGTTATGCCGTCCCTGATCGAAGCAGGAGTGGATATCCTGAATCCGATACAACCGGGCGCGAAGGACATGGAGCCCGAAAAGCTCAAAGCAGCATACGGGGATAAAATGGTCTTCTGGGGCGGCATAGACACGCAGCACCTTCTGGTCGAAGGCACTCCTGAGCAGGTCAAAGAGGAAGTCCGCAGGGTCATCAAAGCGATGAACGGCACAGGCTACGTCCTCGCGGCAGCACACAATATCCAGGCTGATGTCCCCGCCGAAAACGTACTGGCTCTGTATCAGGCTTGATGCCGATGCGTTAAAAAAGCCCAACAAGGTTGTGAAATATGGACAGATCGATTTTGAAAAACGAAATCAATTCAAATAATTCGAAAGGGAAAAGCGTTGTAAAAAAGGCGATGATATTATGTCTCGTCTTTATATGCGCGGCG
>DBVT01000128.1:0-185 GCA_002308775.1 Mageeibacillus sp. UBA1257
ATAACGCCTGCGACGTTCGGTCCCATAGCGCTCATGAGCAGGTAGTTGTCCGGGTTTTCATCCCTGCCGACTTTCTGTGCGACACGAGCGGCCATAGGAACAGCCGAAACACCTGCGGCGCCGATAAGAGGATTGATCTTGTTCTCTTCTTTTCTGATGAACAGATTCATGAATTTCGCAAGAAG
>DBVT01000128.1:231-22064 GCA_002308775.1 Mageeibacillus sp. UBA1257
GTTTCGAGTTTCAGGAAGCTCTTTGCCGTTGCCGTAGCTCCCACGCTGATCCCGAGGAAGAGCGTGACAATATTCATCAGTTCGTTTGAAGCCGCTTTTGCAAGTCTGTCCGTAAGTCCGCTTTCTTTCAGAAGGTTGCCGAACATCAGACAGCCGATCAGAGATGCCGCGGAAGGAACGAGCAGCGAGACGAACACCGCGACGATGACCGGGAAGAGTATCTTTTCTTTCTTGGAAACG
This sequence comes from Mageeibacillus sp. UBA1257, assembly GCA_002308775.1. GTDB lineage: Bacteria > Bacillota > Clostridia > UBA1212 > UBA1257 > UBA1257. Next base: position 472 of record DBVT01000128.1, read on the forward strand.
GGGCGAAGCTGTTTCATAACTATGCTGCGCTCCTTTTTAGTCGTAAGAAGCTTCATTATAGGCGGCTGAATGACGGGAACGAGAGCCATATACGAGTATGCCGCGATGGCTATCGGTCCGAGCAGTTCAGGCGCCAGTTTTGTCGTGGTAAAAATAGCCGTAGGGCCGTCAGCGCCTCCGATTATCGCGATAGATCCTGCCTGAGGACCGGTGAAACCGAGAAGCTTTGAACCGAGGTAAGTTACAAAAATACCTATCTGTGCCGCGGCTCCGAGAAGCAGGCTCTTCGGGTTTGCGATCAGCGGTCCAAAGTCTGTCATCGCGCCGATGCCTATAAATATGAGGCACGGATACACGCACGATTTTACGCCGATATAAAGGATATCGAGCAGTCCGCCGTTCGCGAGGATGTGGCCGTAGCTGTGGTAATATTCGCTTCCGGCATCCATAAACTGTTCCCAAAGTTCGCTGTGGTAGAGCGCCTCGGGTCCGAAGCCCGTGAGATTCGTGAGAAGTATTCCGAACGCGATACCGACCATCAGCAGCGGCTCGAATTTCTTTTTAATACCGAGATAAAGGAGCAGGAAAAGCGCGACAACGATCATCACGAGGTATTTCCATCCCTCTCCGGTAAAATCTTTGATTATGTATGCAAAACCGGAATTGCCGAAGAAATCACCTAAAGTTTTTAAAAATTCCATACCGCTGTCACCTGCTCTCTACATTTCTTGAGGCTCTTCTGCCGAGTCTCTTTACAGTCGTCGGTCTGATCGAAGACCGGGAGCGCTTATCAGCGTTGTATGCCGCGATCGCGGCCGCTATGACCGCTCTGAGTTCGTCATCGTCTTCACCGTCAACTGTTTCAACAGTCTCTCCGTTTTCTTCTTCTGTGAGCTCTTTTGCGTCGACAACGGCAGCTTTCGGGGCCTTTTTCTTGATCTTGCCAAGCGCTGACATCAAATAAAGGATGACAGTAAGCATTATCATCCCGATGAAAACAACGCTGATGCCTGCCGCAACTACCAGCCAGAGTTCAGGCTCCCCTTCAACATTGTTCATGCAGAATATTGGAATCATTCCCGAATAGATCGGACCCATATATATCGCCTCTCATAATTGATTGTTTTACCCTTAAAAAGCGCTTTGACGCGCTTTTGTTATCATACCACTTTCGGTGCCTTCGGGCAAGTCGGACTTTATAATTTGACCACGTATTTGTATACTTCCTCTGTTATGTCGTCGACGCTTCTCATCGCGCCTTTTTTGTCGGTGCAGTTGATCTTTACGGCATTTTCGAACTTCTCCGCCGCAGCTATATAGCCGTTTCTTACTTTTTCAAGGAAGGAGAGATTTTTCTCGTAAACGTCTGCATCCTCTCCGACATAATCGCGGTGGCCTTTTTTTGCGACGTTTTCGCGCGATTTTTTAACAGGCACGTCGAAGACGAGAAAAAGGTCCGCTCTCGGGATCTCCAGCGTGTCAAATTCAAGCTTTTCGATCCATGTGAGCATCTCCTCTTTTTCGCTTTCCGGCACTCTGAGCACCTGATACACCGCGTTCGAAAGAGTCGATCTGTTCAGTAAAACGAAATCGTATTCGGAATAGTCGTTGTTTTTAAAAGCGAGCCACCTGTCCATCGCATACCACAGAGACATCGATCTTGCGTCCAGTCTGTCTGCTCTCGCTTCGTATTTTCCGGAAAGCAGCTTGCCGATCTCCAGTCCGAAAAACGATTCGTACTGCGGAAAATCGACGACGGCAACCTTTTTGCCTTCGCTCTTCAGTCTTTCCTCGAGCGCTCTCAGCTGAACGCCCTTTCCGCTTCCGTCTATACCTTCAAATGCCACAAATACGGGTTTCATCGCCGCGTCCCCTTCCGGATCGTTTTTGTGCATAACACGACCCTATATATTCTAACATAAACGGGAGCGTTTCACAATTGCGCCTCGGCCGTTTTTGAATTATAATATGAGGCGAAATAAGCATCGGAGAGAGTTTTTTTATGAACGTAGTCGGAATAATCTGCGAATATAATCCGTTCCATTTCGGACACAAATACCAGATCGAAGAGGCAAAAAGACTCACGGGCTCGGAATACGCCGTCGCTGTAATGAGCGGTAATTTCGTCCAGCGCGGAGAGCCTGCGCTCATGTCAAAATCCTCCAGAGTAAAAACGGCCCTTGAAGAAGGCGCTGACATCGTGCTCGAGCTGCCTTTAACATACGCGTGCTCTTCTGCTCAATTTTTTGCGCAGGGAGCGGTTTCGGTGCTCTCGTCGTCGGGTGTCGTAACTCATCTGTCTTTCGGAAGCGAAAGCGGCGACCTTTCAAAAATCGTCGACGCGGCTGATAATTTCGAATCGAAGCAGGCATCGATAAAGGAAAAGCTCTCGAGTGGCGCATCATACGCAAAAGCTGTCGAATCTCTCACAGGGATTGCGAAGGGCGACTCGAACGACATTCTCGCTGTTGAATACATCAGAGCGCTCAAAAAATACTCATCGGATATGATCCCCCTCCCCGTAAAAAGGATCTCCGAACTTTCTTCAGGCGAAAAGATCTATTCCGCCGCTGAGATAAGAAACGCGATACTGAAGCATTCAGGCGAACCGAAAAAGATCGCCGCGATATGCGGGAAATTTTTACCGTCCTTTTCTTCGAAAAACGCTCTGGAAGAGCTCTCAGCCGGCAGGTTCCCCGTTTGCCTTGAAAACTTCTCACAGGTGTTCTTCGCAAAGCTTCGCTCCGGCGGACCCGATTTTATAAAAAATCTCCCCGGAGTCAGCGAAGGGCTTGAGAACAAACTGTATGACGCATCTCTCGATTCGACTTCCCTTGAAGAGCTCATATCTTCGTGCGTTTCAAAGCGCTATACCGCTTCGAGGATCAAAAGGATACTCGTTCACGCGATGGTCTGCGGAGGGAATTTTTACGGTTACGATCAGAGAAGACCCGTACCGTATATAAGGGTGCTCGGGATGAGGAAGGAAGCGTCCAAACTTTCCGAAATGATCGCGGAAAAATCTTCCGTGCCTTATGTTATGTCAAACGCTGACGCGTACAAAATCTGCCCCGAACTTGCGAGGTCCGAGGCAGCTGCGAACGATGTTTATTCAGTATGTTTTCCCTGCGGTACCGCAAAAGGCAGACGCGAATACACAGACAAATTTACCGTGATTTGATTTTTTTAATACGATAAACCTTTTTTGCGCGGCTTACGGTCAGAATTTGTCGTATGCCGTTTTTTTCGATATCCCGAGTAAAACGCCCATCTCAGCCATAATAATGCACAGCGATGTGCCTCCGTAACTGAAGAAAGGCAAAGCGACGCCCGTTACAGGCATAAGTTTCGTCGCAACAGCGACATTCATGATAGTCTGAACGGCAATCAGCGAAGTTATTCCCGTCGCGAGCAGGCAGCTGAATTTGTCAGGCGCATAGGAAGCGATCTTGCAGCCTCTCCAGATCAGTATTCCGAAGAGCGCGAGTACTAAAATGACTCCGATAAATCCGAGTTCTTCAGCGAGTATAGAGAAAATAAAATCGTTGTAAGCTTCGGGGAGATACTGGTATTTCTGGACGCTCTTTCCGAGTCCCCTTCCGGCAAATCCGCCTGATCCGATCGCGTAAAGCGACTGCGTTATCTGATATTCGGCGGACGAAGAAACCTCAGCTGTATCCCCTATTCCGAGGAACGAATTGAGCCTTGTCTGCACATGCGGCACCGTAAAATACATCAGCACGACACCTGCGACTCCGAGCGCTCCGAGGATCAGGAAGACTCTCGGTTTTACACCGCCGATGAACATCATTATCACGGCGATAAGAATTATGATTACAATGCAGCTTACGTGCGGTTCTTTATACAGGAGGAAGAAAGCCACTCCGAGCGGCAGAATGTAAACTATAAATCCCCACCATTTGTCGACGATCTTTTTGGTATATTCGTTAGAAAGTATATATGCCAGGAAGACTATCATTCCGAATTTCGCGATCTCCGAAGGCTGGAATGAAACGGGTCCTATTTTGATCCACCTTCTCGCGTTATTCAGATTCGCTCCGATCAAAAGCACGAGTCCCAGCAGCGCCACCGATATCACGTATATCGCGACAGACATCCTCTCTATCAGCTTGTAGCTGACGAAGCTTGCCAGGAACATGATGATCACTCCGAGTCCGGCATATATTATCTGGTTTCTGAGCAGTGTATACGAGTCCGAATCCTTCATCAGATATGACGAAACGGTACTCGAGCTGAATACCATGACTGTTCCGACGCAAAGCAGGAAGAATATGGAAACTATCAGCCAGTAGTCAGGCTGAGACGTTCTGATTATTCTGCTGTTTCTCTGTTGACCGGCCAATTGTTTCACACCGTCCTTTCTATTTTACCTTTATTACAGGATCACGCAGAAGTACGCGCCTATGCAGCATACGAGCGTGAATGCCCAGAATACGAATACTACAGTGGTCTCTTTCCAGCCGCTCAGTTCGAAATGATGGTGGATCGGAGACATCTTAAAGAGCCTTTTTCCGTGAGTGATCTTAAAATACGCGACCTGCAGTAAAACAGACAGCGCTTCGATCACGAAGAGGAGTCCCGCGAATACCAGGATGAAAGGCAGCTTCAGATGTATTCCGACAGCTCCTAAAGCTGCTCCGAGCGCGAGCGATCCCGTGTCGCCCATGAAGACCTTCGCGGGATGTATATTATATGCGAGGAAACCGATGAGGCTTCCCACCGTTATCGCGGAAAAGATCGCCGCGCTGTAGTCCTCGGCGTAAACGATCGAAATGACGGAGAAAAACAGCATCACTATCGTCATGGATCCTGCGCACAGCCCGTCGAGTCCGTCTGTAATATTCACTGCGTTCGATTCGGCTACCATCACAAAGACGCAGAAAGGAACGTACATAAATCTCAGATCGAGCTGCCCGTGAAGTCCGAAGAAAGGTATATCTATCTTCGTTCCGGGACCCCAAAACTGCAGATACAGTCCCAAAAGAACGGAAATAACGATCAAAGCGATCAGCTTCTGGTACCACAAAAGTCCGTCCTTGTTCTTTTTTCTGACCTTAAGGAAATCGTCAAGAAAACCTACGGCAGAATACAGTACCGTCGTTATTATGAGCGGCAGTATTTCCTTCGCAAGCCCGGTAAAAAACGCAATGAGCGAGAGCACGAGCATCGGGATCAGGAATATGACTCCTCCGATCGTAGGCGTACCGTTCTTCGAAAGATGTGTCTGCGGACCGTTGTCCCTGACAGTCTGAGACGCGTGCATTTTTTTGAGAAGCGGTATCATCAAAGGCCCGCAAACGAGCGCGAACGCAAGAGCTGTGAAGAAAAAGATCAATACCCACTTGTTCATTCCTGCACCTCACAAAGGCGTGCCACGACTGTTTCCATCGTCATTCCGCGGGAACCTTTTACGAGCACTGTGTCGCCTTTTTTTATCGTTTCAAGCAGCTTTTCCGCCGCTTTTTGTGAATTTTCGCACCTGATCGCGCTGTTTTGTCCGTTTTTCTTCTCTTTGTCGAATCCTGCTGCGATATTCTCCGCGTCAGCTCCGGCTGTTATTAAAATGTCAGCGCATGCCGCTGCGTATGCTCCCACTTCATTATGGAACAGAGCTGATCTCTCGCCCAGCTCCAGCATCGATCCGAGCACCGCTATCCTTCTTCCTGCCGATCTTCCGAGCACGGAAAGAGCTGCCTTCATCGATTCGGGATTTGCGTTATACGTATCGTCTATTACAGTGACTCCGCCTTTTTCGATCATCTTCTGCCTCAAAGAATCGCTGCCGTATCCGGCGAGCTTTTCAGCGACTTTGTCAGCATCCGCGCCGCATACGACCGCAGCGGCGAAAGCGAGAGCGGCATCTGTGATATTGTGTCTTCCGGGCACTTTAAGAGCCATTTTCTGAGTTTTTTCAGCGCCTGACGCGTCCCGGTATGATATTTCAAAGCTGCTTTCGTTCTCGGATTCCGTCAAGATCTTTATCCGGTAGTCGCAGTCTTCGCTCTCTCCTGCAGATATTATATTGATCTTCTTTGAAAAGACCTTAGCAATGTACGCGTCGAGCAGCTCTTTGTTGTTCAGATAATCGTTGTCGCCGTTGACTATCAAATAACCGCCTTCGGGAATGCCTGCTGCGATCTCGGCTTTCGCCATAAATATCCTGCTGCGCGATCCGAGCAGTTCGAGATGAGCCGTTCCGATGTTTGTGATGATCCCGACTGAGGGTCTCGCGATCTCCGTCAGATATTCGATCTGTCCCATTCCGCGCATTCCGAATTCCAGGACAATGGCGTTTTCCGATTTAAGTGAGAATATCGTGAGCGGAACGCCTATTTCGTTGTTGTGATTTCCCACGCTCTTGCAGACGTCGTATTTTGCCGAAAGAGCGAGGGCAGTCATTTCCTTGGTGGTCGTTTTTCCGACGCTTCCGGTGACCGCGACGACGGGCATCCGGATGCCTGTTGAGAGCTCTTTGTCTTCCCTGTATTTTTTCAGTATCTCGGAGCTCACCTGCCCGAGAGACTTCAGGGTATTGTCCACTTTTATAAATGCCGCGTCTGGGTTTTGCGCGCGCAGTCTTTTTATTTCTTCCAACCTGTCATTTTCGCCCCACAGGACGGCCACAGAGCCTCCCTGAAGAGCCTGACTGATAAAATCATGTCCGTCGAATCGATCGCCTGCAAGGGCAACGTAGAGGCTTCCCGCGAAGTTCTTCCTCGTGTCCGTACAAACCCCTTTTATTTCAGCGCCGCCGTTTCCGATAACTGTTCCGGCGCATATCTCGGCGATCTTTTGAGCTTTCATCTGAGAGTTCCCTCTTTTCTCATTTTACCGAGTATCTCGGCTACGACTTCTCTCTCGTCGAAATGGATCGTTTTGTCCTTCAGTATCTGATAAGTCTCATGTCCCTTTCCGGCGAGTATTATAACATCACCGGGCTGCGCGTTTCTGATCGCGTACTCGATGGCTTGCTTCCTGTCGACGATACAGATGTACTTGCCGCCGCTCTTCTTCATGCCTTCTTCAAGGTCTCTGACTATAGACGCGGGATCTTCACTTCTCGGGTTGTCTGATGTGATTATCGAAAAGTCCGCGAACGTTCCGGCCGTTTTACCCATTGCTTCACGCGGTCTGTTTCTGTCGCCTCCGCAGCCGAAAAGGAATACGGTCCTGTTCGCAAACTCCTTGACTGTTTTGATTATATTTTCAAAGCTGTCAGGATTGTGAGCATAGTCTATCATGACGGTAAAATCGCTTCCGGTCGGCACGATCTCAGCCTTTCCGGGCACGCTTATGTCTGACAATGCTTCCGCGGCAAGTTTCGGATCCGCTCCCGCCAGAACTGCGCAAGCAAACGCCTCAAGCGAGTTGTAGACGCTGAACGTTCCGGGGATCGGCACGTTCATATGGATGCCGTACGGGAGTATGTCGTATTCGGTCGAATTTCTGTTTCTTTTGATATTTACCGCTCTGAACGTGGCGTTTTCGTCTCTTACAGAGACAGTATTGATCTCGCATGTCGCGTTTTCCGTCATTTTTGCGCAGTAATCGCTGTCTATGTTGAACACGCCCTTACCGCACATTTTAAACAGCTTGGACTTCGCGTTTGCGTAGTCATCCATGTCCTTGTGTTCAGTCGCTCCGATATGGTCTCTGGACAGATTCGTAAAAGCTCCCACGTCGATCTTCGTTCCCGCGACTCTCGAAAGGTTGAGACCCTGAGAAGAGATCTCCATTACGCAAACGGACACTCCCTCGTCTACCATTTCCTTCATCAGTTTTTGTATTACGAGAGCTTCCGGAGTCGTCCTGTCAGTGGGTATTTCCCTCGTCCCGACCATATTTTTCATCGTTCCGATGAGACCCGTTTTCTTTCCGGAATAGTCGAATATCTTTTTGATCATACATGTCGTCGTCGTTTTTCCCTTCGTTCCGGTTACGCCGATGACTGTCATCTTTCCCGAAGGATGACCGTAAAAAGTATCCGCCATCATTGCTATCGCATATCTGGTATCGTCCGTTCTGATCACAGGGCACGTTATTTCCGAAGGCAGCTTCGCGTCCTTAAGAGCGACTATCGCGGAGGCTCCTTTTTTCCAGGCTTCGAGAGCATAGTCGTGTCCGTCGCTTATAAATCCGCGGATGCATACAAATGCCGTGCCTTTTCCGACGCATCTGCTGTCAGATGTGACGTCTGAGATCTCTGTTGAAAGATCTCCCCTATATTCGATCACGTTTACGTTTTTTACCAGTTCTGATAGTTTCATGTTCCTTCTCCGTTCTCTTCTGCTCCTGCGTTTTCAGATGTCTCCATGTCAGTGTTCCTTATGGCGAGGTTGACCGCAGTCCCGACTTCTACTTCCGTACCTGCGGGGATGTCCTGCCAGACGACCTTGCCGATGCGGTGACCCGTCATGTTGAGATCCATCGAGTTGAGCAGATTAAATGATTCGTCTATCGTAAGTCCCGTAAGATCGGGCACAATGACTTTCGCGTGTTCTGCGTTTTCCGACGTGTATAAGAATATTACAGATCCTCTTGTTACGGGCGTCTGAGCCGGAGGATACTGCGCAATTACAGTCGCCGTAAGGGACGTATCGTCTCCGATGACTTTGCCCTTGAATGTGCTTCCCATCTTTGCAAGCACTTCCTGCACCGTCTGCTGCGTATAATCGGGCACGTAATAGTCCATCGTAAGTCTCTTGAAGTCGTCCTGTGTGTATTTTTTCTCGATTCCCTTGTATGTTAGTACTTCTTCGATTATTTCTCCGGCAACAGGAGCAGCTATCGCGCCGCCTCCTATGGAACCGACTGTCGGGTGGTCGAGAACTACCAGCACGACTATTTCCGGGTCTTCCGCGGGAGCGATTCCCGCGAATGAAACAACGTATCTTCCCGTTTCAGCAGTATCCGTAGTTTCAGACGTTCCCGTTTTACCTGCGATCCTGTATCCGGGGATATACGCGTTGCTTCCCGTGCCTTCGTCTACGACCTTCTGAAGTATGCCCAGCGTCTCTTTGCAAGTGTCTTCGGAGACGACCCGGCGGAGAACTTCCGTTTCAAAGCTCTTCACGACGTTGCCGTTTTCGTCAGTAAGATATTTTACTATTCTCGGAGTGCAAAGTGTGCCTCCGTTCGCGAGTGCGCAGTATGCGGTCGCCATCTGTATCGCAGACACCTGGAATCTCTGTCCGAAAGCCGCAACAGCGAGGTCTATGGTCGTAGGCTGCGGATGTATGATGCTGCTGGCTTCTCCTGAGAGCATTATACCTGTTTTGTTTCTGAAACCGAACGCTTCGACATATCTGTAAAATCTCTCAAGCCCGAGTTTGAGAGCCATCTTTGCGAAAACGGGGTTGCATGAATTGATTACAGCCTCTTCGAACGTCTCTTCTCCGTGGCTTTCATCTTCTTCCGTATCGTCGTTATCAGCCCAGCACCTGATCGTCCAGCCGGCGAGCGAAAGAGCGTCATCTGTCACTTTCGTCTCTTTTGTGACAGTCGCCTCATCGAGAAGCATTGTCGTAACGAGTGCCTTGAATGTCGAACCGGGCTCATATGTGTCAGTCAAAGCCTTGTTTCTCCAAACTGTGGCATTTAATATCTCCACTCCGACTTCCGAATTGCCCTGCCATTCTTCTATCGGGATCGCGAGATTCGCATCGACAGGATAACCGTACGGATCGTTCGGATCAAAAACCGGATACGATGCCATAGCGAGAACGTCGCACGTTTTAGGATCCATTATAATGCAGCATGCGCCTTCCTCGACTCCGTACGAAACGACTGCTTCCCTCAATTTTCTTTCAGCTATGCTCTGTATGTTTATATCTATCGTGAGTATGGCGTTGTATCCGTTTACGGCGTCGATCCTTCTCACCTGGTCGTAAGGAAGTTCGTTGCCTGATGTGTCAATATCCGCTATAACTCTTCCGGGAGTGCCCGTGAGGTAATCGTTCAGCGCAACTTCAACGCCGCAAACAAGTCCCTGATCGTCCGTACCGGTAAAACCGAGCACGTGACTTCCGAGGTTTCCGTTCGGGTAATATCTTATAAACGTATTGTCTACATAGATCGCGCCGGGGATATTGTCCTTCGTCCATTTTGCGATCTCTTTGCCTTTTTCCGTATCTATTTTTGTCGCGACGACCGCATAGCTCGATTTTTTCTCCAGAGCTGTCATGACATCGTTATAAGAGACGCCCAGAGTTTCCGACAGCTTCGTAGCGATCTTGCCCCTCGTCTCGTAAAGATTTATCTTGCCGTTTTCGGCAAGCGTATTTATATAATTTGAATTGACGGATACTTTTGAAGCCGTCAGGCTCGTCGCGAGGATGTTCCCGTTCGAATCGTATATTTTACCCCTCACAGGATCGAGCGTTCTTCCCGCCTGCTGCTGCTTGTATGCTTTTTCGGCGTACTCTTTGCCCTTAAAAAGCTGCAGCCACATCAGCCTGCCTGCGAGGATAAGGAATGCGAGAGCAAAGACTGCCAGCAGTATCAAAAGTTTGCCCTTGCTTTTGCGCGGCGTCTCTTCACTTTTATCGGAAAAAAGTTTCTTGATAAAATCTCTCAAGTTCAGACACTCCCGTCTTACTTCCTTAAAGCAATAAAGCGGATCGCTCCGCCTTATTCTTTTTCATACATAATTATAACACTTTTGTAAATCAAATGAATACTCTTTTGTACATTAAAAATCGTTTCTTTTGTACATCAGACGAGTCCTACAAAACGTTTCAGTCTCTCTATGAGGGACATCTTCACTTCACTTTCGCCTTTATCTTCTGTAAGCTCTATATTTACGATCTCCGTCCTGTCGCAGGACACCGGATCGATATAGACTTTCTGAGCGCCTTCGGGGAGCTTCATTCCGAATCTCTCTTCCGCGATCTGCTTGAGATCCGCGAGGTTCGAATATTCGGCCAGTTCCTTGTTCAGCTTTCTGTTTTCTTCAACTGCCTGTTCGTACTTTTTCTGCGTCTGGTTTATCTTGTGACCGATCTCCGTTATGGAAGCGTATCTGAAGAGCACCAGCAGCGCGAACGCGAACACCAAAAGGATCTTGAGCACGAATGTAAAAGTGTCCTTGCGGTACTTTTTTCTGTCATTGTAATCGACTATCAAACCGTGTGGCTGATAACCGCGATCAGCTTCGACTGATTCACTCGGCACTCTCATTTTGTGTTCACCTGCCTTTTACAAGCAATTTCTTTTGTACTTTAAAAATTTTATCTTTAGTATATCGTGAACTTATCTTCAGTTCTCTTACCGTTCTCTAAACGGCTCTTTAGTAAAAAATCTATTTCATTCTCTTTAAGATGAAATATTCAGTTTGTCCGCTCCTCAATATTTTTCGAATATTCGGAGACTTGCGCAGGATGAACGCGGATTTTCCGCGATCTCCTCTTCGTCGGGGAAGATTCCCCTGCCGAGCATTTTACCCAGAGGTTTTTTCCCGCATACGCACACCGGAAAGTTTTTCGGACATGTGCACGGATCCTCTTTTTCCCTGAAGACCTTTCTGCAGATCCTCGTCTCAAGCGATTCGAACGTCAGCACGCAGAGCCTTCCCCCGCTGCTTAAAATGTCTATGGCCTCTCCGAGTCCTTTCTCGAGCACTTCAAGCTCTTTGTTGACTTCTATTCTGATCGCCTGGAATGTTCTCTTTGCCGGATGACCTTTCTCAGCCAGTCTCGCCTTTTGCGGTATCGCTTTCTCGATGATCCTGACGAGCTCGCCCGTCGTTTCGATCCTCTTCTGCTCTCTGGCTCTCACGATCTCTCTGCTTATCTGCGACGCGAATTTTTCGTCGCTGTACGCGTAGATCATCTCTCTCAGTTTTTCCTGAGGATAATCATTTACGACATCCGCTCCTGTAAGTTCGCCCTGCAGATCCATTCTCATATCGATCGGACTGTCGAATCTGTAACTGAATCCTCTCTCTTCCGAATCAAGCTGAAAGGATGACACGCCCAGATCCATCAGTATTCCGTCGACTTTGTCGATCCCGAATGAATCGCACACCTTTTTTAAGTTTACAAAGTTCGATTTGGCGGTTTTGAATTCGCCTTCCGTTTTCACATGCGACAGTTTTTTCACCGCCGTCGCGAGTGCCATCTCGTCCTGGTCAATGCCGATCAACAGACCGCCTCTGCCAAGTCTCGACAGTATCTCGGAGGAATGTCCCGCTCCTCCCAGCGTCGCGTCAACGTAAATGCCGTCAGGCTTTATATTGAGCGCTTCGATCACCTGTTTTAACATAACAGGCTTGTGGACCATCTGTCCGTAATCTCTTTCGTTTCTTTCGGATCTGTCAGATTCCATCGCTCTTAGAAATCGAGAAGTTTCAAAGCGTTCTCAAGGAATTCGTCGTGCTCGTAATCTGCGTTTCCGCCTTCTCTTTCGTACTTCTTGTACTCTTCCGTATCCCATATTTCGATACGGTCTATCAAACCCGTCACGAATACGTCTTTTTTGAGACCGGCATATTCTCTCAGCGTCTGATCAATGAGTATTCTTCCCTGCTTGTCACATTCGCAGTCCTGGGCGCAGCCTATGATATGTCTCACGAGCTTTCTGCCTTCCGGACCGGACGTCTTCATCTCTTCGAGTCTCTGGAGCATCATTTCGTATCTTTCTTTCGTATATACTGCGATGCATTTGTCGAAACCCTTTACGAGTTTGAACGTCTGACCAAGTCCCTCGCGAAATTTAACGGGAACGACCAGTCTGCCCTTTTCGTCTATGGAATTGAATGATCCGCCTTCGAAGAACATACAGGTCTCCTTTCTTTCGCGATCTCTCGTAAAAATCTTTGAAAACGGACGTCGTAGGAGACACTTTTGCGGCTGTCATTTTGGCTTTCGCCTACCACATTTTACCACAAAATGCCTTCCGGCTTCCCTTTTCGATGTAATTTTACCATATATAAAAGATTTTGCAATACCCAAAATCGACTTTTTTCGACTTTTTTTGCTTTTTTGACAAAAAAATTTCTCTCCGAGGTGAAATTTTCCCTCCGTTGGAACTTTTCTCCGCTTTCCGCTCCGCGAGCGTAAAAAAAGCCCCGTTCGTTTTTAAAACGACGGGGCATACGATTTATGCTTCTCTATTATCTTATTTTTAAACGAAGACTCCCTTTTTCCTTCGCTTCGATATGCTGAGCAACAGTCCGATCGATATAAAATTCGTCACCATGGCACTTCCCCCCTGGCTCACGAACGGAAGCGGAAGACCGGTTATGGGAAGAATTCCCACATTCATGCCCAGGTTCTCGAAAATGTACGCCGCGAACATCGCGAATATACCTGCTGCGATGCACTGTCCGAATATATCTCTGGCCTTTGAAGATATCGAGATCATTTTGATCAGGAGCGCCGCGAAAAGTCCGACGAATATAAGACACCATAAAAATCCGCCTTCTTCTCCGATGACAGAAAAGATCATGTCGGAAAGTTTTACCAGGATCTTGTTCGAGGTGTTCATGCTTCCCTCGCCGATGCCCTGACCGAACAGTTTTCCGGAGCCTATCGCAGTTATCGATCGAGTCTGCTGCAGAGAGTATTCCGGATATTTTTCGGGTTGGAAGAAAGCCATTATTCTTGCTCGCCTCGTCGAATTCAGGTAAAATTTCCACACGAACGCGACTCCGACAAGAGCTACTCCCGCGAGAACAGCGATATGTCTGAATTTGAATTTTATTTTACCGACGAAGAGCATCACGATAAAGATAACGCACAGAGTCATGACCATTCCGAGGTCCATCTGCAGGAACATAAGAGCGAGCGGGATCAGGAACGAAATGAGCAGGACCACAAAATCCTCTGTGGTGATCTCCTCTTCCCGTATCCTCTCAATGTATTTTGCGGCGACTATTATGAACGCCGGTTTCATCAGTTCTGCGGGCTGGTAAGTCACGAATTTGAGGTCTATCCAGCTCCGGCTGCCTCCGGAAGACGATCCGAGTCCCGGAATGAATACCGCCAGCATCAGAGCCACGTTTATTATGTAAAACGGAAACGAAAGATTTCTGAGATATCCGTAGTCCACGAAATTCAACAGAAGCGCGAGCGCCACTCCGATCACTATTCCGGCGACCTGGATTATCATCGCTCTCACTCCGTGATCTGCGTATTTGTCGTACTGCGCGCTGTTCAGGAATATCAGTCCCAGCGCTGATATCGTTAAAACGATTGTCAGCAAAATATAGTCAAAGCCGACGTCGCTGCTGCGGCCCCGGCCTCTGTCTGACTCATAGATTCTGACTTCGTGAACTTGCTTCATTTATCCTCTTTTTCAGTTTCTTCCTTTTCTTCGTCAGTTTCCGAATTATCCGCTGTTACTTCCTTGCTTTCATTGATCGTTCTGATCTCTTCCTCTTCCTTGTCCATTTCGGCTATTTTAGCCACAACTCCGGCAAATCCCGTCTCGGGAACAGCTTCAGGCTCCGCTGCGGCAACCTCTGCCTTCTTACCCTTTGCATATCTGATCCTGAGGTCTATGAAGAGAGCGATGCCGATGACGACCATCGCCGCGGAAACGACCTGCGATACTCTTATATCCGTGTTTCCGATATACAGACTGTCCGTTCTGAGTCCTTCGATGAAGAATCTGAATGATCCGTAATAGATCATATACAGGCATGTACACTCGCCGTATGATTTTCTGAGTTTCGATCTGTAAACGAGCAAAAGCGCGAAACCGATAAGGCACAGTACCGACTCGTAAAAGAATGTCGGATGCGCGACAGGCGTTCCCTGCACCTTCAGTTCCGCCATCTGGTTAATAATATATGTGTCTTTTTGTATCGTTTCGCTTGTCATTCCCCACGGCAGAGTCGTATATCCGCCGTAAGCTTCCTGGTTGAAGAAGTTGCCCCATCTGCCGATGCCCTGTCCGAGCATTATATAAGGCAGCGCAAAATCGAGGACCATCAGGAATTTGTGTTTCTTGATGCGCGACATGATCAAAACGGCTATCACAGCCATTATCACGCCTCCGTATATCGCCAGGCCGCCTTCCCAGATCTTGAAAACGTCCCAGAAGTTTTCCTTGTAATCTTTGAAATTAAAAATGACATAGTAAAGTCTGGCGCCGATGATACCGAGAGGTATTCCGAGTATCAGATAATCGACCAGATCGTCTTTCGAGATGCCTTCCTTTTTGCACGCGTTCATCGCGAGGATGAAGCAAAGGAGCATTCCCAAAGCGATGATTATTCCGTACCATCTGATTGAAAAATTACCTATGCTGAACGCTGTCTTGCTTATCTTGAGGGCTTTGTCTCCTTCTATTCCCAGCCCCGGAAATTCAACATGGAAATCCACGGCCGCAAGAGTATTTATGATATTCACGTAAAAAACCTCCTGGTCTTATTATTTACAACGGTTCGATGACAGAGAGAACGGGCTTTACGGAAAAAGCTATACGGAAGTTCTCGGCCACATCTTCTCTTGATATTTTAGCATAACCGTCAAAAAAGTCAAAAATGTCGATGCCGTCGAGCTTGAGCCTGCCCAAAAATCTGCCTATCGCCTGCGGGTTGTTGAATACAGCGACGCTGCTTCCGAGACTGTCGTTTTTGTTTCTTCTGATCTCGTCTTCTTCAAAACCGTTCGCGATACGCCTCCCGATCTCTTTTTGTATCTCCTCAAGTACCTTTTTCGGATCGTCGGACTCCCCTTCGACGGCGCTGTAGGCATGAGTCCTGTAAGATAAATTGTACGGACCGAACGCCTTGTTTATCAGCCCGCTTCCATACAGCCTGCTGTAAAAATCCGACGATTCACCGAATGCCGACGCGATCGCGAAGCTCAGAGCCGGTCTTCTTATAAGACCCTGTTTTGCGAACAGGCGCTTTTCATCGTCTTTGTAGCCAATGCTGAAGAGCGTTTTCGCGGCACTCATTTTACCGAAGACAACTTCCTCGTCGGGCGCGTTGGGTTCCTTGGGGAATATCCTCTCCGGGACTCCTTTTCCTTTGAATTTGAGGTTCATCGATTCGAGCAGATGAGCCACATATTCGGGCTCCAGATCAGCCACG
Organism: Mageeibacillus sp. UBA1257; assembly: GCA_002308775.1. Lineage (GTDB taxonomy): Bacteria > Bacillota > Clostridia > UBA1212 > UBA1257 > UBA1257. The sequence goes on from DBVT01000128.1 coordinate 16,535, forward strand.
ACAGTGAGAACCGAATTTTCCGGAGTATAAAATGATTCATACGCCCTGAGCAGTATATCCGCGTCTATTCTCTCGATATCTTCCGCTTTTCCGGCGATATCGTATCTCGCGTAGTTGTTTTTGTACATCGCGTGAGTCATATTGAACGAACAGACGCACTCAGGCGAATCGTCATACATTTTTATCTCCTGTGCGATTATTCCGCGCTCTTTCTTCACGTTTTCATCGTTTATATACGGATTGGTTATGAATTTCATCAGGAGCTTGAGTGACTTTTCGAAATTGTCCGTGCAGGTAAAATAAAATGTCGTATTCGTGTGACCTGTCCCTGCGTTTGAGTTCACTCCCATCGCCGAAAAGAGCGACATTGCGTCAGTGTTTTTCTGTTCGAACATTTTATGCTCAAGAAAATGCGCCGTGCCGAAAGGCAGCACGGTCTTCGCGATGTCTCCCTGCCTGATAAAACTTATGTCGTCAGATCCGAAATCGACAGAGTACGAGACGAATTTTTTTGTGAAGCCTCTTTTTCTGATCATCTCTACGGGCAGTCCGCATGAAACGGTGAAAGTATACAGCGTCTCTCCCAAAGGTTCTATCTGTCTTTCGATTATCTCAAATTTTCTGCTCATTTCGCCTCATCCCCCTTCTTTTCAAGTCCGCAGATGAAAACAGTGGCGTCATGTTTTACAGACGTCGCGGCGCTTACGATCATCTTTTTCGTGATCTTTTTTACTTTTTCGATCCTCTCGTCTATTGTGTCATGACTTCCCATTATCAGATTGACTGAATTGTAATTGACGAGACTTGCCTGACCGTCAGATATCGATATGAGGCGGTTGATCTTTTTATTTTTTGCGGACTCTATCTGCGCATTCGTAAAATCTCCTTTTTTGAGCCTTTCTATCTGCTCAAAAATGAGTTTTTCCGCCTTTTCTCTGCTTTTTTCATCTATTCCGCAATAGATGACCATATATCCCTTCGTCTGCCTGTAAAATGAGTAAATAAAATATGCGAGGCTGCTTTTTTCTCTCACGGTCTGATTCAGCATCGAATCAAAACCGCCTCCCAGTATATCGCTTCCGAGATCAAAAGCGAAGCTGTCCTGAGATTCAGGCTCGATATCCACTTTAAAACTCATTACGAGTTTGGCCTGTGACGATTCGAACCTCTCCACGTCGATAACAGGCTCTCTCTTCGGATAGGTGTGCCAGCCGATATCTGTTTTAACGCATTCATCCGTGGAATAATAACCCTTTTCTCTTATGATCTTTTCGATCATCGATACGTCTCCGGCACAGCTGCAGAATATCCTGACCTTCATCTTTTTGAGGAAGTAATTCACGTAATAGTCATAGAGGATCTTTTCGTCGAGTCCTATACCGTCTTCGACTTTTCCCTTCTGCGGTACTGCGTACGGCTCCCCTTCAAACGATATTTCCGTCAATCTTTCGAGCGCATAGTCGAGTTTGTCGTTGAGGCTCGCTCTTATAGCGTCATCGTGATCGTTTTTTTCGTTTTCGAATATCGATTTTACGAAAGCGCCGTTTTCAAGCCTGGGCTTTCTTATAACTTCAAAAAGAAGATCGAGCCCTTTCTCAAAAAGACCGTCGTTTGTCCCGATGTATTTTTCCTCCGGATACAGAAGGATGAACTTCATTATCTGTATGTCGCCGACGATCGCTCTGTCTGTCTGAATATTGGTGCCGTAGAGCTCCATATAGCGACGTTCAAGAGCTCTCTGATCAGGATAATTTTCCGTACCGCTGCTCAGGACCTTCAGAACGAGGCTGTTTTTGTAAACCCTCTCCCTTGACAGCTCGTCGAAAAAGTCGACTTCTATCGCATTCGTTTTGAATTTGTCGTTTCCGACTGAATATATTTCCGTGTTGCCTATTGAAGCGATCTTCTTCATCTCACATCCTCCTTGCGGTCTCAACGTCATGCTGAATCTGCTTTTTAAGCTCCTCAGAAGTTTCGAATTTTATTTCTCCTCTTATCATACTGCAAAAAGTCACTTCGATATTTTTTCCGTACAGATCTCCGTCAAAATCGAGCAGATGCGTTTCGACTGTAAGCCTTGTCTCTCCGAATGTCGGATTCGTGCCTATATTCGTTATACTTTTATACTTTCTTCCGTTCACCTTCGAGAATGTGCAGTACACACCTGCCGGAGGAAGCGCGAACGACGCGTCCGGTATTATATTTGCCGTCGGAAAACCTATCGTTCGTCCGATCTCTCTGCCGGTCGTCACTTTTCCGGAAAGAGAATATTTTCTCCCTGTGTATCTCTCGTATTTTTCCATATCGCCCCGGGCGATGACTTTTCTGATCTCTGTGCTCGAGACGACTATGCCGTCGATTTTTACAAGATCGACGACACAGACCTTGAAATGACCTGTCTTTTCGGCGTATTCCTTCAATTTTTCCGGCGTTCCGGCTCTGTTTTTCCCGAATGTGTAATCACTGCCTACAACTATTATTTTACCGTGCAGCTTTTCAACCAGGATCTGTTCGATGAATTCTTCGGGCGATTGTGACGCATATTTCGGGGTAAAATCCTCCAGATACACCATATCGACGCCTTTTTTTTCAAAGCACGAGAGCTTCTGCTCCTCCGTCATTATCAGCTTCATCTCATTCGCTTTTTGAAGCACTCTCGCAGGATGCGTCTTGAACGTGTATATCATCGAGGGGATCTTTGCGTCCTCGGCTTCGGATACCAGCCTTTTTATGAGAGACGAATGACCCTCGTGGACTCCGTCGAAATTGCCGAGTCCGATAGCCGTCTGACCTTCGTATTTAAATTCTTCATTCGATCTGAAAACTTTCATTTCTTTTTCTTCGGGACCTTCTCCGAAAAACTTCCACGGCTTAAAGGCGATCTTCTGTCCTCTGCTCTGCGCTTTTGCAACAGCTTTAAGTTCTCCTTCTAAATAAAGATTCGCCGCGCTCATATCGCAGGTCTCAGATAATATTGCTCTGTCTTTTTGTACCGCTACTTCCTTGCCGTCCTTAAAATCCCTGTATTCTTGTTTTGTCAGTTCGATCTTCGGGTATCTCGATGTGATCAAGTCGATCGGGATCAGCTTTTCTTCGAGCGTTCCGTCGTCTTTTGCCTTCTGCAGATCTTCGAGCGTAAGAGCATCCTTCGATTCAAGAAAACCGTATGAAAGCCTTGTGAGCGAAGTCATATGCGCAAGGCAGCCAAGCTTTTCGCCTATATCGTTTATCAGAGTCCTGATATATGTGCCTTTTGAACATTTTACATATATTTGGGCTGTTTTTCCGTCGAATTTTTCTTCTTTTATGTCGTAGATCGCGATTTTTCTTTTTTCGAGCTCTGTAAAAACTCCCTGCCTCGCAAGCTTGTAAAGCGGGACCCCGTCTTTTTTAACAGCTGAAAACTGGGGAGGCAGCTGCTCAGTCTCCCCTTTGAAGCTTTCCAGAACTTTAACAAATTCTTCTTCTGTTACAGTGAAGCCTTCTTTTGTCTTTGTGACGGTGCCCCACGCGTCCATCGTGTCTGTTGCGGAACCGAAAGCCATAGTGCCGCGGTAGCTTTTACCCATATCGAGGAAAAAATCCATACACCTGGTGCCTTTATTGACGCAAACAGGCAGCACGCCCTCCGCATTCGGATCGAGCGTTCCTGCATGGCCTGCTTTCTTCGCGCCCGTGATCTTCCTCACCCTGTTTGCGCACTGAAAGGAAGTCATCCCCGCAGGTTTATATATGTTAAAAACTCCGTCGCCGTTCAATATTTTTTGAGCTCCCCGATGAGTAATTCCTTTATTTCCTCTGTTGTTCCTTCGTAATCGAATCCCGCGGCTCTCGCATGTCCTCCGCCGCCGTATTTCATGGCTATCGCCGCGACGTCGCAGTATTTGTAAGATCTCAGGCTGAGGCCCCATTTTTTCGGGTCTTTCGATGACGGTTTCGCAAGTGCAGACAGTTCAACGCCTTCGATCTCGCAAAGCTCTGACGATATTCCGTCAATCTCCTGGAATGTCGCTCCGGTCTCCTTCATTTCGTCTCCGGTGACATACGAAAAAGCGAACTTTCCGTCGCACAGAAGTTCGGCGCGCGAAAAAGCGATACCGTAAATCTTTACCTTCGAAAAAGGTTTGATCGAGAACAGATTTCTGACTGTATCGGACATGTCGCCCGTAATTTTAAGAAGTTCCGAGGCGGCTTTATGCGTGAAAGACGTGGTATTCGAGTATCCGAACCGGCCTGAATCTGTCAATATTCCGGTATAGAGCGCGATCGCGGCTTTCTTTCCGTGCGGCGCCTTTTTGAAATCGTATCCGAGCATTTTAGAGAGTAAAAAGATCCCTTCGCACACAGCGCTCCAGTCCTCCCGTACGACATTGACGTCACCGAAATTGTCATCCTGCATGTGATGGTCTATCTTAATGATCTTTCCCGCTCTTTCGCATATCTCGTATCTTTTTTTCACTCTGTCCCTGGTAGCGCAGTCAGTGACGATCGCAAGATCAGGCTTTTCGTTCTCATAAGGCAGGACATCATCGCCTGTGATGTGGCACTCGATCTCGGGATCCATCAGATATCTGAATTTGTCTCCCGGGTCTTCCTCAAGGAAGATTTTTACCTTTTTCCCGAGATCCGTGAGAATATACGCGATGCCGAAAGCGCTGCCCACTGCGTCTCCGTCAGCGTGCAGATGCGTAAAAACATCGACGGTTTTCGCGTTTTCGATAAGTTTTACGGCTTTATGAAAGGTTTCCCTGTCACTTTTTGTCATTTTCGGCACTTCCTCCCATGCCGCCCTCTGAAGCTACCTTTTTGATCAGTTCGTTCATATAGGCTCCGCGCTCGATCGACTCGTCGATGATAAACGTAAGTTCCGGGACTGCCCTGATGATCATCTTCTCGCCTATCCTGTGCCTTACGTATCCCGCGCTGTTCTTCAGCGCGAGACCCGTCTGGACTTTGTCTGCCTCGGAGCCGAAAACGCTCACGTAAACCTTCGCGTATTTCAGATCCCTGGTGACCTTTACGTCCAGAATGCTCGTCATCATAGGTATCCTTGGATCCTTGACGTCATTTCTCAATATGTCGCTGATTACCTTCCTCATTTCGGAAGCTATCCTGTCATATCTGTCCATTATGTCCTCTTTATCTCTTCCATCGAGTAGCATTCTACGATATCCGATTCTTTGATATCGTTAAAACGCTCAAACGAAAGTCCGCACTCGAATCCCTGCGCGACTTCTCTTGCGTCGTCCTTGAATCTCTTGAGCGACGCGAGTTTGCCCTCGTAAACGACTATTCCGTTTCTGACGATACGCACGTTCGAGTTCCTGACTATTTTACCTGAAGTCACATAGCAGCCCGCGATGGAACCGACTCCGGAAACTTTGAAGATCTGTCTGATCTCGCATGTTCCCTGCGCTACTTCCTTGAACTCTGGTTCAAGCATACCGCGCATAGCAGCCTGGATATCCTCAATGGCGTCGTAAATGACTCTGTAGAGCCTCATGTCGACTCCCATGCTCTCCGCGTGCTC
>DBVT01000128.1:22105-23929 GCA_002308775.1 Mageeibacillus sp. UBA1257
CTGGCGAGCGTGACATCAGATTCGTTGATCGCGCCTACCGCTCCGTGGATGATCTTTATTTTAACTTCATCGTTGCTCAGTTTTTCAAGAGACTGCTTAACAGCTTCGACGGAACCCTGAACGTCAGCTTTGACGATGATATTGAGTTCCTTCATCTGGCCTTCCTGGATCCTGCTGTACAGATCGTCCAGAGAGACTTTCGTGGTCGCCTTGATCATGTTTTCTCTTGCTGCAGTCTTTCTGTGCTCTACTACCTGCTTTGCCTTGTGCTCGTCTTCCACAACGTAAAATGTTTCGCCTGCCTCAGGCACTTCGGGAAGTCCGGTGATCTCCACAGGTGTTGAAGGTCCTGCTTTTTTGATCGAGCTGCCCTTGTCGTCGCTCATCGTACGGACTCTGCCGTAAACTGTTCCGGAAAGGATGTAGTCGCCCTGTTTTAACGTACCTCTCTGAACGAGGAGAGTTGCGACAGGTCCCTTGTTTTTGTCGAGTTTTGCCTCGATTATAGTACCTTTTGCCTGTTTTTCGGGGTTTGCCTTAAGTTCCAGTATGTCTGCCGAGAGTAAAACGGTCTCAAGCAGCTGCTCTATATTCTGGTGCTTTTTGGCAGATACGGGTATGAACGGTACGTCGCCTCCCCATTCCTCACAGACAACGTCATGCTCTGCGAGTTCCTGGCGTACTTTTTCGAGGTTTGCGCCCTCTTTATCCATTTTGTTTACGGCGACAACTATTGAGACTTTCGCCGCTTTCGCGTGGTTGATAGCCTCGACAGTCTGCGGTTTCACGCCATCGTCAGCCGCGACAACGAGTATCGCAACGTCTGTCACCATCGCGCCTCTCGCTCTCATTGCGGTGAAAGCTTCATGTCCGGGCGTATCGAGGAACGTAATATTCCTGCCGTTGATTTTTACAGTGTAGGCGCCTATGTGCTGGGTTATTCCGCCTGCCTCGCCCGCCGTTACGCTTGTTGAACGGATGGCGTCAAGGAGGGATGTCTTACCGTGGTCAACGTGTCCCATTACAACGACGACCGGAGGTCTCGGAACTGCGCCTTCGTCGTTTTCGTCTTCCGAATCGTCGAAGATCTGCTCTTCAACTGATACAACGACTTCTTTCTCCGCAGTGATGCCGAATTCGCTGGCGATTATTTCCATCGTATCGAATCCGATCACTTCGTTCTGGCTGGCGAGGGTGCCGAGCATGAGCATCTTCTTGATGACGTCTCCTACAGATTTTTTGATCTCCTCCGCGAACTCTTTGACTGTCATCGTCTCGGGCAGTTTAACATTGGTTAAAACGGCAACGGGCTGTTTCGGAGCGACGATCTGCTTGTTCTTGCTCTTTTTGTCCCTTCTGCCCCTGCTGTTGTAGTCGGGGTTCTCCATTTCATAGGAGAACGCGTCGCTCATCACTTCGTTGACGCCCTGCTTGTGGCCGATGTACTGTCTTTCAGTCTGATATTTGTTCTTTGGTCCGGCGTTGTTCTGGTTTCTGCTCGCGGCAGATTCCTGTTTCTCCTTCTTGTTCAGCCTGTTAAAAGAGTTGTCGAGAGGTCTTCTCTTCTTCTCTTCCTGCGTATCGGGAGCCGCAGGCATCTGAGTCGTTCTGCGGACAGGCCTGTTCTGGTCTCCCTGTCTCTGTCTGTCGTCTTGAGGCATTCTGTATCCCTGTTTTGCATCAGTTCTGCCCGCTTTGTCTGTTTTTTCGTATCTGTCTGATCTTTCGTTCCTTTGAGAGGTCCTGTCTCCTGCTCTCTGCTGATCCTGAGATCTTCTCTGTTCTGCAGGCTTTCTCTCTTCTTCCTTTTTCTCAGGAACTTTT
>DBVT01000100.1:0-157 GCA_002308775.1 Mageeibacillus sp. UBA1257
ACACCGACAGCGACACCGACGGCAACGCCTACAGCAACACCGACGGCCACACCGACAGCGACACCGACGGCAACGCCTACAGCGACACCGACTGCTACGCCTACAGCGACTCCGACGGCCACACCGACAGCGACACCGACTGCTACGCCTACAGCGA
>DBVT01000100.1:232-11116 GCA_002308775.1 Mageeibacillus sp. UBA1257
GCAACACCGACTGCTACGCCTACAGCGAAGCCCACGGCAACGCCCACACCGACGCCCACGGCTACTGTTGTTCCTCACGATCCCACGCTCGTCATCACGAGTAATATCTATACAGTGAACGAGAGTAAGAGAACCATCTCGAAGATACCGGGAAGTACGCTTGAAAGAACATTTTACGCGGGACTGGACGGACATGACGGAACGATCAAAATATTCAAGGGCACGAGTGAAGTGTCTCAGGACGCCAAGACGGCTACCGGGATGGTCGCGAAACTCTATTATCAGGGCAATGTGGTCAAGGAATATACGATCATAGTTACGGGCGATGTCAACGGAGACGGAAACATATCGATCACGGATATTGTCACGGTCAACAACTCTCTCCTCGGTAAAAAGCCTCTCACAGGCGTATACGTCGATGCGGCAGATGTTGACAACAACGGCAAAGTGACAATAACGGATATAGTAAAAATCAACAACAAGCTGCTCGGAAAGAGCAATATAGATCCTCATTAACAGATTGAAGGGGTAATAAAAATGAAGAAAACGGCAAAAATCATCACGTTTATAATCGTTTTGGCAATCGCTCTGCAAGCGTTGTGTCTGACATCGTTTGCTGCGGCGAGCGCATCGCTGACAGGACCGTCCACGGTAAGAGCAGGGGACACGATCAAACTGACTCTCTCATTAAACGGCAGCAGTATCATGGGTTATTCGGGCACACTGGAATACGATAAATCCAAACTCCAGCTCGCTGAGGAACCTGCGGAACTGCACAGCTCGTGGTCGTTCTCTTTTAACTCGGACAACGGAATATTCACATGCTACGATTCAAAAGGCACAGGCGTTTCCGGTTCGACACAGATGTTCGTCGTCAAATTCAAGGTAAAATCCCTCGATCCCGGAACGACGATCACAGTCAGATCAAAGGATATGGTCGTAACAGAGGGCGAGACGGAGAGAACAGGCATCTCGGCTGAATATTCTGTAAAAGTCGCTCAGCCCCTTTCATCAGACGCAACGCTCAAATCGCTTTCGATAGACGGAGCGACTCTTTCACCCGCATTTTCACCTTCGACGGTAAACTACAAAGCTGAAGTTCCTTACGCGACAAAGAACGTTACGGTGAACGCTGTCCCGAACGACAGCGGCGCAAAGGCGTCTGTCAGCGGAACATCTCTTTCAGTCGGATCGAATGATGTGACTGTAACGGTCACGGCGGCGAACGGAAATAAAAAATATTACGTAATAAAAGTCACCAGAGGAATGAACGACGCGGCGAATGACAGCACGCTCAGCTGGCTCGAAGCTGAAGGATATCCGAACAGCCTTTCACCGAAATTCTCCAGAAACGTATACAGCTATGTGCTCTGGCTTCCTACGGAGACTGAATCTGTAAAAATAAATGCAGAAGTTCACGATAAAGAGAATGCAAAGATCTCTTCGATCACAGGCAATAACAACTTGAAACCGGGCGAGGACAACGTTATCAACGTAGTTTGTATGGCGGGTAACGGAACGACTTCGACTTATACGATAATCGCGAAGAGAGCTGCCGGCGGTGAAGCTCCGGCGACTCAGGATATCACCGGAACGGTCACGATCTCAGGAGTGAATAAAGTCGGCGAGCGCCTGAAAGCGGACATTCAGGGCATCAATGAAGGCGCGACTGTTGATTATACCTGGTACAGCAACGACGTGCGCGTAGGATCGGGTCCCGATTACAATGTCGCAAACGACGATGTCAACGCGACGATCTACGTAAAAGTCACAGGCACCGGCCTATATTCAGGCACGATCGAATCTGAAAAAATAAAAATCGAAGAAGACAAAGATCCCGTCAAGGAACTCACAACGATCTCCGGAACGCTGCTGATCGACGGAACACCAAAGGTAGGTAAAAAACTCGTAGCAAGAACGACCGGTCTCACTGAAGGCGCTACAGTCATCACTCAGTGGTATGTGGACGGAGAAAATGTCGTTAACGGGTCTTCGTATAACGTATGCGAAGAGGACGTGGGCAAAACGATCACATGTAAAGTTTTCGGTACGGGAGACTATACAGGCGAGATCTCCGCGGAAGGCGTGAAGGCGGAAAATGCAGACCAGGCAGTACAGCCGACGTCGAAAGACGACGAACCGGCGCAGCCCACCGCAAGTCCCGACGAAGGCAAGACAAATCCTACAGACAAGCCTGCTGAAAACGACAAAGACGATCAGAACGCAAACGGCAACAGCAAAGGCAGATGCTGGCTGTTCATCATTCTCGCTTTGATCATCGGATTCGCGCTCGGCTTCGTCACATGCCTTTTAACTGTCAAGAGAAAAAAGGAAGACGATGAAGAAAACGGCAAAAAATATTAATGATACACACAAAATGTATTGATTTTTAACGTAAAATATGCAATAATGTAAGAAGTTACAGAAAGAAATGTGGCTGACTACAAAAAAATGGAGGATCATATTATGGAAGACAAATTCGGAATCAAGAAGAACATTTGTTTTGCGCTTAACTATTTATTCTTCCCGCTCGGCATAGTACTGCTGATCACGCAGAAGAAAGAACTCACAAAGGAAGACAAATTCCAGATCATCAGAGGATTCGTCACGCTCGGACTGATCATCGCTGCATCGATCGTCGCCAATATTTTCATGGCGCTCGCTTTTACGCCTGTTCTCGCGATCAGGATCATCGCCTGGATACTCGCGATACCTGTATTTATTTTCGAAATCCTTTGCCTCGTCGAATACGTACTTGCGATCATCGGCAGATTCATCAACAAAGATCTCAAAATGCCCCTTATCTGCAAATTAGTCGACGGAATCACGGAAAAATTTGTAAAATAAGTGTTGACAACTGAAAAATATGTGTTATAATGTCGCTTGCGAGTTAAGAAGAAGCCGTCCGCTTCTCACCTCGGACGAAGAAATTCGTCGGGTATGACACTGGCAAGATTAACAGATGGACACCATATGTTATTTCAATGCTTGATCATGCGGACCGGTTCTCTTACCGGCCCGCATTTTTAATGGAGGTGTTAGTTATTACAAAAAAGGACCTATTGATCAATGATGAGATCAACGCGGAACAGGTTCGCGTGATCGATGAGAACGGCAATTCACTGGGCATTATGACTCCGGATGAAGCGCTGAAGATCGCCGAGGGCAAGGACCTGGATCTTGTTGAGATCGCGCCTATGGCCAAGCCGCCTGTGTGCAAGATCATAGATTACAAAAAGTATATCTTCGATCTGGCCAAGAAAGAAAAGGACGCGAGAAAGAATCAGAAGATAGTCGATACCAAGGAGATAAAACTCGGTCTCGGCATCGGCGACCATGACTTTGACGTCAAAGTCAAGAGCGCCGAGAAATTCCTGAAGAACGGAGACGAAGTTAAAGTGACCCTCAAGTTCGTGGGAAGAGAAATGAATTTTACCAAACTCGGAGAAGAGCTTATACAGAGGTTCGTCGAATCCGTCAAGGAATGCGGGTCGCCGAAAAACAAGTCAAAGCTCGAAGGACGCAGGATGACCATCACGATATGCCCTAACAAGTAATAACAGGCAGAATCAATAATAACAAATGGAGGATGAATAAAAATGCCGAAAGTAAAGACACATAGTGCCACGAAGAAAAGATTCTCGATCACTGCAAACGGAAAAGTCAAAATGTCACACGCTTACAGAAGACACAGACTCGTAAGCAAGACAAGGAAGGCTAAGAAAGGCCACAGACAGGGAGCTTATGCCGCAGACGCAAACGCCGCGACAGTTAAAAAGATGCTGCCTTACGTTTAATCAGAGGAGGAATGAATCATGTCAAGAGTATCAAATACAGTTGCAACAAGAGCGCGCCGCAAGAAGGTCGTCAAACTCGCTAAAGGTTATTTCGGAAGAAAGAGCCTCGTCTTCAAAACAGCGAACCAGGCAGTCATCAAATCTGCCATGTACGCTTACAGAGACAGAAGAAACAAGAAGAGAAACTTCAGAAAACTCTGGATCCAGAGAATCAACGCGGGCGCAAGGATCAACGGACTTTCATACAGCACACTGATCCACGGACTCAAAGTGAACGGAATCGAACTCGACAGAAAGATCCTCGCCGATATGGCTGTAAACGACAGTGCGGCATTTGCGAAACTCTGTGAGATCGTTAAAGGCTGATAAGAAAAAGCCAAAGGCAGAATGATAATATCAAGTGATAAAAACAACACCGTCAAACTGGTAAGAAGCCTCAAACTGAGGAAAAACAGAGAGGAAACAGGCCTTTTCTTCGTAGAAGGAGAAAGGGGAGTCACGGAAGGCATCAAGGCGAAAACCCCCCTGCGTAATCTGATCCTGTCTGAAACTTTTGCGGAGAGTTGCGAATTCGAATCACTGAAAAAGCAGATCGGCTCCGTGCAAGGCAAAGACATGGAGTCGATTTTAATTGTCGTCAAGGACAGTATATTTTCTTCGATAAGTGAAACGCCTGCGCCCGCGGGGATATGCGGGATCTTTGCCATGAGAAAGGCAAAGGAGAGGATCGAGGAGGAAATAAAGCCGGAATACACAAAGGCAGTGCTGCTCGAAAATCTGCAGGACCCGGGCAATATGGGAACGATAATAAGGACGGCAGATGCCGCGGGATTCGACTGCGTCATATGCACGGAAGGATGCGTCGACGTTTACAATCCAAAGGTGCTGAGGTCTACCGTGGGATCCGTTTTCAGGATCGATGTGATCGTGACTGACAAAAAAGGATCAGAGGTCGCGGAGGTTCTCAAAAAGAAGGATTTTACCGTGTGCGCAGCGGAGCCTGAAGGCGGAAAATGCTGCTTCGACGAGGATTTTACGGGTAAAAACGTGCTCGTGATAGGCAACGAGGCGAACGGTATAAGCGACGAAATGCTCGCGGTCTGCGACAAAAAACTGACCATTCCGATGCCCGGAGGGACAGAGTCCCTGAACGCTTCGGTGGCGGCCGCATTGCTGATGTATGAAATATTGAGAAAACAGGAGGAATACAGAAAATGACACTGTATGAACAATGGAACGGAAAATTTACGACGGCAAACGCCGAATCATTTGTCGCTCAGTATTATAAGAAGGAGAAGGAAGCGTACGCATCCATACTGGCCGCAAAGGAACCCGAAGTAAAAACGACAGTAAAGGAATTCGCCCGGAAATTCTCTATGGAGCCCTTTGAAGCAGTCGGATTTGTTGAGGGAATAAATACGTCCTTAAAGACGAGCATAGCGCCCGAGGAACTCAATGAGGAATCGGAGATCGTTATGAATATCGACTGGCGCATGCTTTATATCAATATGCACAAGGCAAAGGCGCAGTGGCTCTACGAGCTGCCCGAGTGGGAAGGCATATATTCAGAAGAGGAGAGAAGCACGATAATGAAGGATTACCACCGCTCAGTCCAGGCTGTCAGCACAAAGGTCGGACGCAACTCTCCGTGCCCCTGCGGAAGCGGCAAGAAATATAAAAACTGCTGCGGAAGACACGCCGTTTGATCAGCCCGAACAAAAAAAGAGCGCCTTGTAAAAAGACGCCTTAAAACATATCTTTTACCGTTTCGCACATGTTTTCCGCGATATCAGGAGGGCATGTGCGTTTTATTTTGTCTTTCACACTCTCAAAACCGTATTCTGAGCCCCTGAGAGCCTCTGTAAGCGATTCCGCGAACTCAGACTGGTTCGCATCAGTGTAAACGGCGCAAGCCGTTATAAGGCCCTTAGAAGAGCTCAGAGCGATCTCGACCGTTCCCCAGTCGAAATGCTTTATGCTTGAAATATCGAATGAAGGATTCTCCCCGAGTCTGAAATCCCACGAAGAATATTTATCGTAAAATGTCGCGATCTTTTCCGGCTCCGCGAATCCGAGATCGAATGCGTCTTTTGACACTTTCGACATATCGATGGCCTTTTTTGACTGATCGAATCCGTATGTTCCGAGATCTGTGTATTCGCCGTAGCGCGCGCGGAACGATCCGCAAAGCGCGCGCGACAGTTTTTCGATATTTATATCTTTCACATATTCTTTTAAATTCGCGACTCTCGATTTTACCGATTTGACGCCCTTTGATTCGAGCTTCTGGCGCGGGGCGGTCAGATATTCTCCGAGAGTTTCGATGTCGACGTCTACGAGCAGCGTGCCGTGCATCAGACCGGTTTCCTTTTCAAACTTGAATGCGTTGCCTGAGATCTTCTTGCCTTCGACGGTGATGTCGTTTCTCCCGGTAAACTGCGCGTTTATGCCAAATGAATTTACGGCGTCCTGTATCGTCTTTGTCTGCTTTTCGAGGTCGTACGTGCCTCCCTTGCCGATGAAAGAGTAACACAGATTTCCGAGATCGTGATAAACAGCTCCCCCTCCGGTAGAACGCCTCGCGAGTTTTCCGCCGTCAGCTTCGAGCTTTTCGACGCGGCACTCCCTCCATGCGTTCTGAGATCTTCCGATCACGACGGTCCTCTCGTTCTGCCACAGGTAAAAAAGCACGGACCCTTCAGGTATCGCGCGGAAAAAATATTCCTCAAGCCCGAGGTTGAACCAGGGATCGTATGAAGATGATCTCACAAGAAAAAGTTCCATGCAAACCGCCTTTGCCTGTTTTTTCCTGACGTCCCGCATATTTTTCGGACATCACGCTCTTCCCGAGTATATTTTACCACACCGGGAGGCGTCAAAAAAATTTTTTGAAAATTTTTACAAAATCTATTGCATGCGTTGTGAAATAGTGTTATTATTTATTCGAACATAAGTTCGACATAAAAACGAGAACACAAAAGAAAAAATCTCAAAAAAGAAAGAGCCTGACGGTAAAATGATCACTGAAGAAGTAATGGACAGATTGAGAATACTCACCGACGTCGCCAAATTCGACGCGTCGTGCGCATCGAGCGGCGTTAACAGGAACGGCGGAGGAAAGGGAACGATGGGAAGCAGCCTGTCGTGCGGTATCTGTCACAGTTTTACGGAGGACGGAAGGTGCATTTCGCTTCTGAAACTGCTGCAGTCGAACGACTGCGTTTTTGACTGCAAATACTGCATAAACAGGAGGACGGCTGACATCGAGAGGACTTCGCTGACGTCGGAAGAAGTCGCGGAACTGACGTTTGAATTTTACAGGAGGAACTATATCGAGGGACTATTTCTCAGCTCAGCAGTGAGGCGATCCCCGGACGACACGATGACAGATATGATCGAAACTATACGCCTTTTGAGGGAAAAATACGGTTTTTACGGTTACATCCATTGTAAGACGATACCGGGAGCGAGCCCCGAACTGATCGAACTTGCCGGACGGTATGCTGACAGGATAAGCGTAAATATCGAACTTCCGAGCGAGCAGAGCCTGAGCAAACTGGCGCCGCAGAAGAAAAAAGACGCGATCCTGGGACCGATGAAATATATTGCGGGAAGAATCGAAGAGGACAAAACGGGACGAAAAGGGAAGCTTCTGACGTCCGCAGGGGGAGGCATAACAGTCTATTCGAAAAGCTCAGGCACGTCCGTGACCGCGGACGATAAATATTCATCATATCTCGAAAACAGGGGAGATACTTACGGAAGCCTTGTGAGAAGAGGCGCCGATCTTTCCTCGATGCCCGCATCGTACGGGACCGGAAGCAACAGAGCAAGGAGATTCGCTCCCGGCGGACAGAGCACGCAGATGATAGTAGGCGCAAGCGACGATACCGACCTCAAAATCATCAGTCTTACAGAGGCATTTTACAGAAAAATGGCGCTGAAAAGGGTATATTATTCTGCTTTTGTGCCTGTAAATAACGATCCTTCGCTGCCGGCGATAGGAACGCCGCCTCCGCTGCTTCGAGAGCACAGGCTGTACCAGGCAGACTGGCTGCTGAGATTTTACGGGTTTCAGGCAGGAGAACTGCTCGATGAGAAGAAGCCCAATCTGGATATAGAAATGGATCCGAAATGCGACTGGGCTCTTCGCCATCAGGAACTATTTCCGGTGGAAGTGAACAGGGCAGATTACGAAATGCTTTTGAGAGTTCCGGGGATAGGCGTGACGTCGGCGAAGAGGATAGTGAGAGCGAGGAGAGTCGCGTCGCTCGGATTTGAAGAACTCAAGAGGATGGGCATCGTTTTGAAAAGAGCGAAATATTTCATCACATGCCGCGGAAGGATATTCGAACGGTTTGATATGAATGCGGATATCATCGGGCAGAAACTGGCTGACAGGTACGCTCTCGCGGGGATAGGTATAACGGAAGGCACGGGCAAGGACGTTGAAGCCAACCGAAGAAGCGTCACCAGGCTGTCGCTATTCGACACCGAACTCGTTCCTGCGGGAAGGGCAGATCACGTCGTTTGACGGTATGAAGAGTACAGCGGACAACGGGAAATTGCCTGCCGCGGAATTCATTCGAGAATAAAAACAGAGGCGATATACGGATGAATACGAATATTTACTTATATGACGGAACGTTTTACGGGCTGATGACGGCTGTCTTTGACAGCTGGAACGACCGGCATTTTGAAGATATAATTCACAGAACGGTATTCAGGGAGAACTTTACACAGAACGCGATCGAAGTCGAAACGGACGACGCGAAAGCGGAGCGCGTCCTCAGCGGAGCGCAGAAGATCTACGACAATATGAATTTCAGGCTGTACAGGATATATCTTACGTCATCGAGCAAGAAAGAGAAGATCATCTATAACTACCTGCACATACTTTTTAAAAAGGGCAGAATGACGGACAGCGCGAGATTTATGCCCGAAGTGGACGAATTTCTGACGCTTGAGCATCATTATGCCCGTGAAACTGACAGAATGTACGGTTTTGTGCGCTTTCAAAAGACAGAAGCGGGGATATATTTTTCAAAGATCTACACGGACCACAGCCAGCTCGAAATGCTCTCGCCTTTTTTTCTGAACAGGATGCCCGGAATGAAATGGGTGATCCTCGACGTCAACAGAAAGCGCGCGGCACTGTGCGACGGTGAAAAATGGATCATCCAGGAGGGTGTTTCCGAGGACGACATCACAGCGACGTATGACAATTGCGACTTCGAAAAATGGTGGCGCGATTATACGAAAGCCATCTCCATTAAGGAGCGTAAAAATCCGGCGCTGCAAAAGAAAATGGTGCCTTTGAAATACAGAAAAGGGATGGACGAGTTTTTCCAAGCGGCCGATCAGAATTCGTTCGGTCAGACTCCGTAGACGCTCTTTGCCTTCTCTTCGAGATAATCGAGGTAGCAGTCGGGATCGAAATCTTTTCCAAGAACGCGTTTTAACAGCTGAGCAGGCGTGTAGAGAGACGCATACTGCCAGATGTTCTGCCTGTTCCACTCGTTGACTTTCGAAAAATCGCCTTTTGCGATATCGCCGTCAACGTCGACAGTTTCTTTCATTTTTTTGAGGAACTGCGCTCCGTAAGCGCTTCCGAGAGCATACGACGGGAAATAACCGATCATGCCGCCGCTCCAGTGGCTGTCCTGCAAAACTCCGCGTCTGTCATCGGGGACGCCGACGCCAAGGTATTCCTTGTACAGTCTGTTCCACTCTCCGGGGAGATCGTGTACTTTAAGTTCGCCCGCCATAACGCGCTTTTCGAGTTCGTATCTTATCATAACATGCAGGCAGTAGGTGACCTCGTCTGCCTCTGTCCTGATCAGAGAAGGCTGAACTTTATTTACCGCTTTGTAAAAATCGTCTGCCGTGTATTTTTTTACGGAAGGGAAGATCCTGCAAAGCTCGGGGAATATATAATCGCAGAAACCGCGGCTCCTGCCGAGAATATTTTCGTAAAATCTGCTTTGACTCTCGTGAATGCCCATCGAAACTCCTCCGTCAAGCACCGTATACGCGAATTCGTCATTCGCTCCCGTTTCGTACAGTGCGTGTCCTCCTTCGTGTATCACAGAGAACATCGATGAGGAGAAGTCGTCCTTCTTGTAATTCGTCGTTATCCTGACGTCGTGATGAGACCCGATCGTCGTCGTAAAAGGATGCTCCGTTGTTCCGAGCCCGACGTGATCCGTATCAAGACCGATCAGTTTCATCAGATATTCGGCAAGTTCTTCCTGTTTTGCATCCGAGAAATTGCCTTTTAAAACAGAATCATCCACCTGTGGTTTTTTAACCGCTTTTTCGATCAGCGGGACGAGTCTCTCTTTGAGGCGGCCGAAAAATTTGTCACATATTTTCATATTGAGACCTTCCTCAAACTCGTTCAGCCAGTAATCGTACGGTTTCTTCGAAGGATCCAAATAGCCCGCGAACCTTTTGTTTGTTTCGAAGATCTTCTCAAGGTACGGTTCGAACAGGGCGAAATCGCTCGTCTCTTTTGCCTTGTGCCAGACATCGTCTGCCTCGACGAGCAGCACCTGATACGCGACATATTCGTCCATCGGGATTTTTTTCATATCCCTGAACGACTTCAAAAGAAGGAAAACCTGTCTTTTTTCCGCTTCTGTGAGCTCATCTTTTCTCGCGTCAAGCGCCTCGAGCAGCTTTTCTGTATTCTTCGACGTAGACATTTTGTAAATGTCTTCAGTCAGAACGGAAAGTGCTCTCGCTCTGTTTTGAGCAGTGCCTTTCGGCGCAGTCGTCATACCGTCGTATGAAATGATTTCCAGCGCGTGATCATATGCCGCATGCTTTGCCTGTATTTTTGCCAGTCTTTCTCTTGCATTCTTAAGATCCATAAATTTTCCTCCATGGTTGGTTTTTCTTTATTATACCAACTCCGCGCGTAAAATGCGTCACACTGCCGAACATTTTTGCAAAAAAATCTGAGTTTTTTCAAAAATTTTTATTGACAATCCGTTTTTCAAATGATATCATATTCAAGCTGTCGTAAAAAGGCGGCACAAAAGCTGGTGTAGCTCAGCAGGTAGAGCAACTGACTTGTAATCAG
>DBVT01000063.1 GCA_002308775.1 Mageeibacillus sp. UBA1257
GATTTCGTAGGACCTCTCGGAAGACCTTCAGAGCTTGAAGGACTTCATAAGGTCGCTGTCGTAGGAGGCGGCGTAGGCTGCGCCATCGCGTATCCTGTCGCCAAGAAGCTTCACAATCTCGGCTGCGAGGTTCATTCGATAGTCGGATTCAGAACGAAAGATCTTGTTATCCTTGAAAAAGAATTTAAAGATATAAGCGATAAAATGGTCGTTATGACAGACGATGGCAGCTACGGAGAAAAAGGTCTCGTTACCAACGCCCTTGAGGATCTGATCAAGGAAGGAAACGAATATGACGAAGTATTCGCTATCGGACCCGTCATCATGATGAAATTCGTCTGCAAACTCACCAAACAGTACGACATCAAAACGACTGTCAGTATGAACCCGATCATGATAGACGGAACGGGAATGTGCGGCGGCTGCAGACTCACGGTCGGCGGAGAAACAAAATTCGCCTGCGTCGACGGACCTGACTTCGACGGTCACCTCGTAGACTTTGACGAGGCCATGAAGAGAGGCGCGATGTACAAAGACTTCGAAATACACAAGAGAGACGAGTTCTGCAATCTTCTGAACCAAAAGGAGGCAAAATGATATGGCAACTGTTAGAAATATGACACCGAAAAAGACGGAAATGCCTGTTCAGGACCCGATGGTCAGAAACAGAAACTTTAGCGAAGTGGCTCTCGGATATACGGCTGAGATGGCGGTGAACGAAGCTAAAAGATGCCTCAACTGTCCTAAAAAGCCTTGTACGACGAAATGTCCCGTGGGAATCGATATCCCCGCATTCATAGCAAAAGTGTCCGAAGAAGATTTTGAAGGAGCGTTTGAAGTTCTGACCAGATCGACGTCCCTTCCCGCAGTCTGCGGAAGAGTTTGCCCTCAGGAAACACAGTGCGAGAGCACATGCGTAAGAGGAATAAAAGGCGAGAGCGTCGGTATAGGCAGACTCGAGAGGTTCGTAGCCGACTGGCACAGCTCAAATGTTAAAAAAGAGATCGAAAAACCGGCGTCGAACGGCCATAAGGTCGCAGTTGTCGGCGCGGGGCCTTCGGGACTTACTTGCGCAGGAGACCTCGCAAAAAAAGGCTATAAAGTAACTGTATTCGAAGCTCTTCACGTAGCCGGCGGAGTTCTCGTTTACGGCATCCCCGAATTCAGACTTCCCAAGAAGATCGTTTCAGATGAGATCGGCCATCTTCAGGCGCTTGGCGTAGAGATCATGACGGATATGGTCATCGGAAAAGTTTTAACTATTGACGAGCTTTTTGAGGATGGTTTTGAAGCCGTCTACGTGGCCTCAGGAGCGGGCCTTCCGAAATTCATGAAAATACCGGGCGAGAGTCTCAAAGGCGTTTATTCGGCCAATGAATACCTCACACGAACGAATTTGATGAAGGCATATCTTCCCGACTCGAAAACTCCTATTAAAAAGAGCTCTAAGGTCGCGGTAGTAGGCGGCGGAAACGTCGCAATGGACGCCGCGAGATGCGCTCTCAGACTCGGAGCCGATCAGGTTTATATCATATACAGAAGAAGTATGAACGAACTTCCCGCAAGAGCTGAGGAAGTCGAACACGCGCAGGAAGAGGGAATTATATTCAAGACTCTCACGAATCCCGTTGAAATACTCGGCGATGAGAACGGCTGCGTCGCAGGAATAAAATGCATCGACATGGAGCTTGGCGAGCCGGACGAGAGCGGAAGAAGACGCCCCGTAGCTGTAGCCGGAAGTGAAAAAGACATCGACGTCGATACTGTGATCATGGCTCTCGGAACATCTCCGAACCCGCTGATCGCATCGACCACACCGGGACTTTCAACAGACAGACACGGTTGCATAATAACGAACGGAGACGACGGACTCACATCGAGAGAGAATGTCTACGCAGGCGGTGACGCCGTTACAGGCGCCGCTACTGTTATACTCGCGATGGGCGCCGGAAAAGCGGCCGCTGCGGCTATCGACAGATCGATAAGCGAGAAATGATACGCATTTTGCGTTTGTTTTTTACCTCTTAGGCGCGAAAAAACACTTGTCAGGTAAAAAGCAGAGACAAACGGAAAAGAAGATGATATATTTAAGGCGCGCTGTGAAAGATAAGCGTGCCTTTGATTTTTTACAGGGGTATTCGTTATGAAGATCAGGACGGAGATCTGCGGCGAAGGAGAAGAGGAGATAGTCATAAGATACTCCAAAGAGACTCCCGAGATCGCGAGACTGGAAAACGGAATAAAAAGGCTCATCAGCGAGGAAGGAAATATGCAGGTCAATTTAGGCGACAGGAAGTTCCTTTTAAGCTTCGGGGAGATACTCTTTTTCGAAACGGGCGACGGTAAAACGACTGTCCACACAAACGGCGGCATGTATTACACCGGACTAAAACTGTTCGAACTGGAGAGCCTTCTTCCGGGAACATTCGCGAGAGCGTCCAAATCCACGATCGTAAATATCGCAAGGATCAGATCCATCAAACGAAACATAACCGGCCCCAGCGAAGTGACCTTCAGAAGATCCGAAAAGATCACGTATATATCAAGGAGCTACTACAAATCATTCACAGACAAAATCGAGGAAGTGAGGAAATAACAATGAGCAAGATCGTAATCGAATCTGAAGGAAAAGACAATTATCACATGAAAATGACGTCCGGAAAGCGCGAGGCACTGTCGTGGGGCATCACTCTTATCGTAGCCGCTATTTTAATTGCAGCCGGCATAGTTTTGAAGAATTTCGGCTATCTGGAAGGTTTCCCCGTCTGGGAAATAGTAGTGGGCATACTTCTCATCGCTCTTTCCGTAAAAGTGGTGACGAGGGGGACGTTTTACCTGCTGCCGTGGCCCCTGGGATTCCTGTTCGTTATTTTTGAAAGTCATATAGCCGAATGGGCAGGGATCTCAAATCCGAGATTCATCAATCACTGGATAGTGCTAGGCCTGATAATCCTTTTGTCTGCAGGTCTCAAGCTTATCAAATCGGCCTCAGCAAAAGGTAAAAAGAAGGGAAAAGGCGCTTCTACTGTTTATATCGACTGCGCAGAATTTGCCTACGAGGAGATCAACAATGACATCGGCGTGTGCAATATCTTCTTCTCAAATATCGACTCTTACAGCGGAGCGGGCACCCTTCACATCGAAAACGACGTCGGAGTGGTCAATGTGCATGTTCCGTCATCCTGGAGGATACATTGCCATATGGACAACGATCTCGGGAATATAAACGTTCCGCAGGGCGGTTCTCCTGACGGCAAGCTCCTCAAGATCGAAGGCGACAACGATATCGGCACAGTGAATGTGATATTTGAGGTGTAAAAAGATACTCCGAACGCTCTGAAACAGTATATTAAAAATAATGCCGGCAGATCTTTAAACTGTGCTCTGCCGGCAATTTTTATTTTAACTTTTCGGCTCCCAGCCGTATTTTGAAAGATCTACTTTGCCGTCTTTGACTTCTATCCCGTCCGCTTCGAGCATTTTCTGCTGCTCATCGGCTCCTCCGAATACGAATTCATCGGCGAGGCGGCCGCTCGAATTCAAGACTCTGTAGCAGGGGATATTGACGGGATCCGTGTTTTTATGCAGGGCGTTTCCGACGGCACGGGACATTTTCGGGTTGCCGGCGATCTCTGCGATCGTTTTGTATGTCGCGACTCTGCCTTTCGGAATCATTTTAACGGCTTCGTAAATGCGCTTTGAAGGACTGTCTGAGACGAGAACATAGCTTTCCTCGATCATCAGTTTGATCTCTTTGTCGGGGATCGTTCCGTCGAGAATGACGGTATTCCAGTGCTCTTTGTTTTGATGGTACGCGGGAAGAACAGAGTCGTACACAGTGCGCATAAAATGACCTTTTACAGGGTCGGTCTTGATATTTATATTAATAAACCCGTTCCTCTCATAAGTCCACAAAAAGGCCTTTCCGTTGCCTTTGTACCGTACGAGCTGCCAGTTTGCGTCGTGAAAAGGAGTGTCCCGGTAAGTATCGGGAAAGGAAAGACCGAAATCGATAGCTTCTTCTCTGGTAGTCATTTTCCTGTTTCAGCCTCCTGTCAAAAAATGGTTTTCGCTTACATCTGCTTTTTGATCTCTTCGAGTTCGAGATCCTTGTTTTTATCCTTAGCCCAGTCACACGCCCATTCATTTTCAAAAATGAGCACGTATTCGTCGTTTTTATCAGTCGCTATTATAGTTGAACTCGTCAAAGTGAGGGTCCTGGGATCGAGTCCGGGATTTTTTACCCAGCGTACGAGTCTGTGAGGAATATGCGATACGCGAAGATCGACGCCGTATTCGAGCTTCAGCCTGTATTCGAGCACTTCAAACTGCAGAACGCCTACAGCGCCTACAATGAGCGTTTCAACGCCTATGTCGACCTGCTTGAACACCTGGATCGTGCCTTCCTCAGCGAGTTGCTGTATGCCTTTCTGGAACTGTTTGCGCTTCATCGAATCGGCGAAAGTGATCTTCGCAAAATGTTCCGGGGGAAAGACGGGTATGCTGTCATAACTGAGTTTCGAATCTTTTTCGGAAAGCGTTTCTCCTATCGTAAAAATACCGGGATCGAACAGACCGATTATATCGCCGGGGTATGCTTTTTCAATGATCGTCCTCTCCTGAGCCATAAACTGGGTAGGCTGCGCGAGCTTGATCTTTTTGCCCGTTTTCGTCTGCCAGACTTCCATGCCCTTGTCGAACTCTCCCGAGACGACTCTCAAAAAAGCGAGCCTGTCTCTGTGCGCGGGGTTCATATTCGCCTGGATCTTAAATATAAAGCCTGAAAAGTTGTCGCTTACAGGGGATATGATCTCATCGCCGGCGATCTTCTCGGAAGGGCACGGAGCCATATTTATGAATTCGCGTAAAAAGGGAAGCACACCGAAGTTCGTCATTGCGGATCCGAAAAATACAGGCGTAAGTCTTCCGGCAAGGACTTCGCGAAGGTTGAATTCATCCCCTGCCATGTCGAGCAGTTCGATCTCTTCATGCAGCCTTTCCTGATAATATTCGCCCAAAAGATCCTTGAAAACGGGATCGTCCGTGCTTCCGGTGACTGAATCGACGAAACTCTGCCCGTGGTTTCCGCCGCTGAAAAGCTCGATCTGTTTTTTGTCTCTGTCATAAATGCCTTTGAAATCTCCGTCCGTTCCGATAGGCCAGTTCATAGGATACGAGTGTATGCCGAGAACATCTTCGATCTCTTTTAAGAGGTCGAAAGGATTCTTCGCGGCTCTGTCCATTTTGTTGACGAATGTAAAGATCGGTATGCCGCGCATCTTACAAACGTGGAAAAGTTTGATCGTCTGGGCCTCGACACCCTTTGCGCCGTCAATAAGCATAACAGCGCTGTCTGCCGCCATAAGAGTTCTGTACGTATCCTCCGAAAAGTCCTGGTGTCCGGGGGTGTCAAGAATGTTTATGCAGTATCCGTCGTATTCAAACTGCA
>DBVT01000028.1:0-2897 GCA_002308775.1 Mageeibacillus sp. UBA1257
GTGGCCGATCCTGATGTTGAGGAATTCGACAAGAGCTTCCCCGCCAGGCAGAAACTGAAACTTCCGGGACAGATTTTCTGAACGGGTTTTAAAAAGGATCCGCAGCGGGATCAGTCCCGATGTTCATCGTTTGCCGCGCAAGGCAGTTTTGAAAGATGAACCGGGCTAAAATGCGAATATATTGCGGGAAAAGATCTGATACAGATTTACAGGAGGCAAAAATGTTTATTGAAGAACAACTTTCAACGCCTGTCTACGGCGAATATGACGCGATAGTTGTCGGCGCGGGACCTGCCGGTTGCGGCGCCGCGATCACTCTCGGCAGATCAGGGCTTAAAACACTCCTGATCGAGAAATTCAACTGTTTGGGAGGCGCCTGGACGACAGGTTTTATGAATCCTTTGTTTGATTTCGAGCACAAAAGCGGCATCGTACGGGAGATCGTTACGGATCTTCGCAAAAAAGGTCAATTCGGCGGATTCTGGGACAAAAGCTTCAATTACGAATATATGAAGAGCCTCCTCGAAGAGAAAATGTCGGACGCAAACGTAGAGATACTCTACAATACGACTTTTTCGAGAGCTCTGGTAAAAGGCAAAACAGTTTACGGAGTCATAGCGGAAAATATCAGCGGAAGATACGCTTATCTTGCCAAAACAGTCCTGGACTGCACAGGTGACGGAAACGTAGCCGCAAACGCCGGATGCCCTTTTGAGTTGGGAGAAGACGGAGATTTTACCCAATGCCAGGCGATGACTTTGATGTTCCTGGTAGCCAATATCCCGGAAAAATACAAAGACGGACTTATGCTTTATGAAAAGCTGAGCGGCGCTTATGAAAAAGCAGGAAAAGAGATACCCTTTAAGGTGCCTTATCTGATACCTGTTCCCCGCTCTCATTTCGGTGTGATCCAGTTCACGCATATGTATGAATACGACCCGCTGGATGCCGCTGCGATCACGAGGGCAACGATGGAAGGCAGACAGCAGCTCGTGGACGCGTTTGAATATCTCACAAAATATGACGATGAGTTCAAGGATCTCGAGCTTATCGGTTCTTCAAATGTGCTGGGAGTTCGCGAATCGAGGAGAATAATCGGAGAATATACAGTCACGACGGATGATATTTTAAACGGATCGACGTTTGACGACGCTGTGGCATACGTCGAATTTCACGCCGATCTGCATACGAGATCAAACAAGGGGCAGCACTGTTTCGGCACAAAACCGTATCAGATACCGATGAGAGCTCTTATCCCGAAGGATTATTCCGGTCTGGTCGTAGCGGGACGCTGCATATCAGGCTCAAGGGAGGCAATGGCTTCATATCGAGTGACGGGCGACTGCGCTCAAATGGGCGAAGGAGCAGCTAAATATATCGCGAAAGCGCAAAAAGACAATTGCGATATCAGAGACGTTAAGTTAAAATTGAGACTGACAGAATGAAGAGGAAGAGAATAATGATAGCAGCTGTCATAATCGTTGCCGTTTTACTCGTTTTGTACGCGGGAGTGTCTGTTTTTATGGCATCCTCGATCGCAAGACCGAAAACAATGACGCTCGAAGAGGAGAAAAACTGGGAAGAAGAGCACGGATTGTGGGGAGATTTCGACTCGTACGAGAAGGAGGACTACACCGTCGCCGGAAAGGACGGCTACATTCTCCACTGCGCTCTCATAAAAACATCGGTGAAAACCGACAAGTACGTGATCATCTCCCACGGCTTCAGATCCAACAGATACGGCTGTGTAAAATACGTTGACGTATACGCAGATCTCGGATACAACTGCATCATCTACGACGTCCGCGGTCACGGAGAGAATAAAAAGACGACAGTCACTCTCGGAAATTATGAGTCTCAGGACCTCAAGGCACTGATAGACGATACATACGAACGCTTCGGAGAAGATATTACGATCGGCCTCCACGGCGAATCCATGGGGAGCAGCATCTCTCTCAACGTATTAAAATACGAGCCGAAAGTGGATTTTGTCGTCGCGGATTGCGGTTTCTCCAATCTGTACGACCTCATTTCCTCCGGTTACAAGGCGATGCACGTGGGATTTCTCACGCCCTCCGTCAATCTGACGTGCCGCGTTTTATACAAGTTCAACATGAAGGACACGTCCGCGATCGACGCCGTAAAAAACAGCGAGGTCCCCATATGCTTTATTCACGGCGCAAACGACGATTTTATCCCACCTTACAACAGCGAAAAGCTCTCCTCCGCCTGCGCAGGTCACAGTATCGTTCACAAAGTCGAAGGCGCGGGCCATGCGGAATCTGTCATTGTTCTCGGCAAAGAGAAATACAGGGATATCGTGAGTGAATTTTTGGATATCCATTCGAATTAATGAGCATTCCCCACTCACTTGACATATAACGTTCATGACGGCTATAATCGGTATATCGATATCAGAAGGAGATTTTTACGATCATGAAAAAGTCAGGTTCGAAAAAGAAAAGTATCGCTCTGATCGTCATAGCGTGTATCGTCGTTGTGCTCATTGCGGGACTGTGGATATTCTCTGTCTACATGTACAATCTGAATTTCGACAGGCGTATCGAATCGTATGCGCCGCAAGCTTACCGCGTTGAGGATTTTGAGGATCTTCACCGCACAGGGTACAAATTCGCTTCGAATAAAGGCCAGCAGCTTCAGGGATATATGTATAGATCGGGCGATGAACAAAAAGGTATCGTCGTACTCGCGCACGGTTTCGGAGGAGGCGGCCAACGTACGTATATGGACTGCATCAATTATTTTGCGAAAAACGGTTATTATGTATTTGCATATGACGCGACCGGCAACGACGAGAGCGAAGGAGAAACAGTCGGAGGTATGCCGCAGGGAGTCATAGACCTCGATTATGCGATATCATTTGTGGAAGACAATGA
>DBVT01000028.1:2953-6611 GCA_002308775.1 Mageeibacillus sp. UBA1257
CTTCCATCCGGAGGTAAAAGCGGTCGTTGAAGCCGCGGGCTGCAACAAATCATCAGACCTCTTCGAAGCAGGCGGAAGGGCGATAGCGGGACCTGTCGTCTACCCTCTCATGCCTTTCATAAGAGCTCACGAATTCTTCAAATACGGCAATTATTCAACCACTTCCGCGTTGAAAGCGTTTAAAAAGACTGACGCGGCGGTGATGTTCGTTCACAGTTCCGACGATAAAACAGTTCCGATCGAATACGGACTGGATCTTTTTAAAAAGAAACTGGGCGACGATCCAAGATTCGTCTATATGCGCTTCGAAAACAAGGGGCACGGCTGCCTGAACATAGACACGGGCTACAACGATGAGTTCAACGCTCAGTTTGACGAGTGGCTCAAAACGCTCGATTACGATTATAACGCAAGCGAAAACTACGACAGATTCGCGGCTGACAAGGCTGATTATATAAACAAAAATCTCGACAGAGCAAAATGGGCGGACCGCCTCGATGAAGAGATGTTTGCGCAGTTCGTCGCGTTTTACGATGAACACATCGGATAAATATTAGATCAAAGATAGAAAAAATACTGCGAGAAAGGCGGTTGAACCTTGTTGAAAAAGATAAAAAGCAGCAGAGCGCTCAGTTTTACGGTTGTGGCGTTCGTATATGTGATCGCAGCTGTTTGCGGGATATTGATATACAACGCTCTTGATAACGCTTCCCTGCCGTTTCAGCTGTCTCTTTTGATCGCTGACGTCGCGGCGACCGTTATCACGTTTGTATTCAGCCTGATCTTCGGGAATGCATCTGTGTACGATCCTTACTGGAGCGTACAGCCGATAGTCATTCTCTGGTACGCTGTGATCAGAAACGGTTTCTCGGCTGTCGTGATCATGCCTCTCGTCGCTGTCACTTTCTGGGGTCTCAGACTGACTGCGAACTGGGCGTATACGTTCAAAGGTCTCGATCATCAGGACTGGCGTTATACGATGCTTCGTGAAAAAAGCGGAAAAACGTATCCGCTCGTCAATTTCTTCGGAATACATTTATTCCCTACGCTCGTCGTTTACCTGTGCACGCTTCCGGCGGTCTATCTGTTCGTCAAAGAGGCGCAGCTGCGCGTCGAATGCGTATTCTGTTTCCTTATCTCCGTCGGTGCGGTGATTCTGCAGACAGTTTCTGACTTCCAGATGCACTCCTTCCGCAAAAATAACACAGGCGGCCTCATCAGAGTCGGTCTTTGGAAATACGCGAGACATCCCAACTATCTGGGCGAAATACTGATGTGGTGGGGCATCGGTCTCTACAGCGTCCTCGCGATGAGGAACTTTCCTTATCTGCTCGTCGGAGCTCTCGTCAACACTTTGATGTTCGTATTCATAAGCGTCCCCATGGCAGACAAAAGGCAGTCGAAAAAGCCCGGTTTTGAGGAATACAAGAAGGAAACGAGGGTATTTTTACCTGTAAAGAAGGTAAAAAGAAGTGATCGGAGAGAATAGAAAATGTGCACAAGTATCGTAGTCAACAGAGCAAAAACTATCGTCGGCTGGAATCTCGATCTGCTCGATATGGAGCATCGCGTGACAGTTGCGGACAGGGGCGTTTACATAGAGATCAATGACGCGAAAGAAGGATGGCTTCCGCTTTTCGGAGCGAATTCAAGGGGAGATTTTGTCGGAATGCCTACGGCCTGGCCTTATGACAGCAGAAGCGACCCGTCAGAAGACAGTATAAACGTGATCATGCTCGATACGGACCTCCTTCTGGGCAAAAAAGACTTTAGTGAAATACTCGATACAGTCTTGAAAAAGCGCGTCTGCAGCGTCCCCGGTCTGACGTTTATGTCCTCTTTGTCAGACAGCAAAGGAAACGTCCTCCATATCGTTCCCGGACAAGGGTATAAATACTACGAAAGGCCGGATCACGTTGTGTTGACGAACTTTTCCCCGTTCAAAAATGATTCCGAAACTCATCCGTGGATGGGTCTTGACAGGTATATGAAAGCCGAATCCATGCTGAAAGAGAAAAATGAAGATTTTGACGCGGAGAACTGTTTTGACATTTTGAAGACAGTCTCTCAGGAGGTGTGCCCTACCGTCGTATCCATGGTATACGACGTGTCTGACAAAACGGTCTACTGGTGCGAGAACAGAAACTGGCACGAAGTAAAAAAGCGTGTTTTTGAATGATTCGGCGGAGAAAATAATGCAACCTGACGTGAAAAACATTTTCCCTTCCATAGTTGAAATATACGGCGATATCCGCCGCGAAAACTGTTTTATCCAGCCCGTTGACGAGCACGATCTCGGTCTTATGGAGAGCGAATTTGAAGAGATAAAAAAAATGCACGGCTCGGAAGACTTCTGCGTCGCCGCTGTTGCCGTAAGCGACTGGAACAGCGATCTGACGCCCTGGTGCGCACCTCCCGTTTTCGGCAATGATCCGTTCGGAGACAAAGCACCGGAAACGCTGAGATTTATCCTTTACGATCTGATACCTCTGATCGAAAAAAATTACCCGTCCGCGGGAAGAAAATTTTACGTATGCGGATATTCTCTCGCAGGTCTTTTCGCGCTCTGGGCAAGCTTTCAGACAGACAGATTCGAAGGTGTCGCGGCCGTTTCCCCTTCCCTTTGGTACGAAGGCTGGACTCAATACGCGGAAGAACATTTTACTAAGGCAAAGCGGGTCTATCTCAGTCTCGGCGAAAAAGAGGAAAAGGCAAAAAACAAAATTATGGCGGCTGTCGGTGACGCTTTGAGACATCAGTATGAGCTGCTGAAAGCTCAGGGGGCAGACTGCGTTTTAGAGTGGAATCCCGGCAATCATTTTGCGGACAGCGATATGCGGACCGCCAAGGGAATGGCGTGGCTTCTGGCAGGTAAAAAACGGTCCGGCGGCGCGAAATCGGATCTTGAACTTGAAAAACTGTCTGACGGCGACGTACAGATCGCGAGGATGTCAAAGCTTGCGAGCGGCATTGTAAAGGAGTATTACGATCCCATTCTCGGCAGCGGCCAGAACGACTATATGATAAAAATGTTCCAGTCGGAAGACGCGATAAAAGGCCAGCTCCGTCACGGATACAACTACTATTTCGCGCGTTCAGAGGGAAAAGACGTCGGATTTTTCGCGTTTTACAAAAGGGACGATGAGCTTTATCTCAGCAAACTTTATTTGAAAAAAGATTCGCGAGGCAAAGGCTTCTCGAAAATGATCCTCGGTTTTTTGGTCTCTCAGGCAAAGCAGATGAAGGTCCGGAGGATCACGCTGAACGTGAACAAATACAACCGGTCTGTTGATGTGTACAAAAAACTGGGTTTTGAGATAATAAGAAGCGAGAAAAACGACATCGGTCACGGATATTATATGGATGATTACGTGATGTCGTACGATATATAGCGGAGGCAATAGTATAAGATGAAATACGGTGAAAAGAGAGGCACTCCGGAGGAAACCTTCCGGACAGACGGAGCTGACGTATGAGGATATTCGCACAGGTCATAGGCATCGTCGCGATGCTCATAAACGTACTGTCTTATCAGTGTAAAAAGCAGCGGCCGCTGATCGTGATGCAGCTGGTGTCGTCGACCTTCTACGCGGTGAACCTCTTCATCCTCGACGCGCCGACCGGCTGCGTGCTCAATCTCGTCGGCATCTGCCGCGCG
>DBVT01000035.1:0-611 GCA_002308775.1 Mageeibacillus sp. UBA1257
GTATATGTGGTTCCCGTCGTCGTATTCGTAAAAACACAATCCATATCGACATTGTAAACGGGAACGTCGTACTCTTTGTCGCTTGTGAATTTCAGCTCGCCCGCGACCCACTGCTGAGCGTCGTAGGTCACTGCAGGATCGTCAAAGGGATCGTATCGTTTCCGTCCGTCGCATGACCCCGCGATCGTCACGACCAGCGCAGTCAAAGTAAGACATATCATTACAAGCGCGATTTTTTTCTTCATAACGGTTCTCCTCACAGCGTAGTCATGTAGATTTTACGACATCAAAGGCTTTTGTGTCAAATAAAAAAGACCCGGAAAAACTGCCTCTTACGGGTCTCGATACGGAAAATCGGAGGTGTCCGGCGAGCGGATAAAAGACTTTTTACAAATTAAAAAACGGAAAATGACATGTCAGGCGAGGATCGTCCGAAGTCTTCTTGCCGCCTCTTTCGTGTCATCGGGATCTCCGAAGGTGGAGAATCTGAAATAACCTTCACCGCACGCTCCGAATCCCGCTCCGGGCGTTCCTACGATCTGATAGTTTCTCAACAGATGATCGAAAAATTCCCAGCTTCCCATTCCGTTTGGACATTTCATCCAGATATA
>DBVT01000035.1:691-6480 GCA_002308775.1 Mageeibacillus sp. UBA1257
GTGAAGACCGCAGCGCCTCCTTTTTGGATTATATACGACACGCCGTTCGTTTTCGTCGTCCTGTTCCTCACCCACATATCGTTAAAACGCATCCCTCGTCTCTCCAGTTCTTTCGGAATAACTGTATATCCGAGCCTCGTTCCGGTAAAACCCGCCGTTTTCGAAAGTGAGCATATCTCTATCGCGCACGTTCTCGCGCCTTCTATTTCAAATATACTGTGAGGGATATCGGGCTCTTCTATAAATGCCTCGTAAGCCGCGTCAAAAAGTATCACCGAACCGTTTTTATTTGCGTGATCGACCCATTTTTTTAGTTTTTCGCGCGTAAAAACGGCTCCCGTGGGGTTGTTCGGAGAGCAGATATATATCAGATCCGCTTTTAGTTCTTTTGTCGGGACGGGCAGAAAATCGTCCTCCTCTCCCGAAGGCAGATGAACGATCGTCCTTCCCGCCATGATGTTCGCATCGACATATGCCGGATACGCTGGCTCTATCACGAGCGCAACGTTTTCCCTGTCGAAAAGATCGAGTATATCGCCCAGTTCATCGCTCGCGCCGCTCGACACGAACACCTCTTCAGGCGAGAGTAAAACGTTTTTACCCGCGTAATAATTCGCTATCGTTTCCCGAAGAAAAGGTGCTCCGCACTCAGGCATATAGCCGTGGAATGAGGCCTTGGAAGCCTGATCGTCTACAGCCTCGTGAAGAGCTTTTATCACTGCGTCACACAGCGGAAGCGAAACGTCTCCGATGCCCATTCTGTACAGATGAACTCCGGGAGCATCCGAGAGATACGCCTTGGTCTTCTGAGCAATATTGTAAAAAAGATACGAATCCTTGAGATTTGAATAGTTTAAATTCGGTGTGATCATACTTTCGCTCCTATTATATTGTTATGAGTCTATTGTCGATATTTTCATCGTCGCCTCTTCCAGAACATCCAGGAGGATCTTTACGGTATCGAGCGATGTAAGCATCGGAACGTTATTCTGCGTTGCGCACGATCTGATCGCCACACCGTCCTCGTAATGAACGCCTGAAAGGATCGCCCTGGTATTTATGACGTAACTGACATAGCCGGCGCGTATTGATTCGAGGACTTCTTCGCTTTTTTCGCTCGGTTTGTGAACGATCACGGTCCTTATACCGTGCTCTCTCAGCACCTGTCCGGTCAGAGTCGTCGCTTCGATATTGAATCCCATATCGTAAAATCTTCTTACAAGAGGGACCGTCTCTTCCTTGTCCTCGTCAGCTACGCTCACAAGGACCGTTCCGTAATTTTTTAACGTAAGACCGGAAGCCGTGAGCGCTTTGTAAGCCGCGCGCCGCAGCTTGTCGTCGTAGCCTATCGCCTCTCCCGTGGATTTCATTTCGGGCGAAAGATAGGCGTCCATTCCCTTCAGTTTTGAGAATGAAAATGCGGGAACTTTTACGTAATAGCGCTTCTTCTCAGGCGGATACAGTTTAAATATTCCCTGTTCCTTGAGCGAGATGCCGAGCATGACCTTCGTGCCGATATCTGCGATCCGGTAACCGGTCGCTTTCGAGAGGAAAGGTACTGTCCTCGAAGATCTCGGATTAACTTCGATAATGTATATTTTTTCTTCGCTGTCCACTATGAACTGTATGTTGAAAAGTCCTACTATCCCTATCCCGAGCCCCAGTTTTTTAGTGTATGTCAGGATCGTGTTTTTTACGTTGTCTGTAAGTGAGTACGACGGATAGACGCTGACGGAATCGCCTGAGTGAACGCCTGTTCTCTCCACGAGTTCCATTATCCCGGGGACAAAAACATCATGCCCGTCGCATACGGCATCAACTTCGACTTCTTTTCCGCGAATGTACTTATCTACGAGCACCGGTCTGTCCTCGTCTACTTCGACAGCTGTTTTAAGATATTCGTACATGTCCCTGTCCTTCGCGACTATCTGCATGGCTCTTCCGCCGAGCACGAAACTCGGACGCACGAGAACGGGATAACCTATTCTTCTCGCCGCTTCGATCCCGTCTTCTATACACGTCACTGCCTCTCCGCGCGGTTCCGGTATATCGAGAGAGATCAGCAGTTTTTCAAAAAGGTCTCTGTCTTCTGCCCTGTCTATCGCGTCACAGTCTGTTCCGATGATTTTTACGTCGTTTTCCTTGAGTTTGTCGGCGAGATTGATCGCCGTCTGGCCTCCGAAAGTCACTATTACTCCCTCGGGCTTTTCGAGGTCTATTATATCCATAACGTCTTCTTCGCAAAGCGGTCCGAAATAGAGCTTGTCAGAACATGTATAATCCGTTGAGACAGTCTCGGGATTGTTGTTTATCACTATCGCCTCGTAGCCCAGTTCCTTCAGCGTTTTTACGGCGTGAACTGTTGAATAGTCGAATTCGATCCCCTGGCCTATCCTGATCGGACCGGAGCCGAGCACGATCACTTTCTTTTTACCTGATACGAATGATTCGTTCTCTTCTTCATATGTAGAGTAAAAATACGGCACATAGCTTTCAAATTCAGATGCGCAAGTATCGATCATTTTGTAGACGGGTATTATGCCTTCCGACCTTCTGAGTTTCCTGATCTCCCTTTCCGTTTTGTTCCAGAGCAAAGCGATCTCGCAGTCGGAAAAGCCTTCTTTTTTTGCATTTTGAAGTTCTTTTATATCATTCGGGGCGTTTTTGAGAGCGTTTTCTTCGCTGACGATATTTTTTATTTTCCGGAGGAAAAAGCTGTCTATGCCTGTAATTTCAGCGATCAGGTCTGTTCCGCAGCCTCTTCTCATCAGCTCCGCGATCGCCATAAGCCTGTCGTCTCTTCCCTCTTTGATATATTCCTCCAGCTGCTCCTGCGTGTATCCGTCGAACTTTCCCAGATGTATGTGAAACGCGCCCGTTTCGAGCGACCTGATGCCCTTTAAGAGGCTTTCTTCGAAAGTCCTTCCGACGCTCATAGTCTCTCCCGTCGCCTTCATCTGAGTCGAGAGCCTGTTGTCTGCATCGGTGAATTTGTCAAACGGAAAACGCGGAAGCTTTGTCACGACATAGTCGAGCGACGGTTCAAAACAGGCGGGAGTGTTCGCCAGCATGATCTCGTCGAGCGTCATTCCCACTCCGATTTTCGCGGAGACTCTGGCGATCGGATAGCCGCTCGCTTTTGACGCGAGGGCAGACGACCTTGAGACTCTCGGATTTACTTCTATAAGATAATAGTCGAACGATTTCGGATCGAGCGCGAACTGGACATTGCAGCCGCCTTCTATTTTAAGCGCTCTGATTATCTTGAGAGCGCTGTCTCTCAGCATCTGGTATTCTTTGTTGGTGAGTGTCTGTGAAGGACAGACGACCACAGAATCGCCCGTATGTATTCCTACCGGATCCAGATTTTCCATATTGCAGACCGTTATTGCCGTGTCGTTTTTGTCCCTGATGACCTCGTATTCGATCTCCTTGAAGCCTTTTACGCTTCTCTCTATAAGGACTTCTCCTGCCGGCGACGCTTCGATGGCGTTCTTCATTATCGGCATGAATTCCTCCTCGTTCCCGGCAAATCCGCCCCCGGTACCGCCGAGAGTAAAAGCGGGTCGAAGGACCACCGGGAAACCTATTTTACGTGCTATCGCAAGGCCTTTTTCCTGTGAATCCGCGATATCCGACGGGAGCACGGGCTCTCCGAGTCCTTCGCAAAGCTCCTTGAATTTTTCTCTGTCCTCAGCCTTTTCTATCGAGTCAACTCCGGTCCCGAGCAATTCCGCTTTGCATTCTTTAAGTATGCCTTTTTTCTCAAGCTGTATCGCGAGATTAAGCCCGGTCTGTCCTCCGATATTCGGTAAAATGGCGTCAGGTCTTTCAAATCTTACGATCTTCGCAATGTATTCCAGCGTCAGCGGTTCCATATACACTTTGTCGGCGATCGATGTGTCTGTCATTATTGTCGCCGGATTTGAATTGCAGAGTACTACCTCGTAGCCTTCTTCTTTGAGCGCAAGACATGCCTGAGTCCCTGCGTAATCGAATTCTGCAGCCTGGCCGATCACTATCGGTCCTGATCCGATGACCAGTATTTTGTGTATGTCACTGCGCTTAGCCATAGCTTTTCACCTTCCCGATCAATTCGATAAAACTGTTAAAAAGATATCCGCTTTCAGTAGGCCCCGGCGCAGCTTCGGGGTGGTATTGTACGGAGAAAACAGGGTACTTGTCGCTTTTTACGCCCTCTACGGTACTGTCCAGCAGATTCAGATGAGTGACCTTCAGGATCGTCTTTCCGAGACTGTCCGGATCGACAGCGTATGAGTGGTTCTGGGATGTTACAGATATCCTTCCCGTTTCCAGATCCTTTACCGGATGGTTGCCTCCGTGGTGGCCGAATTTCATTTTGTATGTGGATGCGCCGCACGCAAGAGATATGATCTGATGACCGAGACAGATACCGAAAACGGGTATGTTTCCTATCAGTTTTTTCGCAGTATTTATCGTTTCGGGCACATCCTCCGGATCGCCCGGGCCGTTTGATATCAGGACTCCGTCCGGATCAAGGCTCATTATTTTTCCGTAGGAAGTGTTCCACGGTACCGCCGTTACCGTGCATCCCTGTTTCACAAGATCTCTTATGATATTTTCTTTTACGCCGCAGTCTATCAATACTATCTTTTTTTGATCGATCCCAATGCGTTCGCCGTATGTCTGCGTATTTTTTCTGCTCGCGCGCCGCACGGAGTCCTTCGGAACGCATATTTTCGACAGCCTTTCAAGACCGTCGCTCTTTGTGACGGTCGCGTCGGTGATCAGGGCGATCGACGATCCGCGGTCTCTTATCATCCTCGTGAGTTTCCTCGTATCTACTCCGCAAACGCCCGCGACTCCGTGTCTTTTCATGACTGCCGAAAGTGTCTCGCGGCTTCTGAAATTCGAAGGCTCGTCGTTGTACTCTCTGACTATCAGCGCCCCCGCGGAGGGAGTCTCCGATTCGTAATCGTCGTCCGCCATGCCGTAATTGCCTATCAGCGGGTAAGTCATGACCACTGCCTGATCCGTATACGATTTGTCTGACATGATCTCCTGATAGCCTGTCATCGACGTGTTGAAAACGAGTTCAAGCGCTTTTTCTTCGTCGCTTCCGAAAGAATGACCGTAAAATTCGGTCCCGTCTGACATTATGATCTTTTTGTCAAAATATTCATTCAACATTCGGAAAGCCTTCTCTCGAATTTTTCTTTTCTCGTATCTTCCGGTACGGGAGTAGGATAATTACCGTCGAAACACGCCGCACAATAATTCTTTTTACCCGTCAGCTCACACAAATCCTCTACAGGTAAAAAGCCCAGCGAATCAGCACCTGTCATCTCCGCTATCTCCTCCGGCGTATGGTTTCTCGCGATCAGATGCTCGCTCGAATCTATATCCGTCCCGTAAAAACAGGGGTGCAAAAACGGAGGCGACGATATCCTCATATGGATCTCCCTGGCGCCTGCGTCACGGAGCATTCTGACTATCCTGTTGCTGGTAGTACCTCTGACTATGGAGTCGTCTATGAGGACTATCCTTTTGCCTTTTACGGCTTCTTCGACTGCGGCGAGCTTCAGTCTCACTTTGTC
This sequence comes from Mageeibacillus sp. UBA1257, assembly GCA_002308775.1. Classification (GTDB taxonomy): domain Bacteria; phylum Bacillota; class Clostridia; order UBA1212; family UBA1257; genus UBA1257. The sequence continues at coordinate 6,271 of DBVT01000035.1, forward strand.
TGTTCTCTCGTCGGGAGCGATAAATGTCCTGCCTATGTATTTGTTTTTGATGAGTCCTATCCCGTAAGGTATTCCCGACTGCATACTGTAGCCCAGAGCCGCATCGAGGCCGGAATCGGGCACGCCTATCACAACGTCGGCATCCACGGGATGTTTCCTTGAGAGTATCTCTCCGGCTTTTATCCTCGACGACTGGACAGCTGTCATATC
>DBVT01000035.1:6543-7717 GCA_002308775.1 Mageeibacillus sp. UBA1257
CTGTCAGATGAGATCCCTTCGCTCGAAAAAATCATTATCTCCCCGGGCTCGATGTCCCTTACGAATGACGCTCCTACAGCTTTTAAGGCACAGCTTTCCGATGAAACAACGTAAATGCCGTCCTCCGTTTTGCCGTAGCAAAGAGGTCTGAAACCGTTTGGATCGCGCAGGCAGATCAGCTTTTGTGACGACATCATCACGATCGAATACGCCCCTTCGAGCATATTCATCGCGCCGCTCACCGCATCCTCGATCGATGACGTCCTGAGCCTTTCTTTTGTGATCAGATACGCGATGATCTCCGTGTCGCTTGACGTGTGAAAGATCGCTCCCTGGAGCTCCAGTTCGTTTCGGAGCGTCGCGGCGTTTGAGATGTTTCCGTTGTGCGCAAGGGCCATTTTACCCTTCTGATGGTCGACTTCTATGGGCTGGCAGTTTCTGCGGCTTCTTCCTCCCGTCGTCGCGTATCTCGTATGCGCTACGGCCATATTGCCTTCCGGCATCAAGGAAAGTATCTCCTTAGTAAAAACGTCGTTCACAAGCCCGAGATCCTTGTGCGAGGTAAAAAGCCCGTCGTCGTTCACAACTATGCCGCAGCTCTCCTGCCCCCTGTGCTGAAGCGCGTTAAGACCGTAATATGCGATTTTGGAAACGTCTGTCCGGATATTTGAAAATATTCCGAAAACGCCGCACTCTTCATGGATACTCATTCTGCGTCCTCTTTTGACTTTTCTATCGCTGCTCCTATGAATCCCTTGAACAGGGGATGAGGCCTGTTCGGACGGCTCTTGAATTCCGGATGATATTGAACGCCTATGTAGAAAGGCCTGTCTGTCAGTTCAACGGTCTCTATCAGCCTCCCGTCCGGGGATTCTCCGCTCAATGTGAGGCCTTTTTCTTTAAGTATCTCTCTGTAATCGTTGTTGAATTCATATCTGTGTCTGTGCCTTTCGGAGATCTCTTTTTTGCCGTAAAAATGCTCCATTTTCGTGCCTTCGGCTATCACACACGGATACGCGCCAAGTCTCAGCGTCCCTCCTTTGTCGATCTCATCGCTCTGACCAGGCATAAAATCTATCACTTTGTGTTTGCACTGCTCGTCGAATTCGCCTGAATTCGCGTCTGATATCCCCGCAACATTTTTCGCGTATTCGATGACAGCCACCTGCATGCC
>DBVT01000035.1:7741-8980 GCA_002308775.1 Mageeibacillus sp. UBA1257
GAGATGATCATGCCTTCTATTCCTCTGCTTCCGAAACCTCCCGGAACTATGATGCCGTCAAGCCCGAAGAGTTTTTCTTCCACGTTTTCGGCAGTTATCTCCTCGGAATCGAGCCAGTTTATGTCTATGTCACAATTGTGAAAATATCCTGCGTGTTTGAGAGCTTCGGCGACGGAAAGGTATGCGTCGTGAAGCCCCACGTATTTGCCCACGAGGCCTATTTTTACGTTATTGGGCCTCGATTTGATTTTTTCGACCATCTCTTTCCATTCCGTCAGATCACATTCTCCCGAAGGAAGTCCGAGTTCTCTGCAGACGACCTCGGAAAAGTTCGATTTTTCGAGCATCAGCGGAGCTTCATAGAGGCACGGAAGGGTCACGTTTTCGATAACGCAGTCCTTTTTAACATTACAGAACAGAGCGATTTTCTGGAAGATCGATTCCTCAAGAGGCTCGTCGCACCGTAAAACGATGATATTCGGGTTGACTCCCATCCCCTGGAGTTCTTTCACCGAGTGCTGTGTCGGCTTCGATTTGTGCTCTTCGGAAGCGTGAAGATAAGGCACGAGCGTCACATGGATAAACAGGCTGTTCTCCCTTCCGACCTCGAGAGATATCTGTCTCACTGCCTCTATAAAAGGTTGTGATTCGATGTCGCCGATCGTTCCTCCGATCTCTGTTATAACAATGTCGGCGTCTGAATGCTTGCCCACTCTGTAGACGAATTCTTTTATCTCGTTCGTTATGTGAGGGATGACCTGAACAGTCGAGCCGAGGTATTCTCCCCTTCTCTCCTTGTTTAAAACGTTCCAGTACACTCTGCCCGTCGTGAGGTTGGAAAACTTGTTGAGGTCTTCGTCGATGAAGCGCTCGTAGTGTCCCAGATCGAGGTCCGTTTCCGCGCCGTCCTCAGTAACATAGACTTCGCCGTGCTGATAGGGGCTCATGGTACCCGGATCCACGTTGATATACGGGTCGAGTTTTTGAGCCGCTACTTTGAACCCTCTCGCCTTCAAAAGTCTTCCGAGCGACGCCGCAGTTATACCTTTTCCGAGGCCTGAGACGACTCCTCCCGTCACGAAAATATACTTTGTCATGTGATCATCTCCTCTTTAATCGTTTGACGCTTTTTACTCAGATCAATTTCTGAATCTTCACTCCCATTCGACTGTTGCAGGCGGTTTGGATGTAATGTCGTATACCACCCTCGATATGCCTGCAACTTCGTTCATTATCCTG
>DBVT01000035.1:8991-9250 GCA_002308775.1 Mageeibacillus sp. UBA1257
TGCTTACGTCTGCGAGCAACTCGTACGGAAGTCTGGTCCATTCCGCAGTCATAAAATCGTCCGTGGTGACAGCTCTCACCGCCGCGACATAACCGTACACTCTCGCGTCGCCTTTTACTCCGACAGATCTCGTATCTGTTAAAACGACGAAATACTGGTTCGTCATCGACGAAAGACCGCTTTTTTCGACCTCTTCCCTGAAGATCTGATCTGCTTCCCTTAATATTTCGAGCTTTTCGGCGGTTACCTCTCCGATCAC